>JALYUM010000176.1 GCA_030853745.1 Pseudomonadota bacterium | reverse complement strand
CCATCGAATAACTGAAACTGCTGCTCGTCGGGCACACCGACCTTCCTATGCGGCTTTCCCATCATGATTCCGGCCAAAGTTGATCATGATGAAATTATAAAACCGAAGGGGCTTTCGCAACAGCCTCATGCGCGGGGATGACGATGGCTTAGAGGAGACGCTGGTGATGGTTGAGCTTAAAAACAGGACGGCGTTGATCCGTCTGCACGCAAACGACAATGTCCTGATCGCCCGCGTGGTGATGGGGCTGGGGCAGGAAGTGCCGGAGCTGGGTTTGCGCATGCGCGCCCAGGTCCCGGCCGGGCACAAGATCGCCGCCGTGGCGATTCCGCAGGGCACGCGGGTCCTCAAATACAATACCGTGATCGGTGTCGCCGCGCGCGATATCGCCGCTGGCGACCATGTCCACTCGCATAACCTGGAACTGATCGAATTCGACCGCGATCCCGGCTTTTGCCAGGACGTGCGCCCGGTCGATTATGTGCCGGAAGCCGAGCGCGCGACGTTCATGGGCATTGTCCGGGAAGACGGGCGCGTGGCCACCCGCAATTTCATCGGCATCCTGGCGTCCGTCAACTGCTCGTCGACGGTGATCACGCAGATCGCCCGGTACTTTACGCCCGAGCGTCTGGCGGACTATCCGAATGTCGACGGCGTCGTCGCGTTTGCGCAGACCACCGGTTGCGGCATGTCGTCGCCGAGCGAGCACTTCGATGTGCTGCGCCGTACCATCGCCGGCTACGCGCGCCATCCGAACCTCGGCGGCGTGCTGATCGTCGGCCTTGGTTGCGAGCGCAACCAGGTCGCCGGGCTGGTCGAATCACAGGGTATTGAAACCGGCGCGCAGGCACGCACGATGGTCATGCAGGATGTCGGCGGCACCCGCGCCACGATCGAAGCAGGCATCGCCGCCGTCAAGGAAATGCTGCCGAAGGCGAACGATGTGACGCGCCAGCCGGTGTCGGCCAGCCACCTGAAGATTGGCCTTGAATGCGGCGGCTCGGACGGCTTTTCCGGCATCACCGCCAACCCGGCCCTGGGCGCGGCGATGGACATCCTGGTGCGCCACGGCGGCACTGCGATTCTCTCCGAAACGCCGGAAATCCATGGCGTCGAATACATGCTGACGCGCCGCGCGGTGACGCCGGAAGTGGGCCAGAAACTGCTCGACCGCCTGACCTGGTGGGAGCATTACACGGCCGGCCACAATGCCCAGTTCAATGGCGTGGTCGGCCACGGCAACCAGCAGGGCGGCCTGGCCAACATCTTTGAAAAATCGCTAGGCTCGGCCATGAAAGGCGGTACCACGCCGCTGCAGGAAGTGTACGAATACGCCGAGCCGATCGATAAAGCCGGCTTCGTGTTCATGGATTCGCCCGGCTACGATCCGGTCGCCTGCACCGGCCAGATTGCCAGCGGCGCCAACCTGATCTGTTTTACCACCGGGCGCGGTTCGATGTTTGGCTCGAAGCCGGCGCCGACCATCAAGCTGGCCAGCAATACGCCGATGTTCACGCGCCTTGAAGAAGACATGGACATCAACTGCGGCCTGATCGTCGACGGCGAATTGAGCGTCGATGAAATGGGCGAGCGCATTTTCCAGCTGATCCTCGATTCGGCATCGGGGAAGCAGACCAAGAGCGAGTTGCTGGGCCTGGGCGACAACGAATTCGTGCCGTGGCACGTCGGCATTGTCAGCTGAACCATCATTCGGAAAGAACACCATGAACAACTCCCTGACACTCACTTGCGCGGACCTGCTGCGCACGCAAAACTTCATCGGCAACGCGTGGCAGGCGGCGCACAGCGGCAAGGTACTCGACGTGACCGATCCCGCTACCGGCGCCGTGATTGCGCAGGTGCCCGATAGCGGCGCGGTGGATGCTGCCGCTGCTGCCGACGCCGCCCATGCAGCCTTTGGCGCGTGGAGCGTGCGCCCGGCGCGCGAACGGGCGCAGATCCTGAAGCGCTGGCATGCCTTGCTGCTGCAGCACCAGGACGACCTCGGCCGCCTGATTTCGCTGGAGCAGGGCAAGCCGCTGGCGGAAGGCCGCGGCGAAGTGGCATACGGCGCGTCGTACATCGAGTGGTTCGCCGAGGAGGCAACCCGCGTGTATGGCGACATCATTCCGGCAGCGGTGCCCGGCCGGCGCATGATGGCGGTGAAGGAGCCGGTCGGCGTCGTCGCCGTGATCACGCCGTGGAATTTTCCGCTGGCGATGATCGCCCGCAAAATCGCCCCGGCGCTGGCCGCTGGCTGCACCGTGGTGGCGAAGCCCGCCGAAGATACGCCGCTGACCGCGTTGGCGCTGGTGTGGCTGGCGCAGCAGGCCGGCGTGCCGGAGGGCGTGTTGAATATCGTCAGCGCCTCGCGTGAGCAGACGCCGGAAGTAGTCGATGTCTGGCTGGCCGACAAGCGCGTGCGCAAGATCAGTTTTACCGGCTCCACTCCTGTCGGCAAGCACCTCGCGCGCGAATCGGCCGCGACGCTGAAAAAACTGTCGCTGGAGTTGGGTGGCAATGCCCCCTTCATCGTGTTCGACGATGCCGACCTGGATGCCGCGGTGGATGGTCTGATCGCGTCCAAATTCCGCAACGGCGGTCAGACCTGCGTGTGCCCGAACCGCGTGTATGTGCAGGACGGTGTGTACGACGCCTTCGTCGACGCGCTCGGCAAGCGGGTGCGGGCGATGCAGGTTGGCCCGGCCACCGATCCGGCGTCGCAGATCGGCCCGATGATCAATGGGCGCGCGGTCGACAAGATCGCGCGCCACGTCGACGATGCGATTGCCCGCGGGGCGCGCCTGGTTGCCGGCGGCCAGCGCATCAAGGATGCCACGCGCCAGTCCGATACCTACTACGCGCCGACTGTGCTGTGCGACGCCACGCCCGCCATGGAACTGGCCAACGAAGAAACCTTCGGGCCGGTGGCGGCCATCTTCCGCTTCCACACCGAGGCCGAAGCCGTGCAGGGCGCCAACGACACACCGTTCGGGCTGGCCGCGTATTTCTATTCAAACGATGTGCGCCGCATCGCGCGCGTGGCGGCCGCGCTGGAAACCGGCATCGTCGGCATCAACGAGGGCGCGGTGGCGTCGGAAGCGGCGCCGTTCGGCGGCGTCAAGGAGTCCGGTTACGGCCGCGAAGGTTCGCGCTACGGACTTGAGGATTACATGCACATCAAGTATCTGTGCCAGGGCAATCTGGCGTAAAGAAACCAGTACCGTTTCTCTCTTTTTAATGTTCGACGCGCCCCACCAGGGCGCGGCGGACTGTTGCATCCCACCCATTTGAAACCTGGCAAACAGGCGCCACAGAGCGCCGCCACATTACGGAGACATGCATGAATATTCAGCAAGCGCAGCAACGCAAAACCAACGTCCGCTGGTGGGTCGCGGCGATGATGTGGGCCGCCATCGCGATCAACTATATCGACCGCACCGTGCTGTCGGCCGCCGCCCCGCACATCCAGTCCGAATTCGCGCTGACGCCGTTCCAGATGGGGATCGTGCTGTCGGCGTTCTTCTGGTCGTACGCGCTGCTGCAGCTGCCAGCCGGCTACATCGCCGACAAATACGGCCAGAAGAAAACGCTCGGCCTGGCCGTGGTCTGGTGGTCGCTCGCGACAGCCATCACCGGCGTTGCCACCGGTTTCAAATCGCTGGTCGCGCTGCGGGTGGCACTGGGCGTTGGCGAGGCTGCGGCGTATCCGAGCAACGCCGGCATTGCCGCCAAGTGGTTCCCGAAACAGGAGCGCGCCACGGTGGCCGGCATTTTCGACAGCGGCTCGAAATTCGGCGGCGCCGTGGCCCTGCCGCTGATCGCTTACCTCATTTCCGTGTTCGATTGGAAGCTCACGTTTGCCATCGTCGGTTCGCTCGGCGTGCTGTGGGGCGTGGTGTGGTTCTGGTTCTTCCGCGAGTCGCCCGCCAATCATCCAAGTGTAAACGCTGCCGAACTGGCGCACATCATGGACGGCGTGTCGCAGGTCGACTACGACGACAAGGTCATGCCGATGAAGTGGTATGAGCTGCTCAGGCACCGCAACATCTGGGCCATGTGCATCGGCTTTTTCATGATCAACTACAACTCGTATTTCTTCATCACTTGGCTGCCAAGCTACCTGGTCAAGGAACGCGGCATGAGCCTCATGCAGATGGGAATGGCCGCGGCGCTGCCGATGATCATCGCGATGCTGGTCGAGGTAGTGGCCGGCTGGCTGTCGGACCGCGTGTACGCCTCCGGCAAGCTGTCGCTCACCGCCACCCGCAAACTGTTTTTGATCGTCGGCCTGGTGATGGCATCGAGTATCGGTTTCGCCGCGTTCGCTGAATCGACGACCGTGGCCGTCATTTTGCTGTGCGTGGCAAAATCAGGCACCACCATCGCGGCGTCGCAAGTCTGGGCATTGCCAGGCGACGTGGCGCCGAAGAACATGACGTCGATGGTGGCCGGCCTGCAGAACAGTGTGTCGAATATGGGTGGCGTGATCGGCCCGATCGTCACCGGCTTCATCGTCGGCGCCTACGGCTCGTTTAATATGGCGCTGCTCTTTTCCGCCAGCCTGATCGTGCTGGCGATCCTGAACTATGCCTTCTTGCTGGGCAAGGTCGAACGCATCGTCGTCACCCCGAAACCAGCCTGAGTTTTCCCGAAAGAGTCTCATGAAAAAACTGCCGACCAATGCTTTTAAACAGTCCCTGGCCGCGCGCCGTGCGCAAGTCGGCCTGTGGTTGTCGATGACCAGCGCCTACACGGCCGAAGCTGCCGCCACTGCCGACTTCGACTGGCTGCTGATCGACGGCGAACACGCGCCGAACGACATTCGCAGCACGCTGGCGCAGTTGCAGGCGGTGGCGCCATACCGCGCCCAGCCAGTGGTGCGCGCCGTCACCGGCAACGTCGCGCTGATCAAGCAGCTGCTCGACATCGGCGCCCAGAATTTGCTGGTGCCGATGATCGACACGCCCGAGCAGGCCGCCGAGATGGTGGCGGCCACGCGCTATCCGCCGCACGGCATCCGGGGCGTCGGCAGCGCGGTCGCGCGCGCGTCGCACTTCAGCGACTACACCGATTACCTGGACGCCGCTGACGGCCAGATCTGCCTGCTGGTACAGGCCGAAACCGTGGCCGCCATGGCCAACCTGGAAGCCATCTGCGCGGTCGATGGCGTCGATGGTGTCTTCATCGGCCCGGCCGACCTGGCCGCATCGATGGGCCATCGCGGCAAGCCCGGGCATCCGGAGGTGCAGGCAGCCATCGAGGCGGCGATTGCCACCATCGTCAAGTCGGGTAAGGCCGCCGGCACGCTGACGTCGGACCCTGCGCTGGCGCGGCGCTACCTGGCGCTCGGCTGCACCTTTGTCGCTGTCGGTGTCGATGTGATGCTGTTCGTCAACGCCGTGCGCAAACTGTCGCACGACTTCCTCGGCGATGGCGCTACAGCAACCCCGGCAACACCCGGCGCAGCGTATTGACGTAAATAACCCGGGGTCAGGTCTGCCATTCCGACACGACCTCAGCCGTCACCCGCAAATTGTTGCCGCGGAAGACACTTGAAAAGGGGCAGCAGTGGCGACATTGCAGAGCCCGTGTACGATTGGCAGACCTGACCCCGGGTTGGTTTTTACCGGGTTGGGAATTAGTCGCGCGAGGTGGCGGCGCTGCCGGCTGAGGCGCCGATGATCAGTGCCATGGCCAGCCATTGCATGCTGGTCAAGCGTTCGTTCAGCAGCACTAAGCCGGCCAGCGCGCCAATGGCGGGCGACGAGCTGACCAGGATGCCGAAGACCCGGTGCGGCAGGCGCCGCAGGGCGGTCATTTCGAGCAGGTAGGGAATGCCAGAGGACAGCACCGCAATTGCCACGCCGATGGCCAAAACATGCGGCTCGAGCAGCGTGGTGCCGGCGTGTGCGACGCCCAGCGGCAGCGCCAGGAAGCACGCCGCCAGCATGCCCCACGACACCGCTTGCGTGCCGTCCATGTGCGCCACGCGCTTGCCGAACACGATGTACAACGCCCAGCAGAGCGCGGCGCCGAAGGCATACGCGACGCCCGTTAAATCGAGCGGCGCTGTCTGCGTGTGCAACGGCAGCAGCAGGTACAGGCCGAACACGGCGCAGGCCACCCACGCAAAATCGCGCGCACGGCGCGAGTGCAGGATCACCACGGCCAGCGGCCCGGTGACTTCGATCGCGACGGCCACACCAATCGGGATGGTTTTGAAAGCGCCGTAGATCAGCAGATTCATCAGGCCGAGCATCAGGCCGTAGATCAGCAGATTGGGGATGTCGGCCCGCGCGATCGGGCGGCGCCACGGCCGGAACGCGGCCAGCAGCAGGACGGTCGCAATGCCGACCCGTAGCGCCGTGACGCCCTCGCTGCCCACCAGTGGAAACAGGCTTTTGGCAATGGCCGCGCCGGTATTCACCGACACCATCGAGCCGAACAGCGCCAGCGCCGGCAGCAGGATGGTGTTTTTCGACGTCAAGCTGGCACGCCGGGAACGGTAGCGAGCATCGACAGCGCCACAGCTTCCGCCACGCGGATACCGTCGACCGCCGCCGACATGATGCCACCGGCGTAGCCCGCGCCTTCACCGGCCGGGAACAGGCCGCGCGTGTTCAGGCTTTGCAGGTCGTCGTCGCGGCGCTTGATGCGGATCGGCGACGAGGTGCGCGTCTCGACGCCGGTGAGTACCGCGTCTTCCTGATAGTAGCCGCGAATCTGTTTATTGAACGCGGGGAAGGCTTCGCGCAGCGCCGTAATGGCATACTCGGGCAGGGAAGGGCCCAGGTCGGTCAGGTGGACGGCCGGCTTAAATGACGGGATCACGGAACCCAGTGTGGTCGACGCGACGCCGCGCACGAAATCGCCCATCAACTGGCCCGGCGCATCGTAGTTCGAGCCGCCCAGCACATACGCGCCTTCTTCGAGGCGGCGCTGCAGTTCAATGCCAGCCAGTGGATGACCCGGATAGTCGCTTGGGGTGATGCCCACCACGATGGCGCTGTTGGCATTGCGCTCGTTGCGCGAATACTGGCTCATGCCGTTGGTCACCACGCGTCCCGGTTCGGACGCAGCTGCCACCACGGTGCCACCCGGGCACATGCAAAAACTGTACACGGACCGGCCGTTGGCGGCATGGTGGACGATTTTATAATCGGCAGCGCCAAGGATGTCGTTGCCGGCATTCGGGCCGAAGCGGCACGCGTCGATCAGCGACTGCGGGTGCTCGACGCGGAAGCCGATGGAAAACGGCTTCGCTTCGATGTACACGCCGCGCGCAAACAGCATTTCGAACGTGTCGCGCGCGCTGTGGCCAATCGCCATCACGACGTGGCGGCTGCGGATTTGTTCGCCACTGGTCAGCACCACGCCGCGGATCTGGCCATCGCCTGATCCATCGCGGTCGACCAGCACGTCGTCGACGCGTGAATCGAAACGGTATTCGCCGCCCAGCGCGATGATCGTCGCGCGCATTTCTTCCACCATTTTGACGAGGCGGAACGTGCCGATGTGCGGTTTGCTAACGTACATGATTTCTTCCGGCGCACCCGCCTTGACGAACTCGGTCAGCACCTTGCGGCCGTAATGTTTCGGGTCCTTGATCTGGCTGTACAGTTTGCCATCCGAAAACGTGCCGGCGCCGCCTTCGCCGAACTGCACATTCGACTCCGGATTGAGCTCGCGTTTGCGCCAGAAACCGAAGGTGTCGACGGTCCGTTCACGCACCACCTTGCCGCGTTCCAGGATCAGCGGACGCAGGCCCATCTGCGCCAGGATCAACGCCACGAACAGGCCGCACGGACCGGTGCCGACGACGATCGGGCGCTCGTTGGCATCGTGTCCCTGCAGGCGCTCGCCGCCGGCCACAAAACGGTAGTTGGTGTCGGGGGAGGGCTGCACATGCAGGTCGTGTTGCATGCGCGCCAGCACGCCGGCTTCGTCGTGCACCGACACATTCACCGAGTAAATCAGCACGATTGCGCTGCGCTTCCTGGCGTCGTAACTGCGTTTGAATACGTCGAAGGTAATCAGGGCTTCCGGGGCGATGCCGAGGCGCGCCAGGATGGCGTCGCGCAGGGCATCGTTCGGGTGATCGAGGGGCAGTTTGAGTTCGGCAATTCTAAGCATGGAGACAGGTCGCGGCGGGGTTCAACCCGCTATTTTACCTGCTTCGGGGGCGTGCCGGACCATCTTGCAAATTGCGTGGGCGATGTGCGTGCACGAATGGCACAACTGACAATCTTGTGGAAAGTGTTGTATCTCAACTACTTTTGGTGTCAACAATATTGACACTGAAACAGGGCACATGTTTCTATGTATCACATGGTGTGTAACCAAAGGTTACGCGTCACAACAGACACCCACAAGGTGCAACTGCCGGACCTGCGAGCCGGCAGTCATAACAGCCAGACTACCCCAGAGATCATGCCCCAGAAGGAGATGTTTCCATGAGTTTTAAACTGAAGTCGATGCCCCTTGCTATCTCCAGCGTTATCGCCACCGGCGCTTTGTCGATGGCTGCGGTCAACCCGGCGTTCGCACAAACCACGAGTGCCGAACCTGCGCCGCAACGCGTTGTCGTGACCGGCTCGCTGATCAGCCGCGCCACTGCTGAAACGGCCACGCCCGTGCAAGTGATTACTGCGGCCGATATCCAGCGCAGCGGCAAGACCTCGGTCGCTGAACTGCTGAGCGATCTGGCCGCAAACGGCGCCGGTACGCTGGGTACCGGTTTTTCTGGCGCATTCGCCAATGGCGCTTCCGGCGTCTCGCTGCGCGGCCTGTCGGTCGGCGCCACCCTGGTATTGCTCGACGGTCACCGCGTGGCGCCTTATGCGCTGGGCGACGATGCGCAGCGTTCGTTTGTCGACGTGTCGAACATTCCATTCGACGCCATTGAAAGCATCGAGATCCTGAAAGCCGGCGCGTCGTCGCTGTACGGTTCGGATGCCGTGGCTGGCGTGGTCAACATCAAACTGAAGAAAAATTACACGGGTACACGCGTGGCAGCCGAAGCTGGCAACACCCAGCACGGCGGCGGCAAAACACAGCGCGCATCCATCAGCACGGGTCTGGGCGATCTTGATACCGATGGTTACAATGCTTTCGTTACCGCCGAATGGCGTCACCAGGGCGCCATCAAAATCTCTGACCGTACCGGCAACGACTGGAATACGCGCGACTGGCGTTCGCGTGGCGGTAACGATCTGACGCTGGGTGTGCCAACTGCTTATAACAATTTCCTGACCCAGGCCAGCACCCCGTTCCTGTACAACGCCAGCGGCACCGGCGGCGCCAGCAATCCAGCCAACTTTTCGTTCCTGGACCCAAGCTGCAATTACACCAAGTACCGTGCCGGCCAGTGCGCAGTGACCGACAATTCGTCGTACATCCAGCCTGAAACCGACAACATCAACGTGTTGCTGGGCATGACCAAAAAGCTGGGCAGCAATTGGGAACTGGCATTCAAGGGCTCGTTCTTCAAGCGCGACGGTACGAATAACCGCGGCGTGCCACCGGTCTATTCGACGTCGAGCTTTGTCGGCTTCAACGCCCTGAGCCCGAACGGCAGCCTGAGCCCAGCCGTTGGCGCCATCAACCCAACCACGTTTGCTCCTGGCGCAGCGGTCGGCGCCGGTGTTGTCAATCCGTTTGTGGCAGTGCCGGCAATTGGAACGGCGGCTGCACAGAATGGCCGTGCCCGCCTGTACGGCTATATTCCGGGCGTCGATGCGACAAGCACGTCGGCAAATACCGCCACGGCAACCCGTTTTTCGCTGGACCTGACCGGTAACGCCTGGGGCTGGGACACGCGCATTGCTGCCGGCATGACCGAATCCAAAGTACAGATCGACTACAGCGGTTACGTCGACCGGGTCGCCTTGTACAACGCGCTTACTGCCGGCACCTTCAACGTTCTCGGTGGAAATTCGCCAGCGCAGATCGCGGCAGTGTCGCCAAAGTTCTCGAACACAAACGATTCGAAACTGAATTACTTCGACGTGTCGGGTAGCCGCGAACTGACGCAGCTGATGGCCGGTCCGCTGGTCCTGGCCGGTGGTTTCCACTATCACAAACGTGAATGGAATGCGCCGCCATCGTCGCTGACTGTCAATGGCCAGGTCGGCAGCACCTCGCCATTCGTGTTCGGTACGGAAACCAATACGGCAGGCTTCGCCGAATTGCAGCTCACGCCGCTGAAAAACCTCGAACTGGATTTCTCGGCCCGTTACGATCACTTCGACACCTACGGCAACTCGTTCACGCCGGCAGCCAACTTCAAGTGGACGCCAGTCAAGCAGTTTGCCCTGCGCGGTAATTTTGCGCGTGGCTTCCGTGCACCGAATCCATCGGAGTCGGGCAGCGCGGGATCGTTCTTCTCGTACAACGCCATCACCGATCCGGTCCTGTGCGCCAGCGGCAGCCGGACGACACCAGGCAGCGTACCGGTCTATTGCAGCTTCACCCCGGTCTTCGTCCAGCAAACCAGCCAGACGTTGTCCCCAGAAAAATCCAAGTCGTATGACCTGGGCATCGTGCTCGCGCCGACCGCCGGACTGGGCGCCACGCTGGACTACTACAAGATCGATTTGAGCAACCAGATCGTCAGCGCTGCCACCAGCGATCCTAACTACGTGCCGGCGTTCGTTCGCGGCGCTCCGACCCAGATGGATACCGTGCAAGCCGACGGTTCCATCGCCTCGGTATTGTCGCCGGTCGGTCCGATCTTGTACGCCACGTCCGGTTACATCAATGCCGGCAAGACGACCACCAGCGGTATCGAAGCGGCGATCAACTACCGTTTCCGTCTGCCAGGTGAAATGGGCACGCTGCGCGCCGATCTCTCGGCCGCACACACTTTTGACTACACCCAGAGTGTGAATGGTACGAGTTATCAGCTGGCAGGCACCCAGGGCCCGTCGGGCGTGGGCGGCGCTACCGGCAATCCAAAAGACCGGGCCCAGTTCTCACTGAACTGGAACCGCGGCCCGCTCGATGTCACGGCCAACGTGAACTACACCAGTTCGTTCTCGACGCTCGATCCGTCCGTGGGTGCCACCGATTGCGCATCAACCGGGAAAGATGCCGGTGGGCGTAACTACTTCGATGGCGTTCCGGGTGGTCAGCCAGACTACTACTGCCACACTGCTTCATTCACCGTAACAAACCTGAACGTGCAGTACAAACTGTCGCCGAACCTGACCTTGAAAGGCACGATTCTGAACGTGTTCGACAAAGCGCCGCCGATCGACGTCGGCACCTACGGCAACTCGGGTGTGCAAACGTCATACAACGCTTCGCTGCATCAGGCAGGCGCCGTGGGCCGGTTCTTCAGCCTGGGCCTGGCTTACGTGTTTTAATTTGTTGGTTTAACGAAAAAGGCAGCCTGCAGCTGCCGCTTCAAAACCAGAAAGGACGCTTCGGCGTCCTTTTTTTGTTATTTGCTGTCCATGACAAGCGTATTTTTACCAGTAGTTACTTTGGGTATTACATTCTTGATAAACGTGTTGTTTCCTGCATACGTTCACCCACCTCCGATATTGACGCTTATTCCTCGTGCATGGTCTGATGTATTACATGGAGATGACATGGCCCCGGCCCTGACGTCCCTATACATACACCCAAAAGGTGCAGCTGACGGGGTCAACCCGCAGCAGAGCAGCCAGACCATCCGAGAACCGCCGTAAGGAGATGTTTACATGAGTTTTAAATTGAAGTCGATGCCACTCGCAATCGCCAGCGCAATCGCTACCGGTGCCCTGTCGATGGCAGCCATCAGCCCGGCCATGGCACAAACCACGAGCGCAGAGCCAGCACCACAGCGTGTGGTCGTGACCGGTTCGCTGATCAGCCGTACAGATATTGAAACCGCAGCACCAGTACAAGTCATCACGGCCCAGGATATCCAGCGCAGCGGCAAGACTTCGGTCGCTGAACTGTTGAGCGATCTGGCTGCCAACGGCGCCGGTACCCTCGGCACCGGCTTCTCCGGCGCATTCGCCAACGGCGCATCCGGCGTTTCGCTGCGCGGCCTGACGGTCGGCTCGACTCTGGTGCTGATCGACGGCCACCGCATGTCTCCTTACGCAATCGGCGACGATTCGCAGCGTTCGTTCGTTGACGTCTCCAACATCCCGTTCGACTCGATCGATTCGATCGAAGTGCTGAAGAGCGGCGCCTCGTCGCTGTACGGCTCGGACGCGATCGCCGGCGTGATCAACATCAAGCTGAAAAAGAACCTGACCGGCGTGCGTGCTTCGGCTGAAAGCGGCAACACGCAACACGGCGGCGGCAAGACCAACCGCGCTTCGGTCTCCTTCGGCAAGGGCGACCTTGATACCGACGGCTACAACGCATTCGCTACGGTCGAATGGCGTCGCCAGGACGCCATCATGGTGTCCGACCGTGATTCTAACGTCTGGGCCAACCGCGATTTCCGTTCGAGCGGTGGTAACAACCTGACGCTGGGCGTACCTGTTGCCCGCCTTGGACCTACCGGCACGCCAATCTCGCTGAACGGCTTCCTGACCGCAGCCAACACGCCTTACCTGTACAACGAAGGTGGCGTCAACCCAGCTGGCGTTACCAACGTCAACAATCCGGCAAACTACCGTTTCCTGGACCCAAGCTGCAACTTCGACAAGTACCGTGCCGGCGGTTGCGCCGTGCGTGACACGCAAGGCTTCATCCAGCCACCAACTGAAAACATCAATTTGCTGGTCGGTATGACCAAAAAACTGGGTAACGACTGGGAACTGGCGTTCAAAGGTTCGATGTTCAATCGTACCAACACCAATAATCGTGGTCCTGGCCTGACGTATTCGCCATCGAACTTCGCTGGCACCACCACGCTGAACAATGGCGTACTGCAAAGCGGCGTTGGCGCCATCACCACGACCCGCTTCGTTCCAGGCGCGGTTGTCGGCACTGGCCTGACGAATAATTTCGTGGCAGGCACCACCGCCGCACAGACCGGCAATGCACGCCTGTACGGCTATATTCCTGGTCTGGATGGCAATGCCCAGCAGCACAACACCGCCAGCACCACCCGCTTCGCGCTTGACCTGACCGGTTCGGCATGGGGCTGGAACACCAACATCGGTGCCGGCATGACGCAGTCGAAAGTCGATATTGACTTCAGCGGCTACGTCGACCGTACTGCGTTGTACAACGCGATCCGCAACGGCACGTTCAATGTCGTTGGCAACAACTCGCAGGCTATCACCGACACTGTCTCGCCACGTTTCTCGAGCACACTGACGTCGAGCCTGAATTATTTCGATGCAGTCGGTTCGCGTGAGCTGATGCAACTCGGCGCAGGCCCACTGGCGCTGGCTGCTGGTGTGCACTATCACAAACGTACCTGGGACGCGCCGGCTTCGCCGCTGACCGCAAACGGTCAGGTTGGCAATACGTCGGCATTCGTCGTCGGTTCGGAAACCAACACCGCTGTATTTGGCGAGCTGCAAGCAACGCCGATCAAGGATATCGAACTGCACGTGTCGAGCCGTTATGACCACTTCGACACCTACGGCAATTCGTTCACGCCTGCGGCCACGTTCAAGTGGACGCCGTCGAAAGCGTTTGCACTGCGCGGTACGTTTGCACGTGGTTTCCGCGCGCCTAACCCGGCAGAGACCGGTAACGCCGGTTCGTTCTTCTCGTACAACGGCGTGGCCGATCCAATCCTGTGCCCGGGCGGTGTGAACAATCCGACGGCAGCTGGCAGCACGGCTGGTTCGTGCACGCTGCAGCCAGCATACGTGCAGACCACCAACACCAAGCTGTCGCCTGAGAAGTCGAAGTCGTACACGCTGGGTATCGTTGTCGAGCCAGTCCGTAACGTCAATGCAACGCTGGACTACTACAACATCAAGGTGGAAAACCAGATCGTGACCGCAGCCGGTAACGATCCGACGTATTTCCCGACCTTCGTGCGTGGACCTGCACTGCCAGTCGATGTCTACACAGGCGTTGGCAGCACTACCACTTTGACGACGCCTGCTGCCGGTCCAATCCTGTACGCACAATCGCCATACATCAACGGCGGCTCGACGAAGACCACCGGCATCGAAGCAGACATCAGCTACCGCATGCGTCTGCCAGGCGAAGCCGGTTCGCTCAAGGCGAGCGCGAGCTTTGCGCACACGATCAGCTACGAGCAGACCGTTGCTGGCGTAACTTACCAGCTGGCTGGCACGCAGGGTCCGTCGGTGGTGTCGGGTGCAACCGGTTCGCCAAAAGATCGTGGACAACTGGCGCTGACCTACTCGAAAGGCCCTCTGGACCTGACCGGTACGCTCAACTACACCAGCGATTTCTCGGGTCTGGATCCATCGGTTGGTGCTACCGACTGCGGTACCTCGTCGGCAACCATCACGGGTCGTGCTTACTTCTCCGGACTGGTACAGCCTGAGCGTTTCTGCCACATTGCTTCGTTCACGTCGGTTAACTTCAACATGAACTACAAGATGACCGAAAACCTGAGCTTGAAAGCATCGATCCTGAACGCGTTTGACCGCGCACCTCCGGTCGACTTCAACACCTACGGCAACTCGTCGACGCAAACGACTTACAACGCGTCGTACCACCAGGCAGGCGCAGTCGGTCGCTTCTACAGCCTGGGCCTGAGCTACGTATTCTAAGTAGTTCGATGCAAGGTAAAACGGGACGCTGCGGCGTCCCGTTTTTTTTAAACATTCTCAAAAATGCAACGCCTTGGCAGTTGAAAATACAGCAACTATTCGTTAAGATTAATTTTTGATTACCAACCGAACGAAAGAGTTTTCCATGAAATTGCTGACCCTGTTGATCGTTGCAAGTGCTGTCGTATGCGGTGGATGCGCGAGTGCGCCTGAAGGGGAGAAAGTTGCCGGCGCACCGGTCGAGTCGACCTACACGCCGCTTGGTTCCCTGATTGCCAAGAAAAGTTCGACACGGAGCGATAAGGAGAACATCGACATGCAATCGTTCGATAACCAGCGCACCATGGAGAGTGGCGTCAACAACGGCGGCAGATGACCACCGGGCCCTGCATTGCCAGCGTGGCCAGACGATAATCATTGCCTGGCGATTTATCCCCAGATCGCCTGCAGGGTAGCCGCTGCCGCCAGTGCCGCGGTTTCGGTGCGCAAGACGCGCGAACCCATCGTCACGGCGATGGCTCCCGCAGTCATTGCCGCATCTTCTTCTTCCTTTGAAAAGCCACCCTCGGGGCCGACCATCAATGTGACGTCCTGCGCTGCGCGCGCGCTGGCCCAGGCGGCAAGTGTTTCATTGCCGCGCGGACTGAGCAGGATGCGCGGCTGCTGTGGCGGTTGTGCCAGCCATTTGTTGACATCGGCCAGTGGTGCCAGCAGCGCCAGCCGGTTGCGTCCGCTTTGTTCGGACGCCGCCACGATGATGCCCTCCCAGTGTGCATGGCGTTTGTCGAGGCGCTCGCCGGACAGGCGTGTCACGCAGCGCTGCGCCGCCAGCGGTTGAATGGCCGCCACACCCAGTTCGACGGCTTTCTCAATGATCCAGTCCATTTTTGACGCTTCCGGCAGCGCCTGTGCCAGCGTGATGGCATAGCCGAGTTCGACGTCGATGGCGTCGAAAGCATCGACCTGCGCGCTGGCGCGGCGCTTGCCCACGTCGAGCAGCGTGGCGCGATACTGGCCGCCTTCGCCATTGAACAACGTCAGCTGGTCGCCGGCTTGCTGGCGCACCACGTGCAAATGGTGGGCGACAGCTTCGGGCAAGTCGACAGTAAGGCCGGCGGCAAGGGGCAGGGGGCAATAAAAGCGGGGCATGCGGAACCAATTCAGAGGGATCGGGAGGGCGCATTTTAATTCGGCGGCGCCCCTGTCTGGTAAAATAGTTGTCTATGGCTTACCGGTACGGCCCGTTTCCATGGCCTGCCCAGCGCCCCCGCTTTCCTCATCAGCCTTCTGCTTTTTAAGCATACTCACCCATGAAACCAGTACAAACAACGACTTTGATGGCCAATGCGATCCGCGCGCTGGCAATGGACGCGGTCCAGAAGGCCAACTCCGGCCATCCGGGCATGCCAATGGGAATGGCCGACATCGCGGTCGCGCTGTGGGACGGTCACTACCGTCACAATCCAGCCAATCCGCACTGGGCCAACCGCGACCGCTTCTTGCTGTCGAACGGCCACGGCTCCATGTTGCATTACGCGTTGCTGCACCTGTCCGGCTACGCGCTGACCATGGACGATCTGCGCGATTTCCGCCAGCTGCACTCGAAAACGCCGGGTCACCCGGAAGTTGGCATCACGCCAGGCGTGGAAACCACTACCGGTCCGCTGGGCCAGGGCATCGCCAACGCGGTCGGCATGGCACTCGCCGAATACCTGCTGGCTGCCGAGTTCAACAAGCCGGGCCATGAAGTGGTCGACCACTACACGTATGCATTCCTCGGCGACGGTTGCCTGATGGAAGGTATTTCGCACGAAGTGTGCTCGCTGGCCGGCACCTTGAAACTGAAAAAACTGGTGGCGCTGTACGACGACAACGGCATCTCGATCGACGGTAAAGTCGAAGGCTGGTTTACCGACGATACCCCGGGCCGCTTCGCCGCTTACGGCTGGAACGTGATTCCTGCAGTCGACGGCCACAATGTCGCTGCAGTCGCAGCAGCCATTGCGCAAGCCAAACTGTCCGACAAGCCAACCCTGATCTGCTGCAAGACCATCATCGGCAAGGGTTCGCCGAACCTGCAGGGCGGCGACAAGGTCCACGGCGCCGCATTGGGCGACAAAGAAATTGCCGCTGTGCGCGAGCACTTGCTGTGGGATCCGATCCCGTTCGACATCCCGGCCGACCTGTACACCGCCTGGGACGCGACCAAAACCGGCGCTGCACTGGAAGCCGAGTGGAACGACAAATTCGCTGCCTACAGCGCCGATTTCCCGGCCGAGGCTGCCGAACTGATCCGCCGCATGGCTGGCGATCTGCCGGAGAATTTCGACGAAGTGCTGAACGCGGCCATCGCTGCCTGCGTCGACAAGAAGGAAACCATTGCCACCCGCAAGGCCAGCCAGAACGCCATCCAGGCACTGGCCCCGGTACTGCCGGAATTCCTCGGCGGTTCGGCCGATCTGACCGGTTCGAACCTCACCAACTGGAAAGAGTCGACCAATCTGCGTTCGGGTAAGCCAGGCAATCACATCAACTACGGTGTGCGTGAATTCGGCATGAGCGCGATCATGAACGGCATCGCCCTGCACGGCGGTTTCATCCCGTTCGGCGCCACGTTCCTGACATTCTCCGACTACAGCCGCAACGCGCTGCGCATGGCCTCCTTGATGAAGCTGCGCTCGATCTTCGTGTTCACCCACGACTCGATCGGCCTCGGCGAAGACGGCCCAACCCACCAGTCCGTCGAACATATTTCCTCGCTGCGCCTGATTCCTGGCCTCGACAACTGGCGCCCGTGCGACACCGTGGAATCGCAAGTGGCATGGGGCGCGGCAGTGCAGCGCCGCGATGGCCCGTCGACACTGATCTTTTCGCGCCAGAACCTGCCGTTCATGGACCGCAGCGCAGCGCAGATCGCCGATATCGCCAAGGGTGGTTATGTGCTGAAAGATGCTGCCGACGCGAAAGTCATCCTCATTGCCACCGGTTCGGAAATCGAACTGGCCATGGCATCTGCTGCTGCGCTGGAAGCTGAAGGCGTGGCTGTGCGCGTGGTGTCGATGCCGTCGACCGATGTGTTCGATCGCCAGGATGCCGCGTACAAAGCCAGCGTGCTGACACGCGGTACGCCGCGGGTGGCCATCGAAGCCGGCGTCACTGGTCTCTGGTACAAGTATGTTGGACTGGAAGGCGCAGTGGTCGGCCTCGACACCTTTGGCGAATCGGCTCCGGCGCCAGTATTGTTCAAGTACTTCGGTTTCACCGTCGAGAACGTCGTGGCTACGGCCAAAATCGTGCTCGCACAGTAAACGGGTTGTTAAAAAAACGGGTTGCTGCGGCAGGAGACAACGCCGCGGCGCCCTCCGATTTCTTTTTTTAAATCAGGAGCAAAAGCATGACGATCAAAGTTGCAATCAACGGTTATGGCCGCATCGGCCGCAATGTACTGCGCGCTTTCTACGAAGGCGGCAAAAAGCAGGATATCCAGATCGTCGCCATCAACGACCTGGGCGACGCCAAATCGAATGCCCACCTCACGCGCCACGACACCGTGCACGGCAAGTTTCCCGGTACCGTGACGGTCGAAGGCGACAACATGATCGTCAATGGCGATCCGATCCGCGTGTTCGCGCAGCGTAACCCTGCCGAAATTCCATGGGGCGAGCTGGGTGTGGATGTCGTGCTGGAGTGCACCGGCTTTTTCACCACCAAAGAAAAAGCGTCGGCCCACCTGAAGGGCGGCGCCAAGAAAGTCATCATTTCGGCGCCGGGAGGCAAGGATGTCGACGCGACCATCGTGTACGGCGTGAATCAGGCCGTGCTGAAAGCGTCGGACACCGTGATTTCGAACGCATCGTGCACCACCAATTGCCTGGCCCCGCTGGTCAAGCCGTTGAACGACGCCATCGGTATCGAGACCGGCCTGATGACGACGGTCCACTCGTACACCAACGACCAGGTGCTGTCGGACGTCATGCACGAAGACTTGCGCCGTGCCCGCTCGGCCACGCACAGCATGATTCCTACCAAGACCGGCGCGGCCGCTGCGGTAGGGCTGGTGCTGCCGGAACTGAACGGCAAGCTGGACGGTTTCGCGATCCGCGTACCGACCATCAACGTGTCGCTGGTCGACCTGACGTTCATCGCCAAACGTGACACCACTGTTGAAGAAGTCAATCAGCTGATGGAAAAAGCCGCCGCCGAAGGCCCGTTGAAAGACATCCTGACGTACCAGACCGAGCCACTGGTCTCGATCGACTTCAACCACAACCCGGCATCGTCGAACTTCGATTCGACACTGACCAAAGTGTCGGGCCGCCTGGTGAAAGTATCGTCGTGGTACGACAACGAGTGGGGCTTCTCGAATCGCATGCTCGACACCACCGTAGCCCTGATGAACGCCAAATAAGCGCGCTTCATCCCCCAATAAAAGCCGGCATGCATGCCGGCTTTTATTTGATCCAAGGTATAGATCAGTGGCCTGACAAAAGGCGAGAAAAAGCGAAAGAAAAGGCCACGGTCAAAAAGGCGGGGGTCAAAAAAGCGGGGGTCAGGTCCGGCGATCGATAGTTGTCAAGCTAGTTGTCGCGTTAGTAGCCATTAAGCCGCTCTTTTAAACAGCGGCGCATTTGATGCCGGTGCCGTTGTTTCGTTGATCGATACATCTGGATTGAGGTGCACCTGTTTGAC
>JALYUM010000163.1 GCA_030853745.1 Pseudomonadota bacterium | reverse complement strand
CGGACGAAAAGGCGATGGTGATCCGGGCGTCAAAACGATCTGGCAGGGCATTCAGGATGTGCGCGTCGCCGCGCTCACCATCAAGGCGCTACGCGACGAAGCTGGGTGACTTGTGTATAAACCTATGGGTTAAGGTCGAGTGACGTATAGCGCTCGCCGCTTTTCAATGAATAGTCTTTCATGTTCTCGCAGTTGCCTTCGATTGAATGGGTGTGCCTGATTTATCCGCCGACAATCACGATCGGCTGGGCATGGGAGGCATGGATGAAAGTTTTGGCGGTGACGTCGCTGTCGATCCGGCCCGGCTTGTCGATGATGCAGAGTTTGCCGACGTGGCGGCCGTGACCGACGATGACACCCAGGCCCAGCATGACCTGCGCGCCGATCTGCGCGCCGCGGCCGATCACGACGCCGTCGTCGATCCAGCACGAGTGGCCCACGGTGGCGCCGCTGCCGACAATGGCGCCGGCGCCGATGACGGTATTGAAACCGATCCGGCTGCCATGCTGGACAATCGCGCCGGCGCCGATCCAGCAGTTGTCCTGCACGCGCACGCCGGCCGCCACAATCGCACCGGGTTCGACGAGGGCCGGCATGGCGATGCCGCGCAGGCGCAGGCTGGCCATCACGTCCAGCCGCAAGCCGTTCAGGTAACGCGCGTCAATGGCAACGAACGCACTGGTGCCATCGACATCGGCCAATACGGCAGCAATGTCCGCCTGGCCGGCGGCCGGGTCGATTTCCACGCCGACTAAGTCAAGCTCGGGCGCGGCCACGCGCCACGCAGCAAGCGCGCGCGCCAGTGCGTCCCCGCACCCGATGATGTGCTTACAAGGCAAATTTTCCCTCCATCAGGTCGAGGTACCACACTTCCAGGCTGGCGTTGATGTATTCGTAGTCGCCGAGGTGTGGCGAGCGCGCGCCCGGATGCAGCGTGCGCTGGATCTGTTCCATGACGTCGATATCTTCGCGCAGCACGACATCGGCGCCCATCATGTGGGCATGGAGCACGGCAGCCGACGCTGCATACGGCTGCTGTTTTTTCGCCGTCAGGTAGTACACCACCATGTCGGTGCGGCCGGCGGACACCGGGATGTGGTGCTCGATGATGAACGAATGGCCGCCATCGGCCGAGGCGATGTGCAGGTTCGGAAACGCCAACCAGTTGTAGTACCAGTCCTGGTCGCGGTAGCGCGCCACGTGGGCGTGGAACGGTGCGTTCGGCGGCGCCGCCATCGGTGCATCGCGCCCGCCGCCGCTGAAGCTGCGCATCAGGCCCAGCGCACGCGTGCGGTCCGGGATGCCCTCCTGCTGCAGGCGCTGTAAGCCGGCCACGCCCTCCTCGCTGATGCTCGCTTCGAACTTGACGTCCTGGTACAGCGAGCGCGCATGCAGGAAGCGCGGATGGTGGCCGTCGCGCAGGTTTTCGTAGGCCAACTTCCAGTTGAAGGCGCCCTCGTATGTCGTTGTGATGACTTCGCTGTCGTACGCCAGCGACGATGCCGTCAGCGACGCCAGCATGGCCGCACCGAACTGCTGTTTGATCGGCATGGGCGACTCGGCCAGGCACACGAACACCAGGTTGCCGACGACTTCCAGCGCAAAGCGGCGCAGGTGGATGCAGGCCCGCTCTTCTGCCGGAAAACGATATAGCGCATTTTCGTGCGGGATGCGCGTGGCGCCCTCGCGGTCGAAACTCCAGCCGTGGTAGCCGCAAAACAGCGCGCGCACGCCATGCGGCTGCACCTGGATCGGATTTTGCCGGTGCGGGCACACGTTTTCGAACGCGCGCAGCTCGCCCTGAAAATTTTGCACCACCACCGGGATGCCAAACAGGGTGCGCGTGATAAACGCGTTGTGCTGGTCCAGCATGACTTTCAGGCCGATGAATTGCCACAATGGCTTGAACAGCAAATCGCGTTCGCGCGCGAACCACGCTTCATCGATATACGCCTGCGGCGGCATCCGGGACTGCATTATTTGAACCGGAAAATCTTGGCCGGGTTGCCGATCATGGTCACCCCCGGCGGCACATCGGCCATTACGACGGCCCCGGCGCCGATGATGGCGCCGTCGCCCACGGTGACGCGGGGCAGGATGGTGGCGTGCGGATGGATGATCACGTCGCTGCCGATGCGCGCGCCGCCGCCCACGAACACGAAACTGCCGATCGTGGTGTAGTCGCCGATGTGCACCTCGTAACCGATCACGCTGGTCGACTGCACGAACACGAAGTCGCCCAGGTGCGTGTCGACGCCCATGCGCACTTCCGGCTCGAACAGGCAGCCGGCGCCCATGGTAACGCCAATGGCTTTATGCAAACCGGTGCACAGGCTCATGAAGATGGCGCCCTGCGCCAGCAGCGGCGCGGCAAAGCGGCGGCGCTGGGCCGGCTCGCCAAGCGCGCACAAAAATTCTTCATGCGGTTTCACTTGCCAGGTGAGCGGATCGCCCAGCACCGGCAGTGGCGTGGCGTTGGCCAGCTCGGCGCGGTTGTCGAGAAAGCCGACCACGTTCCACACGACGCCATTGGCCACATCGCTCTGCATCATGTTGTAGACGCTGCGCCCGAACCCGCCGGCGCTGACGATCAGGGCGTCTTTCAGACCCGGCTTCACGTCCATGGAATGCCTCCGTCCAGGTGCAGATGGGTGCCGGTCACCTTGCGGCTGGCGTCGGACAGCAAATAAATGGCGGCGTACGCCACGTCTTCGGGCCGGCCCAGCCCCAGCGGATACTTCTTGGCCTGTTCGGCCAGCCACTCCACGGCGTAATTGATCAGGGGCGTGTCGACCAAACCCGGCGCCAGCGTGTTGGCGCGCATGCCGCGCGGCGCGATTTCCAGGGCGAGCGGCTGGATGAAGCCTTCCAGCGCCGCTTTCGATGAGCCGTAGGGGCCAAGGCCGACCGTCCCGGTATGGGCCGCGATCGACGACAGGAACACGAGCGACGCGCCGTTTTCAAGCTGCTTCCGGTACAACAGCTTTTGCGTCAGCATGACCGGCGCGATGTAGTTCGTGGCCATGACCGATTCGAGTTGCGCCTGACGCAGCATGCGCACCGGCGCCACGCCATCGATGCCGGCCGAATGCACCACGCCGTCGAGCTGACCCGCGGCTTCGGCCAGGCGCGTGAGCTGGTCCGGGTTGGTCAGGTCGGCAACCACCGCCAGATGAGCGCCGTGCGCGGACGGCGCCATCAGCGCCATCGTCTCGTCCAGGCGCGCCTGGTCGCGGCCGGTGACCACCAGGCTGGCGCCGACGCGCGCACACTCAATGGCCACCGCGCGCCCAATGCCGCTGGACGCGCCGGTCACGAGGATCGTCTTGCCGTGCAAGTGAAAAGGATTCTGGAACATGGGAGCGTCGTTCATCGCATATGCAGGATCAGGCCCGCGTCGATTGTCAGCGAGGTGCGTGAGACCCAGCGCGCGGCCGGCGCCAGCAACCAGGCGATGGTGGCAGCCACGTCTTCAGGTTCAATGATGCCAAGGGGCGCGAGCTGCATCATGTCGGTGCCGTTCATGACGTCCTGCAAACCGTCCATCATCGGTGTCGCCACGTAGCCTGGCGAAACGCTGTTGGCGCGGATGCCCTGCTTCGCCACCTCGAGGGCGATGGTGCGCACGGTGGCCGCCAGCGCGCCCTTGGTGCCGGAGTAGATCCCCGTCGCGAAGGGCGCCGAGTGTTCGGCAATGGCCGTCACGTACACCAGCGACGCACCTGGCGCGAGCTTGCGCCTGGCCAGCAGCGCCTGGGTCAGCAGCACCGGGGCGTCGTAGTTGATGGCGAACAGCTTGTCCATGTGGCGCTGCGACACCATGCGCATCGGCGCCAGCGTGGCGACGCCGGCGCTGAACACGCAGCCGTCCAGCGCCGGCACGGCGTCCACCAGGGCCTGGCGCGCGGCCGGGTCGGTGAGGTCGCCCACGATGGCGCGGTGGCCGCCGCCCGCAAGACCTTCTACAACAGCATCAAGGCGGGCGGTATCGCGTCCGCAGGCGACGATGTGCGCGCCCATGTTCGCGCACAGGCTGGCCGTGGCTGCGCCGATGCCGGATGAGGCGCCGGTGACGAGGATGGTGCGGCCTGCGAGCGAGAACGCGTCGACTGAATCAGCGGCCCCGGTCACGATTCGATCAGCTCCGGGAACACCGCGTTCTCGATATCGACGATGCAGCTGCCCCACGACAGGCCGATGCCGAACCCTGACATGAGCAGCTTCTTCCTGCCCTTCATCAGTTCCTCGCGGATGCGCACGGTCATCGTGACCGGCAGCGACGCGCCGCTGGTGTTGCCGAAGTCGCGCAGCGTGGTCGGCACCCGTTCCGGCGCCAGGCCGAGCTTCTTGCGGATGGTCTCGTTGATCATCTTGTTGGCCTGATGAAAGATGAAATAATCGACGTCATCGATCGGGCATTGTGCGTACTCGAGCAGGTTGCGCACGGCCGGTGGCACCTGCTGCGTCGAGAAGCTCAGCACGGCCGGGCCGTCGAGAATCAGCGCGCCCTGGCTGCGCCAGATGCCGTCTTCATCCTTGATTGGCGCCATGTGCTGCAGGCCCACCGGTTCACGCCCGCCACCCACCGGCAGCAGGATGGCACGGTAGCCGCTACCGTCGGAATTGAGGTCGAAGTACATCGGTGGCGCGGCCGGATCGTACTCGAGCGCGGTGCAGGTGCCGGCATCGGAAAACAGCGGTTCGAGCACCGTGGCGGCCTTGTCGCCCACCAGCAGCAAGCCTTTTTTGATGCCGCCCGCCGAGATCATCGAACCGAGCACATGCATGCCGAAGGCGTAGGCGGAGCAGCCCAGGTTGATGTCGAATGCGATCGTGGTGTGCTTGAGCTTGAGGCGATCCTGCAGGATGATGGCGGTGGCCGGAATCAGGTAGTCGGGCGACTGGGTAATGACGATCAGTGCATCGATGTCGTCGCGTTCCCACTCAAGCTCGGCCAGCAGGCGCTCGGTGGCGTCGAATGCCAGGTCGGAAAAGCATTGCCACTCGTTGCAGATGCGGCGCGTCTCGATGCCGATATTGCGCACCAGGCGCTCGCGCGCGGACCGCAACTGCGGCGGGCAGTCGTCGATATTCGACAGGATGCGCCGCGGCACGCACGTCGCCATGCCGGCATAGCGCACATTGCGCAGGGTCGCCTGGGCCATGGCTAGCCAACCAGCTTGTAGACGTCGGCCAGGGTCAGGCACGTGACCAAGTCCTTGCCGGTGATGGCCTTGTCGTATTCCATGTCGAACATGATGATCACGCCCAGCGCGGCCAGCGAATCCCACTCGGCCAGGGCTTTCAGATCGGTGTCGCCGGTCAAAGCCACTTCGGTCTGGAAGTCGACCGCGTTGCTGAATTTTTCAATGAATTGCTGCAGGGTGTCCATGGATGGCCTAACCAGGTAAATGCTTGATAACTGAGGTGATGAATAAAAATCACGCCATGACGGAGCGCAACGATAGCGTTGCTCTAACAGAACTATAAATGAAATCGACTGCCCCGGGTCGCAAAAGCGCATAGTCGCACAGGCGATGTCACTGGCATGATGTCAATTTGACGACAATCGCAGGATAGAAGGAGAATCGTATTTTGCCAATGCCACTCAAATTTGCAGCCATCCTGTTGCTGGCGCCCGCGCTGGCGCATGCGTACGATGGCATGGACTACACGACTGCCTACCGCTGCCAGGCGGACGCCATCAACCAGGATCTGGTGGAGACCTGCAGCGCCAGGTTCCCTGAATTGACACAAAGCGCGGCCGACGCAATTGCCCATTGGCGCAGCCGGAATACCATCAAGGCCAACGCAGCCCACGACCTGTGCATCGCTGAGCACCAGGAGCCATCCGAGACAGCAACGCAATTCCGCCAGCAAATGGACGGCCTGCGCTTCGACCTGAAGACCGATTTCCAGCTGCGCACCGAAGATGAAGGACCGAGTGCGTGCATCGCCGCGCTGGAGCAGCTCGACCTCGGCGACGCCGACATGGATTTTGAGTAGGCGGACTGTGCGTGAGCAATTTTCCAGCCGGTGTACGCTGCTACCCAAGCGAACAATACAACTGGAAACACGATGAATCTGAGCCTGCCGCATGCATGGAAAACCCGCCAGGTCAGCACCGGCCAATTTGCCGGGCTGACCATTATTTTTCTGTGGTTCTTCATCGGTGGCATCGCGCATTTTGCCGCCACCGCCACCGAAGTGCGCATCGTGCCGCGCTATATTCCGTGGCCGCTGGCGGCGGTGCTGGTCAGTGGCGTGTTCGAATTACTGGGGGCTTTCGGCATCCTGCTGCCGTCGACGCGCAAGGCCGCCGGCATCGGCCTGTTCGCGCTGACATTGGCCGTGACGCCGGTCCATATCTACATGCTGCAGCAACCGGAACTGTTCCCGGTGCCGGTCTGGGCATTGTGGCTGCGCCTGCCGATTCAGGTGGCGCTGCTATGGCTGATCGTCTGGAGCACCTGGCGGCTGCATCCGCGCAGCCAGCCCGGCTTACCCTCGCAAACTAGTTAACTGTTAACCGGATAACGGATAACGGATAACGGATAACGGATAACATTTGCAGATGCCGGTTCAATCCTTCATGGACGCTGACACGCAAGCCCTGTTCACAACAGGTAAAAACCGTCGTTTCGTCAACATCAAAAGCGTCGCCGAACGCAAGCTGACCCAGCTCGACGCAGCGCCGTCGGTAAATTTCATGAAGGCGCCACCGGGTAAAGAATTGAAAGAATACGACGGCGCCTTCCATGTGCGGATCAACGACCAATGGCGCCTGACGTTCAAGTGGGGTTAGAACAGTTTGTAAGGAACTTTATTAAAGTTCGCTAGTCTTAACTAATATGAACAAGCTCGTACCAATCAGGACCGCAGCGTCAGCTCTCGGTGTCTCGACCAGCATACTGCGGCGCTGGGACGTCACTGACAAGCTCAAGCCGTCCAGAACCGAAGGCGGACAGCGCCGCTATGATCTCGCCGTGCTTCTGTCAGGCATACTGCCTGGCAGAAGTGAGACGTTCAGGTCAATTGCCTACGCGCGTGTTTCCAGTCATGACCAGAAGGCCGACCTGGAGCGTCAAAAGCAAGTTCTGGAATTATATTGCGCGAGCCAGGGATGGACGTTTGAAATCATTGCCGATCTCGGTTCGGGGATGAATTATCAAAAAAAAGGGCTGAAAAGGCTGCTTGACGACATTCTCGCCGGCAGGGTCGGTCGGCTGGTTCTCACGCACAAGGACCGACTCTTGCACTTTGGCGCTGACCTGATATTTGCAATCTGTCAGGCCAAAGAGGTGGAGGTCGTGATCATCAACCAGGGCGAGGAAAGCAGTTTCGAGAAAGACCTGGCGAGCGATGCAGCTTCGGCATGTCGACCACGCGCAGGCCGACACGCCGTGCGACCTCCATGTAGCTGGCCTCATTGCGCAATATTTTGCGATCGGCTTCACTTGTGCCGCGTGCACGCTTGACGATGTAATGGCGGCGTGCGCGCCTGTCGGGCAAGGCCGCGTCCGGAGACCAGCGGCCGTCGTCAGCTTCCGTCAGCAGGTACTTCGGAGCAACACCCTGCACACCAGTACTGCCGGCGGCGAGCATGCTGTGAGCCATCATCGTTTCGTGGAACGCAGGTGCGAACAATTCCTCGAACGCAAATCCTTGGCGCGATGCATCCGCATGCGTTTCGAAGTAATTGACGGCCTCGCGGAGGCGCAATCGTCCAATGGAATTGAATGCTCCAGCAGACAATAAAGGCGCATCGGCAGCCTATCGGCAGCCTGATTGTCACCCAGCCCAAGCTGACCGAGCAAAAATTTCCGGCCGTTTCCTTGCGCTACCAGGTCATACAAAAAAGCCGGCCAGACAGCGAGACTGTGGCGTTCCATATCGACCGGCCATCCCAACGCTACCTGCTCGCGCACGTCACCGACAACATACGTGGGGTCGTACGCGAAGACGCAATCAGCAGGCCCGATAGCCGTTGCGAACGATTTCGGAAAGGTCGATGCGTGCAGCAACGTGCCATTCGTCGTTTGCAAAAATTTCAATGTGACAGTCCATACGCGTCTCAGCTGATTCCTCTACTTTTTCGTCACCAGCTTGGCACACATCGGCACCAGCATCAGTAAACCCGCCAGCATCCAGAATGCCGTGTGCAAGCCGGTGGCATTTGCCACAAACCCGATCACCGCTGGCCCTGCCAGAATGCCCGCATAACCCACCGTCGTGACAGATGCAACCGCCAGTGCCGATGGCATCGCAGTCTGCGCGGCGGCGCGGCGGAACAGGACCGGGACGATGTTCGCGCAGCCAAGGCCGATGAAGGCGAAGCCGGACAGCACCAGCAGCGCTTGCGACGCCGCCAGCAGGATGACGAAGCCGAGCAGCGCGGTCAGGCCGCCCCACAGCAGGGTGCGGAAGTCGCCCAGCCGGCCGGACAACCAGTCGCCGCTGAAGCGTCCCACTGTCATGGCAATCGAAAAAATCATGTAGCCGAAGCCGCCCTGCGCCACCGGCACCAGTTGCGCTTCGGTGATCAATAAAGCGCTCCAGTCGAGCAGCGCGCCTTCGACCAGGAATGTGACGCCGGTGAGTATCGCCAGGATCAGCACCAGGCCGCGCGGCAGCGCGAACATCGGTCCGCCGGCAGTGGCGCCGATGTTGAACAAACGGGGCGCTGCAATCGCCAGTGCGATCAGCATCAACGCCGCGCAGATCAGCGTGCCCATCAACGTGGCCACTTGCATCGACAGCAGGAAGGTCATGAACGCGGCGCCGGAAAACCCGCCGACACTGAACAGTGCGTGAAAGCCGGACATCATCGGCCGTGCCGCTGCCTTCTCTACTTCCACTGCCTGCAAATTCATGGCCACATCGAGCGCACCGAGGGCGGCGCCGAAGCCGAACAGAATGCAGCCGAGGACAGGCACGGACGGCGCCAGTGGCAGCACCGCCAGCATGATGGCGAAACCGATGCCGCTGCCCAGCAAAATGGGCTTGCTGCCAATGCGCGTGGCCAGCATGCCGGTACCCACCATTGCTGCAATCGACCCGACGCCGATGCACAGGATCAGCAAGCCAAGGACATGGTCGTCGATGCCGAATTTTATTTTTGTCAGGGGCACCAGCGGGGCCCAGCAGGCGTAGCCGAAACCGGCGACGAAAAACAAGACGCGCGTGGCGAAACGAGTCGCCGGACTGTCAATAAGTCGCAATGCAATTCTCCAGAAATAGTAAAAGAAATCAGGCCGGCGGCGCTGCCGTCACGATGACTGCACCGGCACGCACCAGTGCCGCCACGCTGGCAGGCGGTGCATCGTGCTCGACGATCAACTGGTCGATATCGGCCACCGTGCTGACGCGGTATGGCGCGCGCGTTTCAAGCTTGTCGGTAGTGGCCAGTACGGCGACCTGTGCGCTCGCGGTCAGCAGCACGCGCTTGAACACCGCATCGGCCGGATCGAACGCCCCGATGCCGATGCCTGCGGACACAGCGCAAGCGCCGAGAAAACAGCGATCAATGTTCAGCAGCCGCACCTGCTCGACGGCCTGGGCACCGGTGCAGCCTCCGGTGCCGTTGTCCACCACGCCGCCCAACATGATCAGCTGCACGTCCCCGCGCCGCAGCAACTCAGCGGCGATCTGCACGGAATTGGTGGCCACTGTCAGTTCATAATCACGGGGCAGCAAGCCGACGATGGCAAGGTTGCTGCTGCCGTTATCGAGAAAGATGCATTCGGCCGGTTGCACCAGCGCGGCAGCAGCCTGCGCCAGCGCTGCCTTGCGGTTCACATCTTCGCCCATGCGCTGGATAAACGGCGTCGATGCCGGGGACACAGGCAACGGCGGCAGAGCGCCGCCATATACGCGCCGGCACCGGCCTTCTGCCGCCAGCGCGCGCAGGTCGCGCCGGATCGCGTCTTCGGACACGGAAAATTCGTGGGCCAGTGTCGTGGCAACGACTTCGTGGCCAGCGGCCAGCCTGCTGGCAATGATGTCGCGCCGGGCAACCAGGAATTCAGTAGTCATGACGCAGCGTAACATGCACAAACAAGAATGTAAACGAGAACAAACGTGCATACTATGACGATAAAAAAGCCGCCCAGTGATCCAAGGCGGCTTGTTCGTGCATGTTCTTCGGAACCGGCGCTGACTTTTATCCGCTGATGTAATTGAACAGCGACAGCCCGGACATTGTAGTGAACGATTTTTGCGCCGCCGTCAGCGTGATCTGCTGCTGCGAAAACGACGAGTAGGCTGCTACCAGGTCGAGGTCGGTCAGGTCGGACAGCGTGGACGAATACTGGATGCCCAGGTCGGTGCCGGTGCTGTCCAGGCTGTCGAGTTCGGTAAGGCGCGAACCGATGGCGGAACGCGCCGTCAGCACGGTGTCGAGCGCCGATTTGAGGTTGTCGCTGGCCTGGTTCAGGCCGTTGGTCATCGCGGCCTTGCCTGCTGAACCAATGCTGTTGCCGCGCAGCGTTTCGATCAGCTTGGTGACCGTGGTAAACACCGATTGCTTCTGGCTCGGCGCCACCGTGAAGGTGTCACCGTCGGCCGGCACGCCCTTGATGTCCATCGACAGGCCGCCGAAATTGATACTCTGGCCACTGACGTACGGCTGGTCGCTCTGCACTGCTGCAGGTGGCACCAGGGAATTGTCGGTGACGTTGTACGTGGTGACGGCCGGGTCGCCCGTTACCTTGAACGCCAGCGCGTAGTTGTGGCCGGTCATCTGGCTGACGTCGGTCACGGTGCCGGACGAGATGATGCCGCCGCCCTTGTTGGCAGCCGCGGCGCCGGTCTGGAAGCGGCCGTTGCCGGTGGCGTTGTTTTCGAACACGGCCTGGCCCGAATCGCTGATGGGAACCGAACGGGTCGAGCCGATCTGCACCATGCGCTGGCCCTGGTCGCCTGCGTAATCTGCGCCGGTGGCAGACAGGTTGAATGGCTGCGTAGCCGATTTATAGCCGGAAAACATGAAGCCGCCATTGCCGTCGGTGGTATTGGCCAGCCCCAGCAAATCCTGCAGGCGCCCTTCCAGCTCGGTCGCTTTCGAGGAGCGGTCGGCATCGGTGAACGTGCCATTGCCGGCACTCACCACCAGCTCCTGCACGCTTTGCACCAGGCTGGTGACGCCATTGAGCGCAACTTCTTCCTGCGACAGCGAACTGCGCGCATTCGAGCGGTTGGTCGCCAGCTGGGTATTCAACGATTGCGACTGCGTCACTTCCAGCGCGCGCGATGCGGCCACCGGATCGTCCGATGGCGTGACCACGCGTTTGTTCGACGACATCTGCGTCTGCAGCTTTGCCATGCCGCTTTGCAGCGTGCCCAGCTGGCGGACGCCGGCTTCGAAAATGGTACTGGTAGCGATACGCATGATCTGCTTCCTGAGTTAAGGGTTCGGCTTAGCGCCCGAGCGACAGCAAGGTGTCGAACAGCGTGCCGGCGATCTGCATCACCTTGCCGGATGCCTGGTAGGCCTGCTGGTACTTCAGCAAATTGGCCGCTTCTTCATCGAGGTTGACACCCGATACGTCCTGCTGCGACGCGGTGACCTGCGCCAGCAAGGTGGCGCCAGCCTCGGCGTTCACTTTCACTTCACGCGTCTTGTTACCGACAAAGCTGACCAGTTGGGCGTAGGCGGACTGGAACGTGGCGGTGCCGTTGTTGAGAATATTCTTGGTCTGCAGGCCAGCCAGCAAGGCGGCATTGCGCGTGTCGCCGGAAGCGTCGACGTTCTTGCTGATGGTAAAAGTGTCGCCATTGCCCGGCACGCCCGTCAAGGTCACGTTCGTGCCGCTGACGTTGTAGCTCGAACCCGCGGTAAAAGGAATATTCGTGGCGCCGGCAGCGTACGTGGTTTTCGCACCGGCGGAACTGGTCACGGTCACCGGTTTATCGGCAGGAAAGCCCGCCAGGTTGCCACTGGCTTTGTCGAATTTCAGCGTGATCGGCGTCGTGATGGCGTTGCCTGCCTGCAGATACGCACTGTCGACACTGCCCGCGCTGATCTTGCCGCTGCCGGTATTGGTCAGCGGCACGCTGGTCGTGATCGGTGCGGCCATGGCGATCTGGCTGACGTCGGTCAGCTTCACCGCAAAGTTGGCGGCGCCGTTGACGGTGGGTTTGATCGAGAAATTGTCACCCGCGGCAGCGCTGCCGGTCACGGTGAAGTCGATGCCGTCGATGCGCTGGGCGTTTGCCTGCGGATACGGGTTGATGGTCGTCTTGACGTTGTCGGTCAGGCGCGTGACGGAAAAATTGGCGCCGTCGTATTCCAGCTTGTAGTCGCTTTGCGTCAGCGCACCGGCGTCGGCCACCACGGCTTTCACCGCAGTCGTGCTGGCGGTCGCATTCTTGACACTGCCGCCGACGTACGCTTCCGGCGCGGTGAAAAAATTCTTGCCCATCGCGCCGGTGGAATCGATGCCCAGGTTTTGCTGGGCGTTGAAGGTGGCGGCCACGCTGATGGCCACGCGGCCGATGGCGTTCTGCGCCTTGTCGAGTGTTTCGGCGCGAAACGCCATCAGACCGCCAAGCGCGCCGCCTTTCAGCGAATCTTCAGCCAGCGTCACGATTTTGCTGCCGGTGACAACACCCACCTCGACGCGGGTCTGGTCAGTGTCCGACGTGGTCGCGGCCAGCTGGAATGCCTGCTTGCCCACCACCAGCGGCTGGCCGTTGCCAATCGAAATGGTCAGGCTGTTGTTGTTGCCCTGGCTGACCGTGGTCTGCACCTGTCCATTGAGCTTCAAGATCAGCTCGTCGCGCGCGTCCAGCAAATCGTTCGGCTGGCGGCCGCTGCTGGCCGAGTACGTGGAAATCTGGTCGTTCAGACTGGCAATCTGGTTGGCGTAGGTGTTGATGGTTTCCACCGTCGACGTCACCTGGCTGTTGACGCCCTGCTGCAATTCGTCAAGGCGGCCGTCGATGGTCTGAAAGCGCGTCGCCAGCGACGATGCCGACGACAGCGCTGCCTGGCGCGCGGCATCCGAACCGGTGGTGCCGCTCAGGTTCTGGACGCTGGAAAAGAAATCCTGCAACGCCGGCGACAGGCCCGACGTGGTGTCGGCCAGCAGATTGTCGATCTGGCTGATCTGCGTGTAGTACGTGTCCAGCGACGTCTTGTTCGTCGTCGCCGTGGTCACCTGCCCGTTCAGGAAGGAATCGCTGTAGCGCTTGATATCGGCAACGGTGGTGCCATTGCCGATGAATCCGCTACCGGAATTCTGGCCGCCGAGACTCGCCTGCACGACGCTCTGACGGCTGTAGCCCGCCACACTCGCGTTGCTGATGTTGTGACCGGTCGTGGCCAGCGCCGCCTGGGCGGCGAACAAACCGGTCTTGCCGATATTGAGAAGATTTCCAGACATGGGGACATCCTTTTATATGCTTCACCATTAACGGCAGGCATGGTGAAAGCTTGACTTGACCAACTCGCAATATTTTTCTTTTGCAACTTTTGCGGAGATATCAGGCCAGCGTGTTCTTGATGATGCGGGTCAGTTTGGTGGCGTAATGCGGGTCGGTTGCATAACCTGCCTTTTGCAGGCCTTGCGCAAAAGCCGCCGCATCACCGCCGGAATTCATGACTTTTTCGTAACGCGGATTGTTGGCGATCAGCTTGGCGTAATCCTTGAAACTGTCGGCATACGAATCGTACGCGCGGAATTTTTCGCGCCGGGTGACGGGCGCACCGTTCACATATTCCGTCGTCACCGCAGTTGTCGTCTTGCCGGTCCAGCCCGGGCCGGCCTTGATGCCGAACAGGTTATGGCTGGTGCTGCCGTCGGCATTCTTGATTTCGCGCTTGCCCCAGCCCGATTCCAGCGCCGCCTGGCCCAGCATGAACTTGGCTGGAATGCCGGTGGCGGCGGAGGCTTCGTCGGCATCGGCTGCCAGCTTTTCCTGGAACGAGCGCACGTGCGGCGCCTGCGACGCGTTGCCGGTGCTGGTGGGGCTGGCAGGAATCTTCGCACCGGACAGCGCCGAGTTGAACGTGGTTGGCGAGCTCAGCGTTTTGGTGCCGTCCATGCCATCCGGCAGCCTGGCTGCCATGTCGCCGCCAATCGCCAGCGCCTGCGCATTCGCGGTTTGCGTGCTCATCTGACGCACCAGCATGTCGGCCAGGCCCATGCCGCGCTTGGCCAGGTTCTGGCTGGTCTGCGTGTCCAGCATGGTGGTAAAAGTCTTGGTCGTTTCGCTGTCAGTCATGCCTTCCTGCGGCGTCGCGTCGCGCATGCTCTTCATCATCATGTTGATGAACATGGCTTCGAACTGGGTCGCTGCGCCGCGCAGCGCTTCCGGCGAACCGGCCTTGGCCGATTGCTTCAGGTTGCTCAGGCTGTTGGTATCGAGCGCAAGCTTTCCCGACTGGTCGGCAGAATTGACAGTGCTGATCATGACGTGCCCCTTAAATGATTTCGAGGTCGGCGCGCAGGGAGCCGGCAGCTTTCAATGCTTGCAAAATTGCCAGCAAGTCTTGCGGAGAAGCGCCGATCGAGTTCATCGCCTTGACCACGTCCTGCAGATTCGCGCCGCCCTTGACCAGCAACACCTTGCCCGGATCCTTCCTGATTTCCACCGACGCGTTCTGCGTCACCACGGTGCGGCCTTTCGACAGCGCATTCGGCTGGCTCACCTGCGTATCCGGGCTGATCGTCACGGTCAGGTTGCCGTGCGAAATGGCGCAGTTTTCCAGCGACACCGCCTGGTTCATCACCACCGAACCGGTGCGCGCATTCATGATGACCTTGGCCGCAGCCATCGCCGGGCTGACGTCGATGCCTTCGAGCAGGCCCAGGAACGACACGCGCTGGTCCGACGACGACGGCGTACGCACGCGGATCACGCGGCCATCGAGCGCGGTGGCAATGCCGGGACCGAATTTATCGTTGATCGCTTCCACCACGCGGCTGGCGGTGGTGAAGTCGGTCTGGTTCAGTTCCAGGCGAATCTGGTTGTCCTGCCCGAGGGTCGATGCCACCGCGCGCTCCACAGTAGCGCCAGCGGAAATCTTGCCGACCGCGAGGTGATTGATCTGCACCTGGGCGCCGCCGCCAGCGGCCTGCACGCCCACGCCGCCCACCAGCACGTTACCTTGCGCCATACCGTAGACCTGGCCATCGGCGCCTTGCAGCGGTGTCATCAGCAACGTGCCGCCGCGCAGGCTTTTTGCGTTACCGATCGACGAGACCGTGATGTCGAGCGTCTGGCCTGGCTGGGCAAATGCCGGCAAGGAGGTGGTGACCATCACGGCCGCGACGTTTTTCAGTTGCAGCGACGTGCCCGGCGGCAGGTTCACGCCTTTCGATTGCAGCATCGCGACGATCGACTGGACCGTGAACGGCGTCTGCGTGGTCTGGTCGCCCGTCCCGTCGAGGCCGACCACGATACCGTAGCCGGACAATTGATTCTGACGCACGCCGGCAATGCTGGCGAGGTCTTTCAGGCGCTCGGCGTGGACCGCTGGGGCTACGAGCGCCAGGGACAACAGCAACGCGGAAATTTTACGGAGAGACATCTTTACCCCTTAAAACGGCAGCAGCGACTGGAAGAAGCGCGATGCCATGGAGGCCATCTCGGCCTTGTCGATCTGGCTGTTGGTACGGTATTCGACGCGGGCGTCGGCCACCTGGGTCGACGAGACGATATTGCCGGTCTGAATATTGTCCGGGCTGACCATCCCGGAGAACCGGATGAACTCGACGCCCTTGTTCATCGCCACCTGTTTTTCACCGGAGACGATCAGGTTCCCGTTCGGCAGCACTTCGCTGACGGTGACGCCGAGCGTGCCGGTGAAGGTGTTGCTGGCGCTCTGGTTGTCGCCATCGGCAAATTTATTCGCCGTGGTCGCGGCCACTCTGGCGCCAAATTTACCCTGCAGCGGGCCGGGGATGCCGATGCCGACCGAACCGGACTTGTTGCCCGAGCTGGCGCCGGCTTTCACGGCCGACGTTTTTTCGATGATATTGATCGTCAGCATGTCGCCGATGTGACGGGCGCGGCGGTCTTCGAACAAGGGCCGATAGTTCGAGGCCTGGTAGATGGCGCCGTCCATTGCCGGCGCGGACTCGACCATCAACGGGCGCGCGCTCGTGGGGCGCTGGACGATGGAGGTCGGCACGGTCGAGCAGGCGGTCAGCGCCAGCAAGATGGACGAAGCGGAGAGAAGTTTCATCATAATTGGGCGAGCTTCTGCAGCATCTGGTCAGAGGTGGTAATGGCTTTGCTGTTGATTTCGTAGGCGCGCTGGGTCTGGATCATGTTGACCATTTCCTCGACCACATTGACGTTCGACGATTCCACATAGCCCTGCATGATTACGCCGGTGCCGTTGGTGCCTGGCGTATTCGTGTTCGGCGTGCCCGAGGCGGTGGTTTCCACGTACAGGTTTTCACCTTTCGACTCGAGGCCGGCCGGGTTGATGAAGCTGGTCAGCTGGATCGAACCGACCTGCGTGCTGGCCGTGGTGCCGCCAGCGGTCACCGAGACGGTACCGTCGCGGCCCACCGTAATCGACGTGGCGTTGGGCGGGATGGTGATCGGCGGCTGGATCAGGAAGCCGGAGGACGTTACCATCTGGCCGTTGGCATCGGTCTGGAACGAACCGTCGCGGGTGTAGGCAGCGGTACCGTCCGGCAGCGACACCTGGAAGAAACCATTCCCGTTGACCATCAGGTCTTTCGAGTTGGTGGTCTGCTGCGGGTTGCCCTGGGTGTGGAGGCGCTCGGTGGCGACCGTGGCCACGCCGGTGCCGATCTGCAGGCCGGACGGCAAATTGGTTTGCTGGGACGACTGGGCGCCAGGCTGGCGCACGTTCTGGTACAACAAATCCTCGAAGACGGCGCGCGACTTCTTGAACCCGTTGGTGCTGACGTTGGCAAGGTTATTACTGATGACGTCGAGGTTGGTCTGCTGCGCCTCGAGGCCGGTCTTCGCAATGAAAAGGGAACGAATCATTTTCTTCTCCAGTTTGGCGGCAGACGGACACCGCCATGCACAAACTGAATTATGCGGGAGAAACTATTAATTCAAAGCAAGGATCTGGGTAGCTTTCGCAGCGTTATTCTCGGCGTTCTTTAACAGACTCATCTGTGTTTCGAACGATCTTGCCAGGGAGATCATGGTCACCATCGAGTCGACCGGGTTCACATTACTGCCTTCCAGCATGCCGCTGACCGCGCGCACGTTCGGGTCGGCTTCCGCTGCCGTGCCATTTTTCAGCCGGAACAGGCCATCGTCGCCGCGCACCAGGTCTTTCTCGGGTGGATTCACCAGTTTCAGGCGGCCGAGGATGGTGGCGGCGCCGGGCTTGATGCCCGATTCGATCGTCGAGATAGTGCCGTCGCCCCCCACGGCTACCGTGACATCCGGCGGCAGCGTGATCGGACCGCCCTCGCCGGCCAGCGTCTGGCCCTGCTGGGTCTGCAACAGGCCGTTGGCATTCATCTGGATGGCGCCGTTGCGCGTGTAGGCTTCGGTACCGTCGGGCATCTGCACCGTCAGCCAGCCCGGGCCCTTGATCGCGATATCCAGATCGCGCCCGGTTGCCTGCAGCGGGCCGTTGGTGAAATCGGTGCCGACGGTGGAATCGACAACGAAGGTACGTGTCGGCAACGTGCCTTCGGCCACCACTGGCACGGCGCGGAAGGCGTCGATCTGCGAGCGGAACCCGGTGGTGCTGACGTTGGCGAGGTTGTTCGCCGTCGTCGCCTGCTGCTCCATCAGGTGTTTGGCGCCGCTGGCGGCGGTGTAGATGAGTTTGTCCATTGTTAACCCTTTTCTAAGCCACCGTCACCCCGGCGAAGGCCGGGGCCCATACCACGTTACCAACATTGGAGACATGCTATGGATCCCGGCCTGCGCCGGGACGACGGTTTTTAGTACAACTTAAATTTCTAATGCAACTTGACTATTAACGCAGATTCACCAGCGTCTGCAGCACGGAATCCTGCGTCTTGATGGTCTGGGCATTGGCCTGATACACCCGCTGCGCCGTGATCATGTTGACCAGTTCCGCAGTCAGATCGACGTTGGAATTTTCCACCGACGACGAATTCAGCGTCCCCAGGCTCCCGGTATTCGGCGTGCCAACGATCGGATTGCCCGAATCCGACGTTTCCGCCCACGCGTTGTTGCCCAGCGACGATAAACCATTCGGGTTGACGAAGTTGGCCAGCACGATCTGGCCCAGCGCCTTCGACTGGCCATTGCTGTACTGGCCCAGGATGACGCCATCGGAACCGGCCGAGAAACGCTGCAGGTGGCCCGACGTGTAGCCGTCCTGCGTTGTGGTTTTTTCGCTGGTGGCGGCGCCGTACTGCGTGGTGCCGCTGAAGTTGAACTTGATCTGCATGGCGCTCACCGAGCCAGTCGACGGGAACACCGGCAACGAGATCGACAGTGGCAGCGTCTGCGGCGACATCAACGCCGACGACAGCGCGCCGTTGGTGTCGAAATTCAGGTGGCCCACCGGGACCGGCGACACGCTCACTGCGGCAGCGATCGTCTTGTCGACATTGGCCGGCGAGAAGCCGACGGTGTTGCCGCCACTGGTGGCGGCTGCATCGATGGCGGCCAGGCTGGTGGCGCTGGCGCCGGCCGTGGTTGCGGCGGCCTTCACCATTGCGCCGGCCGATTTTGCATAGGCAGCCAGGTCGGCAGCAACCTGGGTGGCGTTCGGCGGCACCACGCTGCTCGACGCTACCCAGGCATCCCGCTTGGCGTTCACATCCGCGAAGGCGGCGCTGGTGCCCTGCGCTGCAGCGGCAATGGCCTGATTGGTGTTCTCGACGCCGTCGGTGGCCACATACACGTCCCACTTGCCGGCATCGGTTTTGACATAGTAAGTGGACATCACGTGCGAATTGCCGAGGCTGTCGTAGACGTCGATCGGGACCTGTTTTTCGTACGAATTCGGATCGTCGGCGTTGAATGGCTTCACCGATTTCACGAGCGAGCCGGAATTCAGGTTCATCTGGGTATCGACCTTGGTGCTCGGCACCGGGGCAATGTCGGCGGTCGAAATCTGGATCGGTGCCGGCGAGCCGGCCAGGATGTTGCCGGTGGAGCTGACGCCATAACCGGTCAGCTTCGCGCCCTGGGCGTTTTCCATGAAGCCGTTCTTGTCCAGCGAGAACTGGCCGTTGCGCGAATACTGTGCCACGCCGTTTTGTTGGGTGCGGAAAAACCCGCCGCCGTTAATCGCAATGTCGAGCGGGTTGTTGGTCGATTCGACGTTACCTTGCGTGAACTGCTGGGCAATAGCCGAGGTGGACACGCCGATACCGGCATTGTTGCCGGTCGCGCCAACCAGCGAACCGGCGTACACGTCGGCAAATTGTGCCTGGCCGCTTTTGAAACCTACCGTGCTGGCGTTGGCGATGTTGTTACCGATGACGTCGAGTGATTTTGCAGCGCCGTTCAAGCCGCTAAGACCTTGTTGGAAAGACATGGTATTCCTTTGAATAAATTAGTAAATTTAAGTAGCGGCTTGCTTACATCACTTGCTTAATGTCGGCCAGGGTGACTTGCCCCTTGGTCGGCAAATTCAGTTTGACGCCATCGGCAGCGCTGGTCGATACGCTCGACACACTGTCGAACGCCAGTGTTTTGGCATCGACCAGCGGGGTGCCCGCGTTGGTGGCGGACACCCGGAAGGTGTACTTGCCGTCCTTCATCGCGGTAGTGGCGCCGTCCGCGATGCCGTCCCAGCTCAGCGGCAAAATGCCGGCTTTCTGCGCGCCCAGTTCGATCGTCTTGATATCCTTGCCGGTAGCCGGATCGGTCACCGTCACGGTCACGTTATCGGCACCGGTCGCCAGGTCGACACCGAGGATGGACTGGCCTTTCGACAAATTGACGAAGTTGTCGTCGACGAATACGCCGTGCCCGATCATGTTCGTGGCCGACATCGCTTCCGACGACTGGTAGCTGGTTTTCAGCGATTCCAGCGTCGTGTTGAGTTTATTCACACCCGTGACGGTGGACAGCTGCGCCAGCTGGCTGGTGAGCTGCGCATTGTCGAGCGGATTCATCGGATCCTGATTTTTCAGCTGCGTCACCAGCAAGGTCATGAATTTGTTCGTATCCGCGTCGACGCTGTCGGCCGATGCGGCCGCCGTCTTCACGTTCATTGTCGACATCAGGTCGGTAATCGAGGTCGGGCTGGTGGAAGTTACGCTGGTCATGGTTGCCTTGAATCCGTAAATTATTGACCGATGGTCAGGGTTTTCATCAGCAGCGTCTTCGCTGCATTCATCGTTTCGACGTTGTTCTGGTACGAGCGCGAGGCCGACAACATATTCACCATCTCGTCGACCACATTCACGTTCGGCATCGACACATACCCTTTATCGTCGGCCATCGGATGTTTCGGGTCATACACCTGTTTCAGCGGCGACGCGTCTTCCACCACTTGCTGCACTTTCACCGCACTGCCGCCATCGGCCAGCGGCACGGCTTCGAACACCACTTGCTTGGCGCGGTAGGCCTGGCCGGTAGCGCTGGTGGCGCTGTCGGCATTGGCCAGGTTCGACGCCACCGCGTTCAGGCGCTGCGCTTGCGCGCTCATGGCCGAACCGGATACATTGAAAATATTAAAGAGCGACATCAGCTGCCTCCCTGGATTGCGGCAAGCATGCCGCGGATCTGGTGGTTGATCATCGTGATGCCGGCTTCATAACGCAGGGCATTGTCGGCAAACTGGTTGCGTTCCACGTCCATGTCGACCGTGTTGCCATCGACGCTACCCTGCGCTGGCTGGCGATACATCAGCGGGGTACCGTCCGCCAGCGTATTGCCGTCTTTGGCGCCGTTCAGATGGTTCGCAGCCGTCGTCGCCAGGCCACCGGCCGGGCCATTGCCTTTATTCACGGCCGCCGTCATCGCGCTGGCAAAATCGATGTCGCGGGCCTTGTAATTAGGCGTATCCGCGTTGGCGATGTTCGAGGCCAGCACTTGCTGGCGATTACTGCGGATATTCAGTGCCGCTTCGTTAAAGCGCATGTACTCGTCGAGTTTGCCGATCATGCCAGCCTCCGGTAGGGTTCTTTGTAGCAACAGAACGAATCATACGGTTGGGCAACAACAGCCCATCGAAGGAGTAAGGCACACAAAACGCGGCTATTCAAAGTTTCGCCACGGAATCATTCGCTTTAAGATGGCGTCATTCAACAAGGTTTCACTCATGACACGTTCGATTTTCCAGACATTTTTTACCGGCATGATGTTGCTGGCCGCTGCTACCACTGCTGCATCTGCTCAAGCGCAGCAGGCCGGTGCGCGCCAGGACGGCGCCACCGTGCGCAAGATCGTCGAACAATTTTTGCAGACGCAAACCGGCGGTCTGCCGGGCAAAGTGACCGTGACGGTCGGCGCAGTCGATCCACGCATGAGCCTGGCTGCCTGCCCCGACCCGCAGGCATTCCAGCAGGCCGGCGCCCGCGCCTGGGGCAAGACCACGGTCGGTGTCCGCTGCGCCGCACCTGCATGGACGGTGTATATCCAGGCACAGGTGAATGTGATGGCCAACTACGTCACGGCGGCGGCTCCACTGGCGCAGGGCCAGCCGATCGATGCCAGCCAGCTGGCGATGGTCAAGGGCGATTTAGCGGCGATGCCGGCCGGCATCCTGACCGACATGAGCCAGGCGGTTGGCCGTACGCCCACGGTGTCTTTGCCAGCCGGCACGCCGCTGCGGGCAGACAGTCTGAAGAGTCAGCCGGTAGTCATGGCGAACCAGACCGTGCGCGTCATCAGCAACGGCGCCGGATTCAGCGTGTCGGCGGAAGGCCGTGCATTGAAGAATGCGGCCGAGGGCGAGATCGTGCAGGTACGCACGCCGTCCGGCGCCATCCTCAGCGGTACAGCCCGGGCGGGCGGTATCGTCGAGATCGCCAATTAACATGCACCGTGAATATGCATTTTCAGCTAAAGTTTGTGGTGACAGCGCCGTTATTGACGCATGTCCCGGAGTTTTCTGCTCCGACCACTGAAGGATAAAGCCGTGAAAATCAACGATACCGTCTCGAACAACGCTGCCATTCCAGCGACGACTACGCCGGCCGCCAGCAATGCCCGTACCGCCGAGAAGGCTGCTGCCCAACCTGCGCCGGTCCCGACCGACAGCGTGCGCCTGTCGCCCCAGGGCCAGGCGCTGGCTGGCACGCTGGCAACCTCAAGCACGTCGGCCAACACCGCCGTATTCGATACCAAAAAAGTCGAGCGCATCAAGCTGGCCATCGCCGATGGCCAGTTCAAGGTGAACTCGGAAAAAGTCGCGGACGGCCTGCTGGAAACCGTGCGCGATCTCCTCCACTCACGCAACAGGTAAACACCCATGACGCCATCCACCACTTTGCAAGACGAACAACATTTGATGTCGTCGATGCTGACGCTGCTGAAGCAAGAGCAGGCCAGCCTGGTGGATGCGCATGCCGAGGGTGTGGCCGAAATTACGCTGCTCAAATCGGACACCATCACGCAACTCGGCGACCTGGCCCGCCAGCGTCACGCGGCACTGGCCAGCGCCGGTTTCGATGCAGCCGAATCCGGCATGGAACCTTGGCTGGCCGCACGCGGCGACGCCACCGTCCGGGCCAACTGGGACCAGTTGCTCGAGCTGACGCGCAGCGCCAAGGAACTCAATCGCGTCAACGGCATGCTGGTAGCGCGCCAGCTGGCCCATAACCAGACGGTATTGAACGCGATGCGCACCCCGGCCGGTGGCGCCGGCCCTGCAGCACCGGGGCTGTACGGACCAGGTGGCCAGACTGCAGGTTTTGGGCCATCGCGCCGGTTTGTGGTGGGCTGAACCAACCAGCCGCATCGGAAGCGAAAAACTGCGGTGGCAATGGCGGCGATAGACAGCTGTCTGCTTAAAGCGTCTGCTCCCACATCACCCTCCATACCGCGCTGGTGCGAAATACAGTCGAGCGCTCTTGCCGGTCGCTGTTGTCGTAGACCAGCCCATCCCGATGCAACAGGTTCGACACGGACACGCGCACCCGCGCCGTGCGGTCGCGCTTCCATACGCCGTACAGGTCGAGCTGGCGCGTGGCGCCCTCTTCGCTGAACAGCTGCGCGCTGGTACGGCTGGCAGTCCGCGTGCGCCAGGTGGCGGTGCCGCCCAGGTCGATGCTGCTGCCTGCGCCATAGTCGGCGCCGAAATTTCCGCTCCACGGCGCCTGCCCTTCGATGTGATTATCCGGCCCCGGCACACTGTCGACCCGCGACCAGTTGCGCGCCAGATTGCCGCGTAGCGCCAGCGATCCGCGCGCAGCTTTCCCTTCAAAAACGATCCCGCGCACGGTGGCGCTGCCCTGGTTGTCCGGCATGGATGTCCAGATGCCGCCGCTTTCAAACAGACGCGGCAGCGTCAGGTCGTGGATGCGCTTGTGAAACGCGCTGACGCTGACCATGTCGTTCTTGCCGATAGTGCGCTCCCACGCCAGGTCGATGTTCAACGCCAGTTCCGGCCGCAGCGCCGGATTGCCTTGCTGGTCGGGATTAGTGGCGCTGTTGGCGTTGTCGACGGCATAACGGCGCGGCATCAACTGGATGATGCCGGGCGCTTTATAGGTTCGGCCCATGGCCAGCCGGAACTGGTCGCGCGGCTGCGGCTTGTAAAGCAACTGGAATGTGGGACTCCAGGCACCCGCGCCCACATCGACTGCCGCCGCGGCATTGCCGGCACCGGTGGTGTGCAGATCTTCACGGCGCAGGCCGGCGTAGGCCGACCAGGCCGCGTCGATATCCCACTCGTCCTGGAGAAAGAAAGCGCTGCGTGCGACCTGGGCACGATAGGATTCGTCGCTGTTCAAAAACACCGTGCCGCCCGCATCGAAGCGGCGTTCACGGCGGTATTCGGTGCGCTGTTTGCGGCCCCATTCCCAGCCGGCCACGAGGAAGTGGCTGCCCCACAGCGGCTGGCGCCAACTGCCGCTGAATGTCGATTCGTGTTCAACCGGACCGGACGCCACCAGGTGGGTTGCGAGCAGCTTGTCTTGCGCGTCCATCCCGCGGTAGACGAAGTCGGCAGTGCGGCGACTATAAAAGCCGGACAGCTTCGACGTGAAGCGGCCCCCGTCCGCTAACTTCCGTGTCCAGGCCACGTCGGCGTAGGCGCTGGCCGGATCGGTATCGTACGTCTGCGCGGCGTGCGCATACGTGCTGGGCGCGCCAGTTACGGTCACCTCCCGCTCGACCTTGACGTTGCCGCTGCTGCGCCGGCGCAGATAACTTTGCGCCGTGATGCTGTCCTGCGCGTTCGGCTGCCACGTCAGGCGCGGCGCCAGTTCCAGCGTGTCCTCGACCTGGTGATCGAACGATGCGGTATAGCGCAGCAACGCCGGTTGCGTGCCCCGCTCCGTGATCGCTGCCATGATCGGATTTTCCTGGCGCTTGAGCGTCGCCGCCAGCGTGTACGACAGCGTGCCCGTGCGACCGTTGTACGAGGCGATCAGTTGCGGCGCGGCCCGGCCGGCGACGAACGCGCTGCCCACCTTGATGTCGCTGGTGGCCGCACTGGCGCGGCGCAGGATCACATTGATGGTGCCGGCCACGGCCTGGCTGCTGGTCTCGGCAGTGGCGGCGCGCCGGATCTCGATGCGCTCGACCAGGTCGGGGCTGATCGATTCCAGCGAAAACCCGCTAGGTGCCGGCAGGCCGTCGAGCAGGATCGCCACATAGCCACTGCCCAGGCCCTGCATGCGAATCGCGGGCTCCTTGCCGGGACTGCCCCCAAACGTGATACCAGGCTGGCGTTTCAGCACCTCGGCCAGGCTGGTATCGCCCTGCCGGTCGAGCTCGTCGCGCCCGACGACGATGGACGTCGTGGTCGACTGGGCCCGCTTGTCGCTGGCGCTGGAGGTGACCACGACCTGCGCTACGGGTTCCTCGGTCGTTTGTGCAAGTGCACAGGTGTGTACTGCCAGCAGCAGCGCGCTGGCGGTGCCGGTATGCGTGATTTTCATGGTGTTATCGCGGTGAGTTGGTGGCGCAATTGGCAAGTACGGTGTCGAACCACCCGTCCGGCTGACCGCGGCCGAGATCGACTTTTTTGCATCAGGTGAAAACGCTGCGGTACAGCGTCTGCAACAAGCTTTTGACGCCGTTGAAATCCGCGCCTGACAGATAGATATCGCGTGCCAGGGCTGACGAGATGGTGGCAAAGCCCTGCCCCGCTGCCAGGCTGACGCCGTGATGATCGAAAAACGCCGGGTCTTCAACCAGCGTCAGGATGGCGGTTTGCCGGGACGACAGTTGCGCTGCGGCGTTGACCTGAACATCGGCCATGGCGTCATCGAAACTCGCCCACGCCCAGCCGCCCACGACCGCCAGGTAGACCAGCACAGCAGCAGGCAGCACCAGCAGCCATTTCATCGTGGCCGCCATGCGTTGACCCAGCTGCGTATCAGCTTTTCCAGCAGCCGCGCCAGAAAATAGCAGCACACCACTACCGGCACATACACGGCAAACGTCCACGTTTGCGCGGCACCCAGCACTGCGCGGTAGCCGGCCACGGCGGCCAGCACGATGAACATATGCGACAGGTACAGCTCGTAACTGAGGCGCCCCATATTCGCCAGCCAGTGCAGGCCACGCCGCGGCTTTGATGGATGCGCCTGAAAAGCCAGCAGCAAACAGCAGGCGCCAATGCACAGCACGTACATCGTCGACTTGAACAGGTGGCGATGCACGAGCTCGGACCAGCCCAGCACCAGCACGATGCAGACGACGCCCAGCACGCCCATCAGGCGCGCTTCACGCACGCGCGGACGCCAGCGCTGCGCCAGCAAGGCTGTCAGCACGCCCCAGGCCAGCGCCGCCATGCCGGGCAAATAGGCTTTTTCCCACCAGACCTCGTTGCTGACGGGGACCAGATCGCGCAACGGCACCAGGCTGACCGCCAGCACCAGCAGAACGGCAATCAACACGCGGCGCGGCAGCCACAGGCACAGCAACGGGAAGCCCCCGTAAAAGATTTCTTCGATGGAGAGCGACCACAGCACATCCCACCCGGCCGGCGCCCAGCCGGTACGGCCTTCGTACCAGTTAAAGGTGAAGGTCAGTGCCGAGCCCAGCAGACCGGGGACACTTTGCTTTTGTGAATCGGGCCCGAAGCCGTCGACATCAATCACGGCCAGCACCGTCAGCACGGTCAGCACCACGCCCAGCAGCGGCAGGATGCGCCACGCGCGCGCGGCGTAAAACCTGCGCAGGTCGACGCGGTTCACATCGCCGTCGTGCGCCATGATGCGGGTCGTAATCAGAAAACCGGAGATGACGAAGAAGATGAACACCGCTTCGTAACCATTGAAACTGATGGCGTTCAACAAACGCTTCGGGAGCCAGTCGCCCAGCAGGCTGGGTTTGAGCGGCAAGCGAAATGGCAAGGCCAGGTGATGCACGACGACAAGCAGGATCGCCAGGCCGCGCAGGCAGTCGATGCCGAAGTTGCGCGTCGCGACCGCCGTATCAGGGAGCGAAATTTTCATGGGGCAGCTGTCACGGGTTTCAACAAGAATTGCGGATCGATCTGTGCGCCGTTCCGTGACACTTCAACATGCAGGTGCGGCCCGGTGACTTTGCCGGTCGCGCCGGACAAGCCGATGCGCTGGCCCGCTGCCACCGTTGCGCCGGCCGCGACCAGGCGACCAGCGTGGTGACCTTGTCCAGCGCCGCTGCGTACACATTGAGGCCATGAACGGGATGCAGCATCACCATGCCCTTGTCCAGCATGCGGTCGAGCGTCTTGCGCGTGGAGGAATACGGCCACCCAGTTCCGGCGCCGTGAGGTCATGCAGCTCGCGGGCAGACAAGGGGTGCTGCTTCTACAGGCATTTCAGCAGCGTGAGTTCGGTGACGGATGGTGTAGACATGGCGTGTAAAAATGTGACAGAAGCCATGATCATACGACGCGTGTCGCACTGGCGCAACCGGATCTTGCTAGGTTCAGTCCGGCGCCATACGTTCCAGCGCATGCGCTGCGGCGAGCACGCCACCCAGTATCTTGTCGGCGACCTTTTCAGAAAAGCCTGCTGGCAGTTCAGCCCGGACCTGTTCCACGATAGCGGGCGTGCGTGAAATAAAGTCGCGCAGCAGGGGTTCGGCATTGGCGCCGTAACCCACTGCTTTCGCCGTGCTGTTGAAATGGCGCCGCTGTATGCCGTGCGCCAGGTAGTGCCGGTTTTCTCCAAGCAGCGCCATTGCCATTTTCAGCTTGCGTTCTGCCCACTGGTTCGCCCTCGGCCCGATGACGGGATAAGCGGACATCACATCGTAGATCGGCGTCATCCTGAAGCGGCCGGCACCGGCAAGCAACTGGATACTGAAGTTTTTGGCATGCCCGTCAGGTGCACGCAGCATCCAGAACAGCAGTTGCGACGCCATCAGCGTGTGCATGTCTGCAGCAACCTGCTCCGATTGCTGCAACAGCGTAAACATGTCCTTCAGGCCTGGGCCGCCGTCACTTTCGTATTTCAGCAGCGGTGAGGTTCCTGTGGCCTGGCAGAAGTCTTCTTGCACGCGCCGGTACAGCTGCCGTCCATTTTTCGACAACACACGGTCGAAACGCTCGACGATCAGCACGCGCTGGGAACCGAACGTGGCAATCTCGGCATGCGCGGTGGGCAGTCCATACGCCTTGAACAGCTGCAGGCATAACCACTCGTTGTCCACCGACGTCGTGAAGTCGGCCCTTTTGCCGCCGACCATTCCGATGGGAAGCTTGAAGATGTGCGTTGTCGGCGTTGCGCCACGCGGCTTCATCCACTGACCGTTCCACCACAAGAAGGCGTCCTTCTCTTGCGCGCCGGCCAGCGAAATGCGGAAATCGTCGTCCGGGTCGTCCGGGGCACCGTGCCGCTCCTGGCTCACCACTTCCAGCAGGTGGCGCTCGATGGCCTTATCGTCCACCGCCACGCCGTCCACGCTGGCAAGTCCTTCGGGTTCGACGCCTTCCGGCAGAAGCTGCAATGCGCCGACGCAATCCCGGCCAATTGCCGCAAGCAGGTCGAAAGCGTCGAGGGAGCCTGTTTTGAACCGGGCCGCGACACGTTTGCGAATGATGTCGCTGTCCGGCAGCAAATTATCGAAGTAATGGGCCACGGCGGGCCCTGTCAGCGGCGCGTTGTGCAGATTGAACGGCAACGACAGCGAGATCGGTCGCCCCCGTTCCGAGCTGCGCCAGGCGACGTCGTACGCTAGCTCGGCGTCGCCGTTGGCGTTGATTGTCCAGCGCCCGACGTAATCGCCATTGGCCCAGAGGTGAAGCGTCTGGCTGTGCGAGCGGCGTCCCATGGCTACCACTCCCCCGCGTCGCTCACCGCAGCGGTATCGCGCTCACCCAACTGCATTTCGAGCGCAAGCACCGAGCACCAGCTGAACAGTTGCTTGATACTGATTTCGTCGGGATGTTTTTCCAGATACGAAATGCGATTCTGGCTCAAGCCGACCCGGACCGCGACGGCTGCTTGTGTCAACCTGCGATGCTTGCGTGTCGATACCAGCAACTGGCCGAGCTGCGCCGCAGTCAGCAGAAGATGGGCGTTGGGAGAAAATGACATGGCAAAATATCCGTAATTCAGATAAATCCAGTTTAGCCGATTTTCAGATAAAGTCAAATTAGCCGTATCCCGGATAAACTAATTTATCCGGATAGCCGATATTTTCCTCATGATCTTTAACGCCAACATCCCCGTGGACGTATCACCTTACGATTGCTTTTTTAACATAATGCAACGAATCCACCCGATGGCATCCTATGACCGAGCCGTCCCTTTCTTCCTCGCGCGATTACTGGCTGTTCCAGCTGGGCGGCTGGGGCTGCCTGACGCTGGTAGCGATCCTGTCGTCGCTGAATGACTGGAACGAGGCGGCGTTGCGCTTTGTGCTGGCGAAAACCACCCGCATGGCCCGCGGCCTGCTGCTGTCGCATGTGTGGCGGCTGTTCCTGCGCCGGCGCGGCTGAATCGACCGCCAAGAAACCCCGCCGATGAAGGGCATCGTGGCGGGCGGGCTGGTCCTCGCCATGGCGCAGACCGGCGTGCTGGCAGGCGCCGACGTGCTGTTCCGCCACGGCGCACTGCTGGCCGAGGACGAGAGAATCAGCTTGCTGATGTTTCTGTTTTTGCTCTGGTGCCTGTTGTTTGCAGTGTGGACGCTGTGCTACTCCGCCATCTTGTCGCCCCGCCGCGCCGCGCGCTTCGAACTGGAAACGCTGCAGCTTGAAATAAGCGCCAAGGACGCCGAGCTGCGCGCCCTGCACCGTTGGCATACGTTTTGTGCAGCTGCTTGATCGATAGCATGAGGCGCTCCTTGAAAGTGGTTCGGTACAATCAAGGTAAGCGCGTTGTCGCCCGCCTTCCAGCGTGGCGAAACGAATGGCGGATGCGCGTGGTGAACGGCCAAAAGCCGGGATGAATGGCACCACCCAATCGCCCTAATTAGTGCATTAGGGTAACTTCTGATACGCTGAAACTGGACGCTTCCGATGCGCGCCGACCACCTCCCAACATGAAAGAGAATTTGCACATGAAGCCATCCCGTATATTGTTCTGCAGCCTGCTGGCCGCAGGCGTTGTGAACGCTGCGCCGTTGCCGGCGCCATTTACCGCGCAGCTGAACGCGAACTACCCTGCCATCGAAAACCTGTACCAGCAATTGCACCGCAATCCGGAACTGGGCTTCAGCGAAGTAAAAACTGCCGCCAACCTGGCGAAACTGGCCAAGGAACTGGGCTTCGAGGTCACCACCGGCGTCGGCGGCACCGGCGTCGTCGCCATCCTGCGCAATGGTCCCGGCCCTACCGTGATGCTGCGCACCGAAATGGATGCACTGCCGGTGCTGGAAAAAACCAGCCTGCCGTTTGCCAGCAAGGTGACGACCAAAAATGCCGCCGGTGACACCGTGCCGGTAGCACACGCGTGCGGCCACGACCTGCACATGGCGGCCTGGTACGGCACCGCCAAATTAATGTCGGAAAACCGCAAAGCCTGGAGCGGCACACTGATGCTGATCGGCCAACCGTCGGAGGAAACCGTCGCGGGCGCGGCAGCGATGCTCAAGGACGGTCTGTTCACGCGCTTCCCGAAACCCGATTACGCGCTGTCGATGCACGACGACGCAAGCGGCCCGTCCGGCGTCATCATGTACCACGCCGGCGCCTTCCGCGCGTCGTCCGATGTGGTCAACATCATTGTGTATGGCCAGGGCGGCCACGGTGCCGTGCCGCAGGAAACGCGCGACCCGATCGTGATGGCGGCCCGCATTGTCCTCGCGCTGCAAACCCTGGTGTCGCGCGAAAACAACCCGATCGACCCGGCCGTGATCACCGTCGGCAGCATCCATGGCGGCACGGTGGCAAACATCATCCCGGACCAGGTGACGCTGCAGCTGTCGGTGCGCACGTTCAAACCGGAAGTACGCGCACGCATCCTGGCCAGCATCGCACGCGAAGCCAAGGGCGAAGCCATGGCGGCCGGCGCACCGAAGGAGCCGCTGGTCGAAGTCAAGCCGGGCACCGACTCGGTCTACAACGACCCCGCGCTGATGGCCCGCATGGTAAAAACGCTGGAAGGCGCGGTCGGCCCGGAGTTCGTCAAAGAGATGCCGCCAAAGATGACGTCGGAAGATTTCTCGCAATACGGCCTGCAGCCCGGCGTAAAAGCAATCCTGCTGCACGTGGGCGCGGTCGACCCTGCCCGCCTGGCCGCCGCGAAAAAAGCTGGCCAGCCACTCCCCGGCACCCACTCGCCACAATGGGCGCCTGACTTCAAGCCAACTGTGACAAACACCATCAAGGCAGAAACGGCAATCTTGCTGGACCTGATGCCACCAAAAACCAACTAAAAACCAACCCGGGGTCAGGTCTGCCATTCGTACACGAGCTCTGCTATCCCCTCGTATCGAATTGGCTTTTGCATCTTCGAGGCACTTATATTCGGCGCTAGCGATGAGGCCGTGTCGGATTGGCAGACCTGACCCCGGGTTTGGGTTTATGGTGGAGCACGCTGTGTAAGCAGCATCCGTCAAACCAACCCGGGGTCAAACCAACCCGGGGTCAGGTCTGCCATTCGTACACGAGCTCTGCTATTCCCTCGTATCGAATTGGCTTTTGCATCTTCGAGGCACTTATATTCGGCGCTAGCGATGAGGCCGTGTCGGATTGGCAGACCTGACCCCGGGTT
>JALYUM010000158.1 GCA_030853745.1 Pseudomonadota bacterium | reverse complement strand
GCACGTCGTCGGCCACGCTGCTGGCGCCGTCGACCAGCTTTGTCGAGAACATCCTGAAAAACCTGCGCCCCGGCATGACCGACCGCCAGTCGCTGTTTGCGATGCGCTGCACGATCGTGGTGTTTGCGTTCCTGGTGCTCGCATACGCCATCGCGATGAAGGGCACGTCGATTTACGAACTGGTGTCGTCGGCCTATCAGGTCACGCTGGTGGCCGCGTTCGTGCCACTCGTGATGGGCCTGTACTGGCGGCGCGCCACGACCCAGGGCGCGATTGCGTCAGTGACGCTGGGGGTGGCGGTGTGGATCGTCTTCTTCCCGCAGATCAGCCCGTGGGGCGCCGTGTTCCCGGGTCAGCTGGCCGGCCTGGGGGCTGCGCTTGTCGGGATGATCGTGGGGTCACTGGCGCCGCAGGTATTGAAGAACCGGCACGAGAAAGGGTCGGTGATTGTTAGGACCGCATCTAAAGTTTAAATGCTATGGGTCCCCGCCTTCGCGGGGATGACGGTTTTATAGCCAACAGTTTGAAAACCGTCATACAGGCGGAGGCGCCGCGGTTGCACCACGGCCCCATACCACCTCAGCAGTACCAGGAACCTCAATGCAATCCGCGCGCTTTGACATCCGCCAGCGTCAAATCCAGCGCGTTGCGGATGCGCCCCGCCATCTCGTCGATCTGCGCGCATGTCATCACCAGCGGCGGCGCGACGATCATCCGGTCGCCCACCGCGCGCATGATGACGCCGCAATCGAACATGTGACCGCGGCACAGCTGGCCGATACCCTGCTTCGGATCGAACGCGACATTCTCATGCACCGTCGCGCCTTTGACCTGCACCAGGTTCAGCCCGGCGACCATGCCGAAACTGTCGGCATACCCCACCAGCGGATGCGTGGCCAGCGCTGCAAACGCGCCTTTCAGATACGGTCCGGTGGTGTCGGCGACCCGCTCGATCAATTGTTCATCGACGATAATGCGCAGGTTTTCCAGCGCCGCCGCACACGCAACCGGGTGGCCGGAATAGGTAAAGCCGTGGTTGAATTCGCCACCCTTGTCGATCAGCACCGACGCCACGCGGTCGCCCACCAGCACGCCGCCGAGCGGCACGTAACCTGACGTCACGCCCTTGGCAAACGCAATCAGGTCCGGCTTGATGCCCATCACCGTCGATCCGAACCACGCACCCAGGCGACCGAAGCCGCAGATCACTTCATCGGCAATCAGCAAAATGCCGTACTTGTCGCAGATGCGCTGAATTTCCGGCCAGTAGGTGGCGGGCGGAATGATGACGCCTCCGGCCCCCTGCACCGGCTCGCCGATAAATGCCGCAACGTTGTCGGGACCGACTTCGCGGATCTTGTCTTCCAGCCAGCCTGCCGCTTTCATACCGAAGTCAGCCTCCGTCATGCCCTGCCCGACATGCACATAATCCGGCTGGCCGATGTGGACGATGCCGGGCAACACGGTCCCCATCTGCGCATGCATGCCGGCCATGCCGCCGAGCGATGCACCGGCAATCGTGCTGCCGTGATATGCGTTCACGCGGCTGATGATGGTCTGTCGCTGAGGCTGATCCTGCAAATGCCAGTAACGCCGCACCATGCGCACGATGGTGTCGTTCGCTTCCGAGCCGGAACCGGTGAAGAACACTTTACTGAACTGCGGCGGCGCCAGGTCGACCAGCGCGGCGGCAAGCTTGATCGCCGGCACATTGCTGGTGTTGAAGAAGCTGTTGTAGAACGGCAGGGTGTCCATCTGCTGCGCCACCGCCTGCGTAATACTGCGGCGGCCATAGCCGACATTCACGCACCACAGGCCGGACATCGCGTCGAGGATCTGCTTGTTTTCCGAATCCCAGACATAGATGCCGTCGCCACGCACGATGACACGCGTGCCCTTGTCGCGCAGGCCGGCATGGTCGGTAAACGGATGCAGAAAATGCGCGGCGTCGCTCTTTTGCAGCGCCGCGGTGTCGAAAGTGGCGTGGACGCCGGAGGAGATACTGGATGGAACAACTTCTACGGTAGCCAATGCGGCGCTTGAGGAAGGCGGTGCCATGATAAAACCTCCAAAGTATCGGACCTCGAAGAACCGTTGCAAGCGGCAGCAATGCGGTCGAGAAGCGGAGCTGTACGGACATACAGCAAGCATCGCAGACCGCCATTGCAGCGCGCAGCAGGTTATTCGAGCGTCCTTTCCATTACACGTGTAAAAGCAGGTGCTCGCGTTCCCACGGACTGATGACCGTCATGAATTCCTGGTGCTCCAGGTCCTTGATAGCAGCATACACATCGATAAATCGCTCGCCCAGCACCGTGCGCAGCTTGTCTTCCTTGCGCAACAAATCCAGCGCTTCGGGCAATCCCTGCGGTAGCTCGAACGCGTGCTCGTAAGCGCTGCCTTCGGAAATCGGCGTCGGTTCCAGCTGCTCGGTCATGCCCAGATAGCCGCACGCCAGCGTGACGGCCAGTGCCAGGTAAGGATTCGCATCGGCGCCGATGATGCGGTTTTCCACGCGGCGATCTTGCGACCCGGACACCGGCACACGGAAGCCCACGGTGCGGTTATCCACGCCCCATTGCAGGTTGATCGGTGCAGCCGTATGGCGCACGATGCGGCGGTACGAATTCACGTACGGCGCGATGATGGCCATTGCCGACGGCATGTATTTCTGCAGGCCGCCAATGTAGTGATTGAAAATTGGCGCAGGCGAACCGTCTTCCTTGCTGAAGATATTCAGACCGGTGGTCGCGTCAACCACGCTCTGGTGCACGTGCATGGCCGAACCCGGCTCACCGGCCATTGGCTTGGCCATGAAGGTGGCGTACATATCGTGCTTCAGGGCAGCTTCGCGCAAGGTGCGCTTGAAGAAAAACACCTTGTCGGCCAGCCCCAGCGGGTCGCCATGCTGGAAATTGATTTCCATCTGGCCGGCACCGATTTCATGGATCAGCGTGTCGACGTCGAGATTCATCAGCTCGCAGTAATCGTAGATGTCTTCGAACAATGGGTCGAATTCATTGACGGCGTCGATGCTGTAGACCTGGCGGCTGGTTTCAGCGCGGCCGCTACGGCCAATCGGCGGGCGCAGCGGCAAGTCGGGGTCGATGTTTTTCGCCGTCAAATAAAACTCGAGTTCGGGCGCCACCACCGGCTTCCAGCCTTTATCGGCATACAGTTTCAGCACGCGACGAAGCACCGTGCGGGGCGCAAAATCGACCATCTTGCCGTCGGCGAAATAGCAGTCGTGAATCACTTGCGCGGTCGGGTCGACCGCCCACGGCACCATCGTGATGGTGGTCGGATCGGCCTTCAGAATCATGTCGCGGTCGATCGACGAAATGGCGCGGTCGTAGGCATCGTCGCGCGTCGGATAATTGCCGGTGACGGTCATGCCCAGCACGGCTTCCGGGATGCGCATGCCGCGCTCCTGGGTGAATTTTCCGCGTGGCAGGATCTTGCCGCGGGCCACGCCGGTCAGGTCGGGAACCAGGCATTCAATTTCGGTGACGCGCTTGGCATTCAGCCATTCGTCCATATCGGTGTACGTAAAATTTTCTCTGATTGCCATGATCAATTCTCTTTTCGTATTTGGATGCGTTGCACGTGATAGGCCCGGCATGCGTCGCCAAAGGCACCGAACATTTTCATTGAATGGGGATTATCGGCAATGCGCCACTCAGGGTGCCATTGCAGCGCCAGCGTGAAGCCGGGAGCGTCGGTGACCGAAAACGCTTCGACCAGGCCATCTTCGGCAGTCGCTTCGATGCGCAGGCCGGCGGCCAGTGCATCGATGCCGTGAATGAATT
>JALYUM010000155.1 GCA_030853745.1 Pseudomonadota bacterium | reverse complement strand
TGGCCTGCACCTGCGCCAGCGCCACTTCCTGCGCCGCCACGTCGGCCGCGTTTGCCTGCCCTTGCTGGCGCTGCACGTGCACGGCGTCGCGCTGGCTGCGCGCCAGTGCCACCATCTCGCGCGTGGCCGCCACCTGCTCGCGCAATGCGGCTTCGGTGATGGCTGCCACGACCAGGTTCGCCTCCAGCGTCAGGCGCACCGCCTGGTACTGGAAACGCGCCACGTCGTGCTGGGCGTCGACACCTTCCATCTGGCGCCGCACGCCGCCAAACACATCGGCCACGTAGCCGATGCTCAGCTGCGCAGTGTGCAGCGTGTACAGATCGGCATTCGACGCCAGCGGACTGGCCAGCGGGCTGGCAACTTTCTGGCGGCTCGGGGACAGCTGCGCGCTGACGACCGGTAAATAAGCGCCGCGCTGGGCCGCCGCGGTTTCGCGCGCCATGCGCAGCGCTGCCGCGGCCGCTTGCAGATCAGGGTTATCGCGCCGCGCCGCTTCGACGAGCGCATTCAACTGCGCCGAGCCAAACAGCGTCCACCAGTTTTCCGGGACTGCGACGCCCTCGGCAAAATGCTGATCCTGCGCAACACCGTCGAAGACCAGTGGCGCTGTCGTATAACGCTCTGGAGTGGGCTGGAGCGGCCGGTGATAATCCGGTCCGGCCGCGCATCCCGCTAACAGCGCGGCCAGGAGCGCGGCCAATAAGGCAGCTGCGGACTTCATGGCATCAGGTCGTTTCATGATTCATCTCCTTGCCGGTCGCCATGCGCCGTTCGGCGATGTAATGTTCGACCATGTAATACAGCGCCGGCAGCAGCACCAGCGTCAGGATGGTGGCCGTCACCAGGCAGCCCACGACGACAGTCGCCAGCGGGCGCTGCACGTCGCTGCCCAGGCCATGGGCGATGGCAGCGGGCACCAGGCCGAGCGCCGCCACGGTGGCCGTGGTCAGCACGGGGCGCAGCCGTTCGCGCGCGCCGCCAATCACTGCTGCACGCAGGTCGTCCGGCATGCGGTCGCGCCAGCGGTTCAGGTTGGCGATCATCACCACGGCATTCAACACGCAGACGCCGAACAGCGCAATAAAGCCCACCGCCGACGACACGTTCAGTGTCATGCCGCGCAGTTCCAGCGCCACCAGGCCACCGAGCAGGGACAGCGGCACCACCACCAGAATCAGGCCCGGCTGGCGCAGATTACCGAACTGGCTGAACAACAGCACGAACATCAGCGCCAGCGCCGCCGGCACGATCACTGCCAGCCGTGCTTGTGCCCGCTGCTGGTTTTCAAACTGGCCGCCCCAGGTAATGTCGTATCGCGCATGGTTGTACGCAATATTCTTGGCGATACGCCCCTGCGCATCGGCAAGGAACGCCGACAGGTCGCGTCCGCGCAGGTTGGCGCGCACGGTCAGATGGCGCCGTCCCATCTCGCGCGTGATGGTGGTCTCGCCTTCGGCCAGCGTGATGTGGGCCACCTGCGACAGTGGCACGCGCGCGCCCCCGGCGCCGGTCAGCATCAGGTTGCCGATGGCGCCGGGATCGTTGCGGGCACTGCCGGCAAACCGTGCGGCCACGTTGTAGCTGCGGTCGTCGATGTACACCTGCGCCACCGGCGCGCCGCCGATGCCGGTCTGAATCAGCGCCATCACATCGGCCACGTTGATGCCCAGGCGGGCCGCAGCGGCGCGGTCGACATCGATGCGCACCTGCGCCAGCGGCGGCTCCTGGTCGACAATGACATCCTGCGCGCCCGGCACGGTTTTCAGCAGCGTGGCCACCGACTCGGCCAGCGTGCGCGTGGCGTGCAGATCAGCGCCGTACACTTTTACCACCAGGTCGCTGTGCGCACCGGCCAGCTTGTCGAGCACTCCATCAATCATCGGCTGCGAAAAGCCCACATCCACGCCGGGCAGCTGGCGATAGCGTGCCGACAGGCGATCGACCAGGTCCTGCTTGACCATCCCGGACGGCCACTGGCTGTACGGCTGCAGCGTCACGGCTGCTTCAATGTGCGACGGCGTGAACGGGTCGGTGCCGTCATCGTTGCGGCCCAGCTGCGTGATGACATGCGCTACCTGCGGCTCGTGCAGCGTGGTGGCGCGCAGCGTGTTGGCCATGTCGGTGGCCTTGTCGAGCGAGATGCCCGGCGGCAGCGTCACCTGCAGCCAGATCGAGCCCTCGTCGAGACTGGGCAAAAAATCCCGGCCGACCAGGCTGGCCGCCACCACCACGGCAGCAAACGTCGCCGCCACCGCCACCAGCACCAGCGGCGTATGTCCCACCAGCTTGTCGAGCAACGCACTGTAGCGCGGCGCGAGCCATTCCAGCGCGCGGTTATGGAAAATCTTGCGGGGCCGGCGCAGCGCCAGGTAGGCCAGGCCCGGCACCATCAGCACCGTCACCAGCAGCGCGCCCAGCAAGGCAAACCCCACGGCGAAAGCCATCGGTGCAAACAGTTTATATTCAATCCGCTGGAACGCGAACAGCGGCAGGTACGCGATCATGATGACCACCATGCCAAACACGGTGGGGCGCATCACCTGCGTGCTGGCGGCGATGGCAACCTCCTCGGTCAACACCGCTTCCGGATCGGCCTCGCGCCGCGCCAGGATATTTTCCAGCACAAAAATCGCCCCGTCGACAATGATGCCGAAATCGATCGCCCCCAGCGACAGCAGGTTGGCCGGAATTTTAAAGTGGTGCATCAGGATGAACGCAATCATCAGCGCCACCGGAATGGTGACGGCCGCAATCAGCGCGGCGCGCGGGCTGCCCAGAAACAGCACCAGCACCAGCGTCACCAGCACCACGCCTTCGACCAGCGTTTTGCCGACCGTGTGCACGGTGGCGTCGACCAGGTTGCTGCGGTCCAGATACGGCACGATGCGCACGCCTTTCGGCAGCACATGGGCATTCAGGTCGTCCACGGCTGCATGCACGCCGTCCATCACTTGCGACGGATTCTGGTTTTTCAGCAGCAGCACGATGCCCGAAACAGTATCCGGCTGCGCATCCTTGCCCGCCACGCCGTGGCGTTCCTGCTGGCCCAGCGTCACGCGGCCCAGGTCTTTCACCAGCACCGGCACCCCGCCCTTCTGCGTCACCACCACATTCGCCAGGTCGTCCAGGCTGTGGATCAGGCCCACGCCGCGCACGACGAAACCCTGGTCGCCGCGCGTCAGCACACTGCCGCCGGCATTGGCGTTATTGGCATTCACGGCCTGCGTCACCTGCGCTACCGAGACGCCGTACTTGGCCAGCAGGCCTGGTTCGAACTCGATCAAAAACTGCGTCGTCACGCCGCCGAAATTGGCGACGTCGACGACGCCGGCCACCTGCTTCAGGCGGGGCTGCACCACCCAGCGCTGCAGCTCCGACAGGGCGCGCAGGTCCTGGCTAGCCGGTGTAGTGGACTCCAGCGTGTAGCGGTAAATTTCGCCGATGGGCGACGTGAGCGCATCCAGTCCCGGCTGCGCGCCGTACGGCAGCGTGATGGCCCCGATTCGTTCCTGCAGGCGCTGGCGCGACCAGTAATCTTCGGCGCCATCGTCAAACACCACGGTGATCAGCGACAGCCCGAACGTGCTCTTCGAGCGCATCACGTGCATGCCCGGCGTGCCCATGATTTCGCGTTCGAGCGGAATCGTGATCTGCTGCTCCACCTCTTCCGCGGCCAGGCCGTTGACCTGCGTGACCACCTGGGACGTCGTGTCGGCAATGTCGGGATACGCTTCGAGCGGCAGCTCGGTCCAGCAGTACGCGCCGTACAGCGCCACCAGCAGGAACAGCAGCGCAACGATGCCGCGGCGCCGGAAGCCCAGCAACAACAGACGTTCAATCATTGAGCAGCACTCCATCCTTGACGACGATCCGGTCGCCCGGCACCAAGCCGGACAAAACTTCCACCTGGTTACCGGCCTGCGCACCCAGCGTGACGGTGCGCGGCGTGAACTGCCACGGCGCTACTTCGACGAACACGCGCGCCGCCAGTCCCACCTGGACCACGGCGGCAGCCGGCACCATCAGGCCCTTGCGCGGCGGTGCGACAAAGCTGACGCGGGCGAACATGCCGGGTCGCAGGCGCGCGGCGCGGTTATCCAGCGGAATGCGCACTTTCAGCGTGCGGGTATCCGGGTCGACCATCCAGTCGAGCATGCCGACGCGGGCGCGCACAGGGTCGGGCCACGCATCGAACGCCACCGACACATCCTGCCCTTCGCGCAACTGGGCCAGGTCTTTTTCCTGCGCGCTGGCAGTGACGTACACGTGCCCCAGATCGGCCAGGGTCAGCAGCGGCGCGGTGGCATCGGTCCAGTAGCCGCCTGCCGTGGCCACCAGTTCCACCACGCGTCCGGCAATTGGCGCCCGGACGGCCAGCACCGGCGCGGCGCCGGGGCGGGCGCCCAGCTGCACCAGGCGGGCAGACGC
>JALYUM010000133.1 GCA_030853745.1 Pseudomonadota bacterium | reverse complement strand
GTGCTTGTCGGTGCTTGCCGATTGCTTGATGGTGCTTGCCGATGCTTACCGGTTCTTGCCGCTGCCTCCAGACGCTTGCTGGTGCTTGCCGGTGCCTCTGGACGCTTGCCGCTGCTTGCCGCTGCTTGTCGCTGCTTGCCGTTGCTTGCCGCTGCTTGCCGGTGCCCCCGACGCTTGCTAATGCTTGCCGGTGCTTTCCGGCACCCGATGGTGCTTGATGGTGCTTGCCGGACCGGCGCTTCAGTCCCATCTCAGTTAGAGGTGTAGCCGGCGTTCTGGTTCCGCCGGACTAGCAATAAATCGTGCATGCCGCACTGCGCTTCTGCCCTGCGCTACAGCCGCGCACTGCCAAGTCCTTCCCTCCCGGCATAGGGCTTGACATGATGCATCGCGACTTACACGTGACAACTTATGGATGGCGACCCATGCGTGCCGACATCAGTACGCCTCTATCAGCACGGACACCAGCTGTACGTCGCTGTCAGTGTCGGCATCCATATCCATTTCCATTTCTTCAGCATGGTGCGGCATGCCTCCCGTGCGCGGCAGCACGCGGATAGGTACGCCGCCACCGGGTTCGAGCAGGCGATTTCGATGCAGGTAATTCACTGGCCCGCCGATCGGGATGATAAATGTGAATGGCCCATTCATCGCATGGTGACCAAACATCATCAGCGTTGTGGCGTAATACGGGCTGTCAACATCGATGTCAGCGATATCTGCCGGACCACCCAGCACCACCATATACGCCCCATGCTTACCGGGGGGGTAATTCAGTGTGATTCGCGCCACCAGTGACTGGCTGCTGCTACCGCTATTGACCAAAATATCGTTGGGAAGCTGCACCAGCACGTTACCTGGCGCCGACCGGGTAACCGCCCTGTGGCGAATTTTGCCGACGTAGCGGCGTATGTCACGCTGTGCCTCCTCTGTCTGTGTGCGGAGCAGCGGCTTGACGACATCTTCTCCGGACCCTGGCTGGTAGTCGTAATTGAAATCACCAATCGACAGGTAGTCGCCAGCCTTGTTCTTTGTGACTTTGACGCCTTTCTTATCAGTAAAGAAAAGGAACGGCTCACGTGCCCACTTGTAATAGTCGGATGCTTTTTCGGCTGCCGATTTATATTGATCTGCCAGCGTTGTCCTTAAGCTATAGCCATCCGGGGCAATTGGTAACGATAAGCGCGCTTGCTTGCGGGTCCATACATCCCACAAGCGATCGATATTGGCATGGTGCAGATAAAACAAAGGATCGATGGACGACAGCATGTCCACCATGAATCCCCTGAGTTCCCCGAAATTACAGTTTGTGGTGCCAACACAATTATGAACATAATTATGTGGCTGACCTTCAAGGATACCGGATCCCACGGCAGCGCTGTGATCAGCACTCTTCGGACTGCCAAACGATGTAAAGTCCCGCGCATTCAGCGCCGGATACAAGGTCGCGAGTGATACTGCATTGCGGGTATCGGCAGTAAATCCAGGATTTGCGCGTGACAAACCTCGGGTTTTTGGCTGATCAAAAAAATAAGGACCGGGCGGCGATTGCAATGCACTGATCCAGAAATCGTTTGACGAAGGAATATTCCGTGCAACCAATTGACCATATTGACTTGTATTATCGATGGCACCGTTGGGTCGCTTCCAATACCCCGCATTATCGAGGGCGGTTTTCATGCGGGTTTGAAACGCCGCACCAGTGGCGATAAAAGCAGCGTGATCGGGATTGAGAACACCGTCGAACAGGCCATCTGGAATGGCTGCCACCTGCGACCAATCCCAGTATGGGAGGGCGAAATACGGATCGCCGCTGAGGTCCCGGCAGACCTGTTCGAACCACCCCAGGTAGCCCCGGTGCCAAGGCAGGAACCACCAGTTTCCATGGGGGCAGTCGAGTGTATGAATAGTGGCGTGGCGATACCAGTTGCGCGGATCCTCGAACGGCAGGGCCAGCATAGCACTGACCGCCAGCCGATAACTGGCTAACATGCGTGGGCCATTCTGAGGATCGAGCACGTTGTAGCGTCGTAATTTGGCGCTGGCGACAGCACCTGATGCGACGCCAGGGAAGGCAAACATACCGGTACTGCATGCGGCAGCGCCAAGTTTAAGGACTTGCCTGCGCACGGGATTCAACGCTGCGATCTTCATGGCAATTTACCCTTCAATATTATCCACAGCCCATTTACTACATGAATTGATAAGGCATGTGCAGTCACACGACAAGCGATAAGATTTCATTGAAATGAAAAATCGCATGCTTCACATTACTTTTCGATTTCAGCGCAGGCTTTAAAACGCAGATTCTATTTTAGGCACGATATGCACAGCAAATATTTATATCACCAAGAGGTTTGATGCAGAACATAGGGCACGCAGATTTTTATTCTAATTCCAGAAAATAATATTAACCAGATTATAGGGGTAGCAGGAAACCAGAAAATCGCAGCGGAAAGATTAATTTCCTGTTTTTATTATTCTCGCGTCGGTAATATTCAAACGGGCAATTAGCAAATTTGATTGACCGTCACTTTATTGATAACCGACCAGAATCAACAAGCGTCGTCAGCAGCTAAGCGCTACTGCCGACGCTATGTCGTAACGGCCCGATAACGCATACAGCACATGGAGCGCGCTTAAATCACCCCACTCCCCTTCAGCGCCGCCAGTTTTTCCGCCGACAGCCCCAGCAAATCCTGCAGCACATCCGCCGTCCCTTCCCCCAGCCTCGGCGGCGCGCTACGCACCGGCAGCCGCTCGCCATCGAACCGATAGGGCGACGCCAGCACGCTGACGCTGCCCACTTCTGCGTGCGGCATCGTGTTGACCAGGCCACCATCGACGGCGCGTTGCGATGTCAGCGCTTCGTGCAAACCGGCCACTTCGCCGCACGGAATGCCCACCTCGCTCATCCGCTTCAACAAATCTGCGCGCTTGCGGCTGCCCAGCTCGCGCCGGATTTCCGGCATCAGTTCGTCGCGATGCTGGGTGCGTGCGATATTCGTTTTGAAGCGCTCGTCGGCCGCGATGTCGGGACGGTCGATGACGTCGATACAAAAGCGCATGAACTGGCTGTTGTTCCCCACCGCGACCACCAGCGGGCCGTCTGCCGATTCGTACACGCCATACGGCATGATCGATGGGTGGCCGTTGCCGAAGCGCGACGGGTCGTTACCGCGCAACAGGGCTTCGAGGCCGTAGTAGGCGGTGATCATCAAACCGCAGTCGAACAGCGCCATGCCGATGTGGCGGCCCTTGCCGGTTTTTTCGCGCTCGTACAACGCGGCCAGCACGCCTTGCGCCGCGTACATCCCGGTCATCATGTCGACCGCGGCGACGCCGAATTTCAGCGGCGGCTGCGTCGGCTCGCCATTCAGCGCCATCAGGCCGGCCTCGCCCTGGATCACCAGATCGTAGCCGGGGCGCGCAGCTTCCGGGCCGGTGCGGTCGTAACCGGTGATCGAGCAGTAGATCAGGCCCGGCTGCTCCTTCACTAAATCGTCATAGCCGAGGCCGAGTTTTTCGATGTCGCCAAACTTGAAATTCTGGATCACGACATCGCTTTTGCGCACCAGATCGCGCGCGATCTGCTGGCCTTCCGGCGTTTTCAAATCGAGGCACACCGAGCGCTTGTTGCGGTTCACGCTATTAAAATACGCGGTCTCGGTGGACCCGATGCGCATGCCCCAGTCGCGCGTATCGTCACCGCGCTCGGGATGCTCCACCTTGATCACTTCGGCGCCGAGGTCGCCCAGCACCATCGCACACCACGGGCCGGCCAGCACGCGCGACAGGTCGAGCACGCGCACTCCCGCAAGCGGTAAAGCCACTGGCGAACCCGCGCTCACGCGGCTTCCCTGGTCGACGCGCTCAGTGCGATATAGCGCTGCAGATGATGGTCTTCGTCGCCCAGTTGATGGTCGATCATGACCAGGCGCTTGGCGTAATGCGCCAGCGGCAGTTCCCACGTCATGCCGATACCGCCATGCAGCTGGATGCACTCTTCCGCCACCAGCGTACCGATGCGGCCAATGCTCATTTTTGCGGCCGACAGCGCTTTTTCGCGCGTCAGGCGATCGGCATCCAGTACTGCTGCAGCGTTGATCACGGCGGAGCGAGCCTGTTCGATTTCGAGCAGCAAATCTGCCATCCGGTGCTGCAGCGCCTGGAAGCTGCCGATGACCATGCCGAACTGCTTGCGGGTGCGCAGGTAATCCAGCGTGGCCGCCTTGGCCGCTTCCATCGCGCCCAGGCTTTCTGCGCACAGCGCCAGCACACCGCGACCGATTGCGCGCTCCAGCGTGGCGTAGCCCTCGCCTTCAACGCCGAGGATCGCGTCGGCGCCAAGCTGCATGCCGTCGAATGCAAGTTCGGCCACGCGACTGCCGTCGATGCTCGGGGTACCGGTGACCGTCAAGCCGGCAGCGTCGCGCGGCACGATGAACAGCGAGATGCCGGTTTCGTCGTCGATGGCGCCGCCGGTGCGGGCCGAGACGACGTAGAAGCTGGCCGCTTCGCCCTGCGCCACCACCGACTTCGCGCCGTTGACGATCCAGCCGTCGCCGCGACGTTCAGCAGTCGTCGACACGCGCGCCATTTCGTAGTGCGAGCCTGGCTCGTCGTGCGCAAAGGCGCCAATCGTGCTGCCATCGACGATCGCTTCCAGGAACGCGCGCTGGGCCGTGCTGCCGGCATGGGAAATGGCTTCAGCAGCCAGCACGGCGCTGCCCAGTAGTGGCTCGATGACCAGGCCGCGGCCAAGGGCCTCGAAGACCACGGCGATGTCGAAACCGCCGCCGCCAAAGCCGCCATCTTCTTCTCGCACCAGCGCACCCAGTACACCAAGTTCGGCGAATTTTTCCCAGAACGCGGCGCTCATGCCTTCCGGTGTGGCGGCGATGCGGTCGCGCGTCTCGAAGGTGTACTGCTCGGCGATGAAGCGGTTCAGGCTGTCGGCGAGCATGCGCCGTTCTTCCGTATGTTCGAAGTTCATGTGCGTGCCTTTACAGTCCAAGGATCATCTTCGAGATGATGTTTTTCTGGATTTCGTTGGAGCCGCCGAAGATCGACAGCTTGCGGTTGTTGAAGTACTGGGCCGTTGCGGCTTCTGCGAAGTCCGGGCCGATGTGCGCGCCGGTATAGTCGCCATCGAGCGCCTCGATGACGAACGGGCGCGCATGGATGCCCATTGCGCGCCGCGCCAGCGACGAGATCTCCTGGCGGATCTCGGTACCGCGAATTTTCAGCATCGAGCTTTCCGCCCCCGGTGCGCCGCCGCCGGCCACCGCCGCGATTACGCGCAAATTGGTCGTCTTCATGTTTTCCAGGTCGATTTCAACGCGCGCCAGGCGCGCCGCGAAACTCGGGTCTTCGTTCAAAGGCCGGCCATTGCGGCGCTGTTCTGCCGCGATTTTTTTCAGACGCACCAGCGCAGCGGTGGAGAAGCCGACACCGGCGATATTGGTGCGCTCGTACGTCAGCAGATATTTGGCGCAGGTCCAGCCGCGGTTCTCGCCGCCGACCAGGTTATGGGCTGGCACGCGCACGTCGGTGAAAAACACTTCGTTGACTTCGTGCTCGCCGTCGAGCGTGATGATCGGGCGCACTTCCACGCCGGGGCTGTTCATGTCGATCAGCAGAAAACTGATGCCTTCCTGCTTCTTCACGTCGCGGTCGGTGCGCACCAGGCAGAAAATCATGTTGGCGTACTGGCCGAGGGTGGTCCAGGTTTTCTGGCCATTGACGATGTAGTCGTCGCCATCACGCACTGCCATCGTCTTGACGGCGGCGAGGTCGGAGCCGGCGCCAGGTTCCGAGTATCCCTGGCACCACCAGTCGGATCCGTCGAGAATGCGCGGCAACCAGTGGCGCTTCTGCGCTTCGTCGCCGTATTTGATCAAGACGGGGCCCAGCATGTTGACGCCGAACGGCACGATGCGCGGCGCGTTCGCCAGCGCCGACTCGTTCTCGAAAATGAATTTCTGGATCGCGGTCCAACCAGGGCCGCCGTATTCTTCCGGCCAGTGATTGGCCAGCCAGCCGCGCGCATGCAAAATGGCGTGCCACTCTTCCATGTCGGCGCGGCTCAGGTGCTTGCCGTTGGCGACTTTATCCGACAGGCGCGCTGGCAGACTGGCTGCCAGGAAGGCCTGTACTTCGCTTTTGAACTGTTCTTCTTCTGGGGTGAACTGCAAGTCCATGGGATCCTCGTTTCGTGTCTTGTTCAGTCGACTTAAAGACCGTCACACCGACGAAAGTCGGTGCCCATGCTGACATTGCGTCTGCGGACCTTCAGCATGGATCCCGGCCTGCGCCGGGACGACGGTTTTAGGGTAGCGGTAACTGAGTACTTAAAAAATTTCGAACAGGCCGGCCGCGCCCATGCCGCCGGCGATGCACATCGTGACGACCGCGTATTTTGCGCGGCGGCGCCGGCCTTCGAGCAGTACGTGGCCGGCCAGGCGCGCGCCGGTCATGCCGAACGGATGGCCGATCGAGATCGCGCCGCCGTCGACGTTCAGCCGCTCCGACGGAATGCCAAGTTTCTCCTGGCAGTAGATCGACTGCGACGCGAACGCTTCGTTCAGTTCCCACAAATCGATGTCGTCCACGGTCAGGCCGAAACGCGCCAGCAGGCGTGGCACCGCGAATACCGGGCCGATGCCCATTTCATCCGGCTCGCAGCCCGCGACCGCCATGCCGCGGAAGGCGCCAAGTGGCGTCAATCCAAGGCGCTCGGCTTCCCGCGCTTCCATCAGCACGCAGGCGGATGCACCGTCCGACAATTGCGAGGCATTCCCCGCCGTGACAAATTTGTCCGGACCATTCACCGGCGCCAGTTTTGCCAACGCCTCGTACGTGGTGCCGCGGCGGTTGCACGTGTCTTCGGCGATCGTCACTTCGCGCTGCGACACTTCACCGGTGTCCTTGTCCTTGACGCCCATGACGGTCGTGCACGCGATGATCTCCTCGGCATAGCGCCCGGCCAACTGGGCTTCCTCGGTTTTGCGCTGGCTCTCGGCCGAAAAGCGATCCTGCGCTTCGCGGCTGATGCCATAGCGCGCGGCGACGATGTCGGCGGTGTCGATCATCGGCATGTACAGGTCTGGCTTGTGTTCGAGGATCCACGGGTCCAGGCTGGTGTCGCCGGCTTCGCGCGAGCGGATCTGCGAGATCGATTCGACTCCGCCTGCGATGACGCTGGTGGCGCCGTCGACGATGATGCGGCCTGCGGCAATGGCGATTGCCTGCAGGCCGGAGGCGCAGAAACGGTTGACGGTGGTGCCGGCAATCGACACCGGCAAGCCGGCGCGGATGATGGCCTGGCGCGCAATATTGCGGCCGGTGGTGCCTTCCGGGTAGCCGCAGCCGAGGATGGCGTCTTCGATCATGGCCGGATCGATGCCCGCGCGGTCAACGGCTGCACGCACGGCGAAGGCGGCCAGTGCGGCGCCGGAAGTGATGTTGAATTCGCCGCGATGCGCCTTGGTAAGGGGCGTACGGGCGGTTGATACGATGACTGCTTCGCGCATGAAGTTCTCCAGTGTTTTTTTATGACGCGCTCTAAAAACCGTCACCCCGACGACAGTCGGGGCCTATGCTGAGGTCGCGTTATTGTTGGCTCAGTATGGATCCCGGCGTGCGCCGGGACGACGGTCTCATATTTATTGGTATCTATTCAGACTGATTCAAACTCGCGAAGTTCGCGCCCTTGTCGACCAGGTCGACCAGCAACGGCGACGGCTTCCAGAACACCGGGTCTGCTTCGGCAAACGCCCGGATATCGGCCAGCACCTTCTCCAGCCCGACGCTGTCCGCATACTGCATCGGCCCGCCCCGATAACGAGGAAAGCCGTAACCGTGCACGAACGTCACATCCACATCGAGCGGGCGCAGCGCGATGCCTTCGTGGACGACATTGGCGCCCTCGTTGATCATCGCCGCCATGTAACGCCGCATGATCTCGTCATCGGTAAAGCTGCGGGGCGTCACACCTGCACGCGCGCGCTCTTCATCGATGATCGCTTCCACCGCCGGATCCGGCGTGCCGGTGCGCGCACCATCGGCATACAGGTAGTAGCCGCGCCCGGTCTTTTGTCCGAACCAGCCCCGTTCACACAGGCGGTCTGCGATCTGCACATACCGCGCGGCCGGATCGCGCGTGGGTGCGCGGCGTTTGCGCGCGGCCCAGCCGATGTCGCCGCCGGCCAGGTCCGACATCTGATACGGTCCCATCGGATAGCCGAAAGCCCGCACTGCGGCGTCGATCTGGTACGGTGATGCTCCGTCTTCGAGCATGTGATCGGCCGCCGTGCGGTACACGGCCAGAATGCGGTTGCCGATAAAACCGTCGCACACGCCCGCGCGTACCGGCGTTTTCTTCAGCAGTTTGGCCAGCGCAAACGCAGTGGCCACCACATCCGGCGCGACCTTTGTCGGCACCACGATTTCCAGCAGCTTCATGATGTTCGCCGGCGAGAAGAAATGCAGGCCGACGACATCCTGCGGACGGCTCACGCTGGCAGCAATCTGGTCGATATCCAGGTACGACGTGTTCGTGGCGAGCACCGCGCCGGGTTTGCAGACCCGGTCCAGTTCCGCAAACACGGCCTGTTTCACGGCCATGTCCTCGAACACGGCTTCGATGACCAGATCGACCTGCGCCAGCGCAGCGTACGACGTGCTGCCGGTATAGCGCGCCATCGTGGCAGATTTAGCGTCGGCCGTGATGCGCCCTTTTTTCACCATGCCATCGTAGACTTTTTCGACGAAACCGCGGCCGCGCGCCAGCGCTGCGTCGTCGCGTTCGATCATCACGACCGGCAGGCCGGCGTCGAGTGCCGCGACAGTGATGCCGGCGCCCATCGTGCCGCCGCCGACGATCCCGATGCTGGCGATGGCACGCGGCTTGGCGATTTTCGTTTCGGGCGCCTTGACCACTTCACGCTCGGCGAAAAAAGCGTGCACCAGGCCGGCGCGCTGCGGGCTGTCCAGGCAGGCGACAAACAGGCTGCGCTCGAACGCCACGCCCTCGTTGAACGGCAGATCCAGCGCGGCCTGCACGGCATCGACAATTTTCAAAGGCGAGAACAGGCCGCGTGCTTTGGCGGCGACGTCAAGGCGGACGGCATCGATGGCAGCTTGCGCGGCGTCGACGTCGGCCAGCGCATCGGCGTCGCGCGTGCGGCGCACCGGCGCGTCGGCTGCCAGCAGTGCACCGGCATACGCCATGCCTTGTTCGAGGAGCGCAGCGTCGGTGCCAAGCTTGTCGACGAGGCCCAATGCAAGCGCTTCCGCAGCGCTGACCTGGCGGCCCGTCAGCATCATGTCGAGCGCGGCTTTTGCACCAATCAGGCGCGGTGTGCGCTGCGTGCCGCCAGCGCCGGGCAACAGGCCCAGATGCACTTCAGGCAAGCCGAGTCTGGCCGTCGGCAGAGCAAAACGGTAATGCGCGGCCAGTGCGACTTCGAGGCCGCCGCCCAGCGCCACACCGTGGATAACGGCGATCACCGGCTTGCTGCACGCTTCGATACGATTGCACACGTCCGGTAAAAACGGTGTCAAAGGCGGTTTGCCGAATTCGCGGATATCCGCGCCACCGATGAAGTTGCGGCCCGCCCCGACCAACAGCACGGCAGCGACGTCGGGCGCGCGCTCCGCAGCATCGATGGCGTCGGCCAGGCCACGCCGCACATCGACACCCAACGCGTTGACCGGCGGATTGTCGATGGTCACCACCAGAATATTGCCATGCTGCTCAGTTGAAACCATACATGCGTCTCCTCTTGGTCGAGTGTTTCGCTGTGCGAAATATTGTTTTGATTTGAGATTCTCATGAAACCTTACCGACTTTTGACGAACCTGTAAATGCCCATCACGATGAAATTCAGGGCAATACGGCAGAACCTTTGGCCAATGGAAACTTTAAATCATAGTTTCGCAATGCGAACCGCCATTCCACAAAATTGTTGACATATTTATTTTGGATGTGTGACTATTCACCCCGACCCAGCCGCATGAGCCGGGCAAGAGACCACGTCAGGAAAGCCATGCAACCCGATCCGCAGCCCTTGCTGGACCAACCCGCAGACCGTCAATTCGTCAGTGCCCTGGCGCGTGGATTGGAAATTCTGCGCTGCTTTCGCCCCGGCGAAGCGTTCCTGTCGAACAGTGAAATGGCGAAGCGCACCGGTATGCCGAAGCCGACCATTTCCCGCCTGACGCACACGCTCACCACACTCGGCTACCTGCATTTTTCGAAGGACCATGGTCGCTATGAACTGGGTGCCGGCGTGCTGGCGCTCGGCTACTCGCTGCTGGCCAATATGGATGTGCGCAAGCTGGCCCGGCCCGGCATGCAGGCGCTGGCTGAATATGCCGAATGCAGCGTGGCGATCGGCATCCGCGACCGCCTCAGCATGGTATATATCGAAGCGTGCCGCGGCAGCACCGCGGTAACCCTGCGGCGCGACGCCGGTTCGCGCATTCCGCTGTCGACAACGGCAATGGGCAAGGCGTACCTGTGCGCGCTGCCGCAAGCCGAGCGCGATTTTTTGATGGACCACATCCGCCTCGACGACGAAGCTGCCTGGCCGACCGTCAAGGCCGATATCGAAGCGGGCTTCAGGCATTACCAGGATCACGGGTTCTGCCTGTCCTCGGGCCTATGGGACAGCAAGATCAGCGCCATCGGCGTGGCGCTGCCGGACAACGACCCGGCCAAGACCATGTCCTTTACCTGCGGCGGCCCTTCGTTTTTACTGCCGCGCGAAAAACTGGTGGACGACCTTGCACCACGCCTGATCGCGCTGGTGCGCAACATGGAAGTCACGCTGGGACGCCATATCAATTAGCAGTCTGTAAGTACCCTATACATTACTCAAAAAAAGGTGGAGACAATGAAGCAAACCCATTTCAGCATCGCCGCAGTCGCCCTGTGCCTCATGCAGGCGGCCCACGCCGACGAACTCGCGGTCGGCGTGCAAATTCCGATGACCGGGGCGCTGGCCCGTGTCGGCCAGGGCACCGAAGAAGGCATCCGCGTGGCCGCCGAAGTTTTCAACAAGACCAACGGCAAGCACACCATCAAACTGATTACCGTCGACGACGAATCGTCGCCAGCGAAAGCCGTGGCAGCCGTCGAGAAGCTGGCCAGCCAGAACGTGGTGGCGCTCACCGGCGGCTACGGCTCGAACAATATCGGCCCGGCGGCAGACGCCGCCAGCAAACTGGGGTTGGTGTATGTCAGCTCGGGCGGCGTCGACGACGGCCTGGTAAACAGCGGCCGCACCAATTTTTTCCGCATCAATAACACGGCCGGCTACCAGCGCGCGCTGGTGGGCTTGATTACGGACCTCGGCGTAAAATCGGTCTCGGTGATCTACTCGACCAAGGAAGCCACCACCGGCCTGGCCAAGGGCATCGAAGCGACGATGAAAGCCCAGGGCATCAAGGTCACCACGCATGCGTTCGACCCTGCCATCACCGACTTCAAGCCGGTCATCAACAAGGTAAAACTGCAGGACAAATCGGAATTCATCGCGATGGTCGGCTACGAAAATGACTACGTCGGCATCCTGCGCGCGGCGCGCGTGCTGAAGCCGCCCGTCAAAGGCATTGCCGGCGTGTGGTCGCTCGCCACGCCGAAAATGGCCGCCGATTTCCCCGACCTGATGCCGAATGTGTACGGCACCGCCGTGCTGCCGTTCCCGGTACAGTTCACCACTGCCGACGGCAAAGCGTTCGCCGACGGCTACCGCAAGCTGTACAACAAGGAGCCTGATTATCTGGGCCAGTTCGGGTATGTGCAGTCGATGCTGCTGTTCGAAGCGATCGCGCGCGCGGCCGACAAGGGCACGCTGAAAAAGAACGGCGTGGCCGAAGAAATGCGCAAGACCGACCGCGAAACGCTGATCGGACGCGTGCAATTTGATGCCAAGGGCGACAATAAAAACTTCACCCAGCGCATGGGCCAGCACCAGGCCAAAAAAGTCGTGCTGGTCTGGCCGAAGGAAGCCGCCACGGGCAAACCGGTCTACCCTGGTTTGCCGTGGTAACGCGCCATGAGTGAACTGATTCTCCAGGCCGTGTATTCCGGCCTGCTGCAGGGGGGCTCGTACGCCCTCATCGCACTCGGCCTGGCGCTGGTGTTCGGCGCCATGAAAGTCATCAACCTGGCGCACGGCGAACTGGTGCTGCTGTCGGCGTACATCGCCTACACGGTGGAGTCGCAACTGGGCTGGAATCCGGCTGCTGCGATTCCGTTCGCGGTGGTGATTGTCAGCGCCACGTCGGCGCTGGTCTACTTCCTGGTCAGTCGCATCAAGACCAACCGCGAAATCAACTCCCTGACCCTTACCTACGGCATCGGCGTGATTCTGACCAACGTCATTTTGATGACGTGGAAGGCCGATGTGCGCGCCACCAATTCTTCGTGGATGCAGGAAGCCATGGTGCTCGGCCCGTTCTACAGCATGCGCAGCGAAGTGCTGTTTTTCGGCGTCAGCGTGGCGCTGATCGTGGGCCTGTGGTGGTGGTTGTCGCGCAGCTGGTATGGCCGCGCCGTGCGCGCGGTCTCGAGCAACCGCGATGCGGCCAAGCTGATGGGAATTAACCCGGGCCGCACCGAACTCGTGTCGTTCATCGTGGCCGGCATCCTCGCGGCGTTTGCCGGGGTGGCGCTGTTCAGTTACGGCGTGATCACGCCGGCGTATGGCGGCGTGCTGACCGTGAAGGCGTTCATCATCACCGTGCTGGCGGGTATCGGGTCGATTCCAGGGGTGCTGATTGGCGCGATCCTGCTGGGCGTGGCCGAATCGCTGACTGTCACGCTGGCCAGTTCGGCGCTGCAGGAACTCGCTGGCATGGGCCTCTTTTTGCTCGTGCTGTTCATCATGCCGAACGGCTTGTTCGGTGCATCGCGGAGGCGCGGATGAAGCTTAAACCCACCACGATCGCTGCGCTGGCAGCCATCTACATCGCCGTACCGCTGCTGTTCGGGTCCGACAATTACGTCATGAGCCTGATCATTGCATCGCTGATCATTGGCGGCATCGCGCTGTCCTGGGCGCTGCTCGGTAACCTGGGCGGCATGGTCAGCTTCGGCCACGCCGCGTTCTTCGGTGTGGGGGCTTACACGTCTGCCGTACTGTCGATGCAGTACCACGTGCCGGTGTTTGTCGCGCTGGTACTGGGCGGCGTCGGCGCCGTTGTCGCAGCGCTGGCGATGCTGCCGGTGCTGCGCCTGCGCGGCCCCTACTTTGCGCTGGCCATCCTGGCGTACGCGCACATCTTTCGCATCGTCGCGAGCGAATGGACGTCGGTCACGGGCGGTGCGGCCGGCATCGGCAACATCCCGCGCCTGCCGGTGCTGTTTGGCGTGGACTTCTCCAGCAAGACCGGGAACTACCTCGTCATTCTCACCATCGTGCTGGTGTTTGCCGCGGCCTATGCGCTGATCCGGCGCAGCCCGCACGGCCTGGCGCTGCGGGCGATGCACGACAGCGACGACGCCACCCGCGTGGTCGGTGTCAACAACACGCTCTTGAAGGGAATGATGCTGATGGTGTCCGCGTTCATGTGCGGCATGGTCGGCGCGTTCAATGCGCACTACATCAATTTCCTCGAGCCGGACTACGCGTTCAGCGCGCTGTGGGTGACCATCCCGATCGTGGCGGCGATTTTCGGCGGCTATCGCACCATTACCGGCCCGTTGATCGGCGCCGTGGTGGTGTACCTGGTCGACCAGCTGATCGTCAAGAACATCCTGCCATCCGGGCACCAGATGATCCTCGGCGTGCTGCTGGTGGGGATGATCATTGCCAGTCCCGATGGTTTGCTGTCGCTGGTGAAAAAGTTTACAAGGAAAAAAGATGCTGCAACTTGAAAACGTGACCGTGAAGTTCGGTGGCCTGACCGCTGTGAACAACGTCACGCTGGCGATTGGCAGCGGCGACGTGATCGGCCTGGTGGGCGCGAATGGCGCCGGCAAAACCACGCTGTTCAACGCCATCTCCGGCCTGGTGCGTCCGACCGGCGGGAGAATTTTGTTCAACGGCGCCGACGTGCTGCGCGCGCCGATGTACCAGCGCGCGCGGATCGGCATCGGGCGCACGTTCCAGATTCCGCAGCCGATGCACGAACTGACGGTGCGCGAGAATTTGCTGGTGGCGCAGCGCTTCGGCACCGGCAGCGTCGACGCCCGCCGCATCGATGAAATTCTGGACTTCACCAGCCTGACGGCGAAGGCCGGACACGATGCCGCCACCGGCCTCGCGCTGACCGAACTGAAAGCGCTGGAAGTGGCGAAGGCACTGGCGACCAACCCGAAACTGCTGCTGCTCGACGAAGTACTGGCGGGCCTGGAAACCCACGGCAAGCGCCGCTTCATGCACATGCTGAAAGAGCTGCACCAAAAATTCGGCGTGGGAATCGTCATCATCGAGCACGACATCGAGACCATCAGCCAGTTGTGCCGGCGCGTGGCGGTGCTGAACTTCGGCCAGATGATCGCGGAAGGCGCGCCGGCCGAAGTATTCAGCAATCCTGCCGTGATGGAAAGCTATACGGGAGCCGCCCATGCTTGAGGTACAAAATATCCGCGCCGGTTATGGCAACATCAATGTGCTGTGGGACCTGTCATTGACCGTGGAAGCGGGCAAGCTGACGACCATCATCGGACCGAACGGCGCCGGCAAAAGCACGTTACTGCGCGCGATAATGGGCCTGATCCCGGTCGACCAGGGCAGCATCCTTCTGAACGGCGCGCCGCTGAATGGCACGCCGACGTGGAAGATGACCGACCTGTCGATGGCGATGATTCCCGAGGGCCGCATGACGTTCCGCGACATGACGGTGGAAGAAAACCTGATGATGGGCGCCTTCGCGCCACAGCACCGTGCGGCTGCTTCGACCAATCTGGAAAAATCGTACGTGATGTTCCCGCGCCTGCGTGAACGACGCAAGCAGCTAGCCGGTTCGCTGTCCGGCGGCGAAGCGCAAATGCTGGCGATGGCGCGCGGTTTGATGAGCGACCCGAAGCTGTTGATCATCGATGAACCGTCGCTGGGCCTCGCGCCCGTGATGGTGAATGAACTGTTCGAGATTCTTGCGCGCCTGAAGCAGGAAGGCCGCACGATGATTTTGGTGGAACAGAACACCCACCGCGCGGTCGGCGTGGCCGATCACGTGTACCTGATGCAAAGCGGGAAAGTGGTGCTGTCGCAGGCTGCGGCCGACGTCAGCCTGGACCACCTGCACGACCTGTATTTTGCCCGTTAATTATTTGAGAGAGACCACCATGAAACACACCAAAGCTGCATTCCACTGGGACGATCCGCTGCTGCTGGATGCCCAACTCACCGACGAAGAACGCATGGTGCGCGACGCCGCCGCCGCGTACTGCCAGGACAAGCTGCAACCGCGCGTGCTCGAAGCGTTCCGCCACGAGCAAATGGACACGTCGATTTTCCGCGAAATGGGCGAGCTGGGTTTATTGGGTCCGACGATTCCCGAAGAATACGGCGGCCCTGGCCTGAACTACGTCAGTTACGGTTTGATCGCGCGTGAAATCGAGCGCGTCGATTCGGGTTACCGCTCGATGGCGAGTGTGCAGTCGTCGCTGGTGATGGTGCCGATTTACGAGTTTGGCACCGAAGCGCAGCGCCAGAAATATCTGCCAAAACTGGCCACCGGCGAGTGGATCGGCTGCTTCGGTCTGACGGAACCGAACCATGGTTCCGACCCCGGTTCGATGATCACGCGCGCGCGCAAAGTCGCTGGCGGCTATGCGCTGACCGGCTCGAAAATGTGGATCACGAACTCGCCGGTGGCCGATGTTTTCGTCGTGTGGGCCAAGGACGATGAAGGCGCCATCCGCGGTTTTATCCTCGACAAAGGCATGCCCGGTTTGACGGCGCCGGCAATCCACGGCAAGTTCGGCCTGCGCGCATCGGTGACCGGCGAAATCGTCATGGACAATGTGTTCTGCCCGGAAGAAAACGCGTTCCCCGACGTGCGCGGGTTGAAGGGCCCGTTCACGTGCCTGAATTCGGCGCGGTACGGCATCGCGTGGGGTGCGTTGGGGGCGGCAGAATTTTGCTGGCACACGGCGCGCCAGTACACGATGGACCGCCAGCAGTTCGGCAAACCGCTGGCGGCAAATCAGCTGGTGCAGAAAAAACTGGCCGACATGCAGACCGAGATCACGCTCGGTTTGCAGGGCTGTCTGCAACTCGGGCGCATGAAGGATGCAGGCACCGCTGCCGTTGAAATCACGTCGATGATGAAGCGGAATTCATGCGGGAAGTCGCTCGATATCGCCAGGGTGGCGCGGGATATGCTGGGTGGGAACGGCATCTCGGACGAGTTTGGCGTGATCCGTCACATGGTGAATCTGGAAGTGGTGAATACGTATGAGGGCACGCACGATATTCACGCGTTGATTTTAGGGCGGGCGCAGACGGGGATTGCGGCGTTTTAAGGGCGTCCCATACTCGTTTGTTTCGCGATTTTTGATCCGTGTTATGGGTCCCCGCCTGCGCGAGGATGACGTTTTTTTATCACTAATCTTAAAACCGTCACACCGGCGCACGCCGGTGCCCATGCTGCGCTTGCGGGAATTACGTCCCCGAACACTTGGGCAACGATGCCCTTGTCCTCGCCGTCGCGGCACTATCGTCCGGCCCCGTTGTATTGTCGGTAAACTTGCACCCATAATTCGGATCGGCCACCACCGCCGGGGTCAAGACATCGTCACCGGCCGGCTTCACGCCCTGCTGCTCCCATTTCACCATCGCATCGAACGCGGCCACCTGTTCGGCCACCGTGAAATCACAATGGCTGATGCCGCGGATCGCGCGCTGGACAAGGAAACCGGACGTGCCCAATGCGTTCGCGCGGCGCTTGTAAATCTGCTCCATGCTGAACGGGACGTACAAGTCGCCCAGTGTATGCATCGTCACCACCGGCACCCTGATCTGCGCATTCGTCTTTGGCACCCAGCGCAGGCCATCGCGGCGCAGGCGGTTGGCATCAGGCGTCGGGTTGACGCGGAAAATCGCTGCATTGAATGCCTGTTCGTCGGCGGTCAGCGTCGCATTGTTGTCGAACTGGTAGACGATGTTCTGTGTGCTGATCACGTCGTCATTCAAAATTCCCTGCAGCTTGCCATCGCGTCCGAACACGCCCCATGCGGTCGCCTGCAACGGTCCGGCGTACGCAAAATCGAAAAGTGGCCGCGTGCCGCCGGTGAGGTTTTGCACGATGTTTTTCAGGCGCAGGCCCTGCGCACTCGGCACCGCTGCGGCCGTTGGCGTGCTGCCGCCGGGGAAGCTGGTGAACAACCTGGCTTGCACCTGCGGGCCGACCGTGGCCCAGTCGGCCGTCGGGAAAGCGGTGGCAGGCATACCGGCTTCCTGCTGCGCGGCGACCTGGTAAGCGGCGAAATAATCGTACAGCTCGGTATCGCCCAGCACGCCGCACATCGGCACGGCACCGGCGTAGCGCACCTTGTTGTTCGCGGTGCGGATGTTTTCTTCGTCGACTGCGGCGGCGGTGACGTGCCCTCCCATCGACACGCCGGTGATATAGATTTTCGATGGTGCCGATACCGCGCGGCCATTGGTGCGTGCGAGTTCGTTGAACGCCAGCGCCAGCGCGTTGGTGTCTTCGACGCCGGCGCGCACATCGTAGTAATTCTTGCTGTAGCTCGACGCCGCCCAAGCATAACCCTGGCTCACCAGGTAACGGCGGATAGCCGGCGGCGCCACGGTCAACGCCTGGCCGGTGCCGGCGTAACCGTGGGCGTACATGACCAGCATGCCATTCCAGTTCTTGGGCACCTCGATCTGGTAGGCGGAACCCTTGTAGACACCGGCCCAGCGGTCAGTCTCGGGCACGCCGCTCATCGCGGCAAACGTGGTGCTGCCGGACACGGCCGAAAACAGGCGCGTGTCCTGCGGGCGCTGTGCTTCGGGGGTGGTGTCGCGCGGCGCATCGTCGTGCCCGCCGCCGCAGGCAGCGAGCGACAACAGGGCAAGGACGGGAGTGAAGCGACGTAATGCGATGCTGCGGGCAAGCGTTTTCATCAGAAAGGTCTCCATGATTATCATTTTTTAGGTAGTTTCACTGGGCGAAACGGAGTTTCTTCCAGCGGTTCTATTTTAAGATGATTCGCCAACAAGGTGCGCGGGCGTGGCGACAAAATCATGGCTTGCGCGGGATGATTCCAACAGTAACCAGCCTAAAAAAGCCACCGCAACAATGGCTGCTACGGTGGCGTGTCTGGTGAACCTTGAAGCGCTACTGACCTCGCTTATTGCGATTCTTTCAGCTGGTCAAGGATGGCCGGATTTTCCAGGGTCGAAATATCCTGCGTGATGGTCTCGCCCTTGGCCAGCACGCGCAGCAAGCGACGCATGATTTTGCCGGAGCGGGTCTTCGGCAAATTGTCGCCAAAGCGGATTTCCTTTGGCTTGGCAATCGGCCCGATTTCTTTCGCCACCCAGTTGCGCAATTCCAGCGCCAGCTTCTTGGCTTCTTCACCGGTCGGGCGCGCCTGTTTCAGCACGACAAACGCGCAGATCGACTCACCGGTGGTGTCGTCCGGCTTCCCCACCACCGCAGCTTCCGCCACCAGCGGATTGGCCACCAGCGCCGATTCGATTTCCATCGTGCCCATGCGGTGACCCGACACATTCAGCACATCGTCGATGCGCCCGGTAATCGTGAAGTAACCGGTGTCCTTGTTGCGGATCGCGCCATCGCCGGCCAGGTAGTATTTGCCGCCGATCTCTTCCGGGAAATAACTGGTTTTAAAACGGTCGGGGTTATTCCAGATGGTGCGGATCATCGACGGCCATGGACGCTTGACCACCAGGATGCCGCCCTGCCCGTTCGGCACATCGGCGCCGGCTTCATCGACGATTGCCGTCATGATGCCGGGCAGCGGCAACGTGCAGGAACCCGGCACCATCGGCGTGGCACCCGGCAGCGCCGTGATCATGTGGCCGCCGGTTTCGGTCTGCCAGAAGGTGTCGACAATCGGGCAGCGCTCGCCGCCGACGTTCTTGTAGTACCACATCCAGGCTTCCGGATTGATCGGCTCGCCGACCGAACCGAGCAGGCGCAGACTGGACAAATCGAAGTTGGCTGGATGCACGGCTGGCGTGACATCGGAAGCCTTGATCAGCGAGCGGATGGCCGTCGGCGCCGTGTAGAAAATCGAGACCTTGTGCTTGGCGATGGTGTCCCAGAAGCGGCCCGCGTGCGGGAACGTCGGAATGCCTTCGAACACGATTTCGGTGGCGCCGACTGCCAGCGGACCGTAAGCGATGTAGGTATGGCCGGTGACCCAGCCGATGTCGGCGGTGCACCAGAACACGTCTTCCGGCTTGATGTCGAAGGTCCACTTCATCGTCAGCGCGGCCCACAGCAAATAGCCGCCGGTGGAGTGCTGAACGCCTTTCGGGGTGCCGGTCGAGCCGGACGTGTAGAGGATGAACAGCGGGTGCTCGGCGCCCACCCATTCCGGCTCGCACTCGGCGGCCTGGCCGTCGACCAGATCGTGCAGCCAGATATCGCGCCCACCTTCACGTCCGTCCTTGAACGCGATATCGCCGCCGGTGCGTTTGTAGACGATGACGTCGCGGATGGTGTCGCAGCCGCCCAACGCCAGCGCTTCGTCGACGATTGATTTCAGTGGTAACGATTTGCCGCCGCGCCGTTGTTCATCGGCCGTGATGACAGCGACTGCGCCGGCATCGATGATCCGTTCCTGCAGCGATTTGGCGGAAAAGCCGCCAAAGACAACTGAATGCGTGGCGCCGATGCGGGCGCAGGCCTGCATGGCTGCCACGCCTTCGATCGACATCGACATATAGATGATGACGCGGTCGCCCTTTTTGATGCCGCGCGATTTCAAGCCATTCGCAAACTTGCAGGTGCGCTCGTACAGTTCCTGATACGTGGCGCGGGTGACGGTGCCGTCGTCGGCTTCGAAAATGATGGCGGTCTTGTCGGCGTTGCCGTTCTGCAGGTTGCGATCGAGACAGTTATAGGAGGCATTCAGCGTGCCATCCTTGAACCATTCGTAGAACGGCGCGTTCGATTCGTCGAGGGTGTTGGTGAATGGCGTGTGCCAGTCGAGGTTTTCACGCGCGAGGCGGGCCCAGAAGCCTTCGTAGTCGGAGGCGGCCTCGGCGCACAAGGCGTCGTAGGCGGCCATGCTCGGGATGGCGGCGTTGGCGGCAAAGGCTGCCGGCGGCGCGAAGATCCGGTTTTCCTGCAAGCCATGGTTTTCCTGCGGGGATGTTGCGATCTCGGCCATCATTGTCTCCATATAATCGTTATGCGCCATACCTTAAGCGCGCTCGCTTACGACGCCCTTACAGATGGGCAAGAGATGCCCGACGCGCGGCTGCTGTTGGCGATTTTACCAAGCTTTCCACAATGAAGCGGAACCTGTATCGGTTGAAGACCATGCGGCCGGAGGGGTGTAAAATGCTGCGCTAAAACTTGTCCTCAGGAGCACATTCCCGATGTCCGAAAACCCCCGTCCCGAACTTCCGCGCCACATGACACCCCTCAACCGAGTTGTGTTTGCCAGCCGCTGGCTGCAAGTTCCCCTTTATCTCGGTTTGATCCTGGCGCAGTGCGTGTACGTATTCCATTTCTGGGTCGAGCTGAAAGACCTGATCGGCGCCGCGATGGGTAATGCCGCCGCTCTGGACCATATTCTCGATGCGGTGACCGTTCCCGGTGCCGTGCGTCCCGACAAACTGAATGAAACCACGATCATGCTGGTGGTACTCGGCCTGATCGATGTCGTCATGATCTCCAATCTGCTGGTGATGGTGATCGTCGGCGGCTATGAAACCTTCGTGTCGCGCATGAACCTGGAAGGCCACCCGGACCAGCCGGAATGGCTGTCGCATGTGAATGCCTCTGTTTTAAAAAGCAAACTGGCGATGGCGATTATCGGCATTTCGTCGATTCATTTGCTGAAAACGTTTATCAGCGCCGAAGCATATGAAGTCAAGGTGCTGGTTGCCCAGACCGTGATCCATACCGTCTTCCTGTTATCGGCGTTGGCCATTGCTTATACCGACCGCATCATGACGGTTACCCAGTACCAGTCCAAGCCCCATTAATTTTTCGAGAACGATCCATGACCATCATCAAGCAGGAAGACCTGATCGAATCCGTCGCAGCGGCGCTGCAATACATCAGCTATTACCACCCGGCCGATTATTTGCAGCACCTCGCGCGCGCGTACGACCTTGAGCAGAGCCCGGCCGCGAAGGACGCCATCGCCCAGATCCTGACCAACTCGCGCATGTGCGCCGAGGGCAAGCGCCCGATCTGCCAGGACACCGGCATCGTGAATGTCTTCCTGAAAATCGGCATGGGTGTGCGCTTCGAAGGCTTTAACGGCACCGTCACCGACGCCGTCAACGAAGGCGTGCGCCGCGCGTATAACTTCGAAGACAACAAGCTGCGCGCCTCGATCGTGGCCGACCCGCATTTCGATCGCAAGAACACCAAGGACAACACACCAGCCGTGGTGCACATGGAACTTGTGGAAGGCAATACCGTCGACGTAAAAGTGGCAGCCAAGGGTGGCGGCTCGGAAAATAAATCGAAATTCGTCATGCTGAACCCGTCCGATTCGCTGATCGACTGGGTCATGAAAACCGTGCCGACGATGGGCGCCGGCTGGTGTCCGCCGGGCATGCTGGGCATCGGCATCGGCGGCACCGCCGAGAAGGCGATGCTGATGGCCAAGGAAGTGTTGATGGACGATATCGACATGTACGAACTGAAAGCGCGCGGCCCGCAAAACAAGACGGAAGAATTGCGCATCGAACTGTGCGACAGGATCAATGCGCTGGGCATCGGCGCGCAGGGTCTGGGCGGCCTGACCACCGTGCTCGACGTGAAAATCAGCATGTACCCGACCCACGCCGCGTCGAAGCCAGTGGCGATGATCCCGAACTGCGCCGCCACGCGCCACGCGCATTTTGTACTGGACGGCTCGGGCGCCGCGTACATCGAACCGCCTGCACTGTCGAGCTGGCCCGATGTGAGCTGGGCACCGGATACCGAGAAATCGCAGCGCGTTGACCTGAATACGCTGACGAAGGAAGAAGTGGCGTCGTGGAAACCGGGCCAGACCTTGCTGTTGAACGGCAAGATGCTGACCGGTCGCGATGCTGCCCACAAGCGCATCCAGGACATGCTGGCGAAGGGTGAACAATTGCCGGTCGACTTTACCAACCGCGTGATTTATTACGTCGGCCCGGTCGACCCGGTGCGCGATGAAGTAGTCGGCCCGGCTGGCCCCACCACGGCAACGCGCATGGACAAGTTCACTGACATGATGCTCGAGCAAACGGGCCTGATTTCAATGATCGGCAAGGCCGAGCGCGGCCCCGCGGCAATCGAATCGATACGCAAGCACCAGTCCGCTTATCTGATGGCAGTCGGCGGCTCGGCGTACCTGGTGTCGAAGGCAATCAAATCGGCAACCGTCGTGGGTTTTGCCGACCTGGGCATGGAAGCGATCTACGAATTCGACGTCGTCGACATGCCGGTGACGGTGGCTGTCGATTCGACGGGAACTTCGGTACATAACACCGGTCCAAAAGAGTGGGCAGCCAAGATTGAATCGCTGAATGCGATCAATATTCCTGTCATCGCCGCGTAAGCCAGGTAGCCCAGTGACGGCCGTCCCCGCTGTTGATGTGGCTACTGCGGTAGCCAATGCTGCAGGCAGCGCCGCCCCGATCGGCATTTTCGATTCAGGGGTGGGCGGCTTGTCGATCCTGCGCCATATTCGCGCGCAGTTGCCGCAGGAGCATTTGCTGTACGTGGCAGATTCCGCCTTTGCGCCGTATGGCGACAAACCGGAACAGGTTGTCGCCGCGCGTTCGCTCATCATCGCCGACTTTTTAGTCGCGCGCGGCGCCAAGGCGCTGGTCGTGGCATGCAACACCGCAACCGTGGCGGCCATCAAGGCGCTGCGGCTGCATTATCCAGACATGCCGATTGTCGGCGTGGAGCCGGGCCTGAAACCCGCTGCAGCAGCAAGCCACAGCGGCAAGGTCGGCGTGCTGGCAACGGACGTCACCTTGCACGGCGCCAAGTTCCTGGCGTTGCGCGAGCAGGTCAGCGCAGCGTCCAGTGTTGAATTTTTGCTGCAACCTTGCGTCGGCCTGGTCGACCAGATCGAACTGGGCGACCTGGGCGCCAGCGAGATCAGCGCGATGCTCAAGCGCTACATCACGCCATTGCTGGCGCAAGGCGCGGACACCATCGTGCTGGGCTGCACGCACTACCCTCTCGTGCGCGCGACGATCGAAAAAGTTATCGCGGCAGCAACCGATGCACCGGTGACGCTGGTCGACACTGGCGACGCCGTCGCACGCCAGCTGGCACGCTTGCTGACGCAGGGCGGCTTGCTGCGCGGCGAGACGGGTGCGGGTGCGGGTGCGGGTGCGGGCGCTTATGCAGACGTGAGCGCGGGCGAAAATGTGGGCAAGGCCTCGCTCGAAGCATTCACCAGCGCCAGCGTCACGGCCTTGTCTAAGGCGTTTTCGAACCTGGTCGGCTTGACGCCACCGGTGTCGCAAGTGCGCTTCCCGGAACCCGCGCTGACGGGTTTTCCGGCACCAGTCTGAACCGGACAATAAAATTTGCCAGCAGGCGCAGTTGTTTGTATAATCTCGTTCTGTTCGGGCAAGCCCTGAACAGAAAATGCAAGTCAGTGGTGGCTGTAGCTCAGTTGGTAGAGTCCAGGATTGTGATTCCTGTTGTCGTGGGTTCGAGCCCCATCAGCCACCCCACAGAATTCGTAGGAAATCAAAAAGGTTACATGCTTCGGCTTGTAGCCTTTTTTGTTTTTCGGACGAAAAATCCCACTGCCGCCAGGACGCTTGTTCGGGTGGAACACTCTCCGGCGCGCAAGGTCATGAGAACACTCCGTCATGCAATATCAGACAAATTTAGCGTCCGCCAGCGATAACGCTCGTCAATCCTGGGAACCAGCGTGAGCAGTGCATATACACCACTACCAACAGATATACGAGGATCAGCGGAATGAGCAAGTACAAGGCCAATAAGGCCGCTACTGCATTCGGATGAATGAGCTGGAAAGCGAGTTTCTTTACTATCGTTAGCGCTGGTTCATGCGCAGCAAAGACAAAAAAGCTGGCACTGGATAGCGCCAGGAGCGACTGACTGACGCTTCTCACCCTCACAATCGCCCTTGTAACACACAATATGGAAAGCACGCCGAACAACACCCCAAAGCGGTGGACGTACGCTCCCCAAAAAGTTCCCATCAAAAGCATGTCAAGAGAAAGAGCAACCAGATAAGTCAGGTAAATCAACGTTGAGTGCCTGTCAAATCGAAACAAACTTTGTTCTTGTATCGCGAATGCAGTACCGGTCGCAAAGAAAAGTGCAGCCTCGGACGACGGGACGGGCACTGGCCATACGCCAAAAAACCATGACGCACCCAGACAACTTAGAGTAATCACTGGTATTTTCACGATCAGGAAATGAACGAAGGGCGTTAGCAGGCCCAGCACCATCAAATCACGGATAAACCAGAACTGGTATGAAATCGGCATGCGATCAATGCCAAAGATAGCGTTGAAATAACCATACACACCGTAACTCGAAATTTCAGCACTCCCGCCAGACAGGTAATGCCTCGTTGCAGGTAAAGCCTGCACAGTGGCATATACAGCCAATGTGGCGATATTCCAAATCAGAAATGGGATCAACAATGTGCGCACTCTGGATTTGAGTTTCGCCAGATAGCTTTTTTTAGTCCACTCGACCCCGAGAAAAAAAAGATATCCAGATATCAGGAAGAACACGGGAACCGCAGTTCTTGCGAAACCCAGCGAGATCAAATTCCGGAAAAACTCGGCTACCCCATCGACACCAGTGCCGCCCAGGCTCCCGCTGGAAAATCTTACAGCCAGATCGGCGTTATGAATAAAAACTACGCCGACAATCAGGGGAAATCGCAGAATCGATAACCTGGTGGAGGTCTCTTCGTCCAGCCTATGCATATGCGTATCCGATGTCAGGTGCTGATGATGCTCCGGCTCACTCGAACGAGGCTTTTGTTGTACGTAACAGGACGGGATGCAGGTCGCATTCTGCATGTGTCACCATGCGTATGGCTGACACACTGGAACCTACCAAAAATAAGTCAACGCAATGGATGGTTAGTCGTCACCGCTGACTTTACCTCACTTCGTGCGCTGCAGGACGCGACGCGATTTTAGATTTTCACTATGTCGTAATGCCGTCGGCATCACGATTTTTGCTTGCACTCAAGGCTTCGACCCCTGACCTTAAATGTTGTAATCAGACTAAGCTGCGCTTGATGACAGCGCGAAGCAATCGCTCGCCTTCGCGTCCACCGTAACTTTGCCCATCTCCTCCTGCACCGGCTCGACGATCTGGATGAATCGCTGCACGCGACCGGCAACCGGTCTATCCCACGATCCGACCAGTCCCAGCGCGACATAGGTTATGCCACCGGGACCGGGTTTGCGGCAGCCACGGAAGTGCTGGCACATCCCACGAATACACAGACCGACATGATGTCCTGATGAAGCGCATGATAGTTCTCAATGGCGCGCCCGTTAGTGCGGCGGTTCAGTTTATCCCGCATCAACGTTTTGTCATATGCACAGGTTTCGCGACCAGTAACCACGCCGTCATATTTATTTGCTACGCTGGGCGGTCACCCACTTCACTGCCCCTTCCCATGCGTATCACGCCGCTTGCCGCCTTGCTGCTGTTGTCCCTTCCTGCCGCCCATGCAGCATCTCTTCCCGCCACGACCCAGCCAAAACTGGTCGTCGTGCTGGTCGTCGACGGATTGCCGTCCGAACAGTTGCAACGCTACCGTGACCAGTTCGGCCAAGGCGGCCTGCGCCGCCTGCTCGAACAAGGCGCATCGTTCAGCAATGCGCACCAGGCCCATGGCGTGACCGTCACCGCAGTTGGTCATGCGGCGGTGTTGTCGGGCGCCTATCCTTACCAGCACGGCATCATCGGGAATAACTGGATCGATCCGGTCACGAAGCAATCGGTCTATTGCACGGAAGACAGCGCGTTTACTTATATAGGTGAAGAGACCAAGCCGGGCGACGGCACCTCGCCAAACCGCCTGCGCGTGGACACGCTCGGCGACCAGTTGCGCTATGCCACGGGCAACCGCGCGAAGGTCGTCACCGTGTCGGGCAAGGACCGCGGCGCGATCCTGCTGGCGGGGAAATCCGGCACGCCGTATATGTACATGGACAAAAGCGGCAACTTTGCCTCGACGACGTTTTACATGGCGCAGCATCCGCAGTGGGTACAGCGCTACCAGGCGACCAGGCCGCAGGACCGTTATTACGGCAAAACCTGGAAGCCGCTGCTGGCCGATGCTGCCTACCAGAACGACGCCCCTGACGAGCTGTACCCCGCCACGGCGGCGTCGCCGAACCGGTTTCCGTTTGCGTTTTACAGCGACAGCGGCGAGCTCGACGCCGGCTATTACAATCGCCTGAAAATGAGCCCGTTCCTCGACGAACTGACACTCGATTTTGCGCGGGCGGCGGTTGAAGGTGAACAGCTCGGCAACAACCCGGCCGGCGTGCCCGATTTGCTGGGCGTCAGCCTGTCTGCGCACGATTATGTGAACCACGCTTACGGTCCAGAAAGCAAAATGTCGCACGATCACCTGCAGCGGCTCGACCGCATGCTGGCCGACTTCATGACCTATCTCGACAAGAAAGTTGGCGCTGGCAACACGCTGGTGATATTGACTGCCGACCATGGTTTTCCGAACACGCCCGAATTCGCGAAAGCCGCGCACCAGGATGCCGGCCGTGTCGATGGCGTCAAACTGACAGCCGCGTTGAACAGCATGCTGGCGGCCAGATATGGCAAGGAAAAGCTGGTAATCGCGCAATCGGTACCCAACTTGCACCTCGATTACGCCGCCATCGACAAGCTGGGCCTGGCGCACGCCGATGTCGAAAATACTGCCGCGCAATTCCTGCGCGCGCAAACAGGCATCGCTGACGTTTTCACACGCACCCAGTTCGAGAGCGGCGCCACTGGCACCACCCGTATCGGCACGCTGATGCGCCGCGCCTGGCACCGTGAATTGTCCGGCGACCTGGTCATCGTCACGAAGCCGTACTGGTTTTTCGGTTCATCATCGAGCGGCACATCGCACGGCTCGCCGTATGCCTACGACACCAATGTCCCGCTGGTAATGAGCGGCACAAAATGGATCAAGCCAGGCAATTACGGCCAGTACGCCGAAACTGTCGACATCGCGCCCACCCTGGCCAACATCCTGCGCATCCGCCCGCCCGCCGGCGCCGAAGGCCGCGTGCTCACCGAACTGCTGCGCACCGACTTGCCCAAAAACTAGTGCAAAACAATGAGGGTCAGAGTTGAATTAATCAGCAATTCTTTCTCCAAATAAAAACGTAGGGTCAGAGTCGAATTGTTCGGCAACTAGTTGCAAAACAATTCGACTCTGACCCTATTTATTATTGTTTCTACAACTAAATATTACCAATCAATTTGACTCTGACCCTCATTTATATTGTTTATATAGTTAAACATTACCAATTAATTCGACTCTGACCCTGGTTGGGCGTCGGGTTCGGCGTCGCGTACTTCTTTGCTCGGTGGTGAGGCGACCTCGGCCAGCATGTGCAAGAGCATGTCCTGGGCGCTGCTGCGGGTGCTCTTGCTGCGTGGTTTGCGGCGGCGGTAGTGGCCGTCGGCGCCCAGTTCCCACGCGTCGACATTGTCTTTGAGATACGGATACAAACCTTCGCGCAGCACGCGCTTCTTTAACGCCGGCGCGCGCACCGGGAATGCCACTTCCACCCGGCGCAGCAAGTTGCGGCTCATCCAGTCCGCGCTGCTCAGATAGACTTGCGTATCGCGCTCGTTGCGGAAATAAAAGATGCGCGTGTGTTCCAGAAAGCGGCCCACCACCGAGCGCACCCGGATGTTTTTCGACAGTCCGTCCACGCCCGGCCGCAGCGCGCATGCACCGCGCACGATCAAATCGATCCGCACCCCATCGTTGGATGCATCGTACAGCGCGCGGATGATGGTCTCGTCGGTCAGCGAATTCATCTTGGCAATGATGCGCGCCGGCTTGCCGCTGCGGGCGATCGTGGCCTCCTTGCGGATTGCCAGGACCATCTGCTTTTGCAGCGTGAACGGCGCCAGCAATAAACTTTCCAGCGCTTTCGGACGCGTCAGACTGGTCAGGTGGATGAACACTTCATTGACATCGCTGGTCAGCGCCACATCGGCCGTCATCATGCCGAAATCGGTGTAATGGCGTGCGGTCGTCGGGTTGTAATTGCCGGTGCCGAGGTGGGCGTAACTGCGCAAGGTGCCACTCTCGCGGCGCAGCACCAGCGCCATTTTGGCGTGGGTTTTCAGGCCGACGATGCCATATACCACCTGGGCGCCCGCCTCTTCCAGCCGCTCGGCCCAGTTGATATTGGCTTCCTCGTCGAAGCGCGCCATCAGCTCGACAATCACGGTCACTTCCTTGCCGCTGACAGCCGCGCGGATCAGCGCTTCCACCAGCTCCGAGTCCATCCCGGCGCGGTAAATGGTCTGCTTGATTGCCAGCACGTCCGGGTCGCGGGCGGCTTCCTTGATGAAGTCGATGACCGGCTGGAACGACTGGAATGGGTGGTGCAGCAACACATCCTGCTTGCGCAAGGTGGCGAAGATATCGCGGTTGCCCAGCTTGGCCGGAAAGCCCGGGATGAACGGAGTGAATTTCAGCTCGGGGCGCGCATTGCTGTTGACGATTTCCAGCAGGCGGCCCATGTTGACCGGCCCGTCCACGGCAAACAGGCGGCTGCGGTCGATGCTGAACTGGTCCAGCAAAAAGTCGGACAGGTGCGGCGGACAACCATGCGCCACCTCCAGCCGGACCGCAAAGCCGTAATGGCGGCTGTGCAGGCCGCTCTGCAGCGCCTGGCGCAGGTTTTTGACTTCGTCTTCATCGACCCACAAATCGCTGTTGCGCGTGACGCGGAACTGCGAATACGACAGCACTTCGCGCCCGGTGAACAAATCGGCAATATGCGACTGGATCACCGACGACAGCAGGCAGTACGATGCACCCTTCTTGTCCGACAATTCGTCGGGCAGGCGGATAACGCGCGGCAGCACGCGCGGCGCCTTCATGATGGCGATGCCACTGCCGCGCCCGAATGCATCCTTGCCGGCTAGCTCGACAATAAAATTCAGGCTCTTGTTGATTACGCGCGGGAACGGATGGGCCGGATCGAGCCCGACCGGCGTCAGCAGCGGCCGCACCTGTTCGTCGAAATAACGTTTTACCCAGGCTTTCTGGGCCGGGTTGCGGTCGCTGCGGCGCAGCAGGAAAATTTCCTTGGCCGCCAGTTGCGGATAGATTTCGTCATTCAGCAGTGCGTACTGGCGCGTGATGAGGCGCCGCGCTTCGGCGCTGACGTGTTCGAGCGTGGTGGCGAACAGGCCCGACAAATCGCCATGCGCGGTGTCGATTTTGTGCTGGGCCAGCAGGCTGGCCACGCGCACTTCGAAAAATTCATCGATATTGCTGCTGACGATGCACAGGAAACGCAGGCGTTCCAGCAATGGCAGGTTGACGTCTTCGGCCTGCGCCAGTACCCGCATATTGAATTCCAGCAAAGACAATTCGCGGTTGAGGTATTGGTCGGTTTCCGGAATCGTGACCGGAACCAGCGCGGGGCTGCCTGATTTCATATCCATGGGTACCAGTTTCCTGAACGAACAAACAATATATCTTAGAGAGGCAATGTGACAAGCGCGTTACATGTGCGCGGATGCCGAGGTCATTCACCCGTCACATAAGTTGCTTAATATGAATCCATGTTGCGGCGCGAACAACGCTGGCCTGACCAGCGCTGCGGAAAATTGGTGCCGATGCTCGAGCTGACCGGACAAAGCTGCCTGTACAGCCGTACTGCACAAGACCAGGCCAGTGTGACTGACCGATATGACGCCGGCATGACGCTTGCATGACGCCTGCGTGACGTTTGTATGACGTCCGGATGACGCCTTGATGATGCCCATTTCCTGTACCGCCAGTGAAGTCACCCATGATGAGAAAAACCGTTCTGAACATTCTTTCCCGCACCAAACCTTACCTGCCCCTGGCCTGGCCGCTGTGCGCCGCCCTGGCTGCCGCCCTGCTATGGGGGAATATTGCCGCCAATGCCCGCAATGAACGTGCCGCGGTGCATGCGCAACTCGTCCGGCAGACGGCCACGTACGCCCACGCCTACGCGCTCTACCTCACCCGCTCGATTGCGCAGCTGGACCAGGTCACCATGCAGCTCAAGCACAGTTGGGAGCATGCGCGCCGCCCCAACTTGCTGGAGGACATGAAAGCCGATGGCATGTTCAGCGATGCGGCGTTTGTCAGCGTCAGTGTGCTGGACCGACACGGCCAGGTGCGCTCGTCGACGCGCGACCGCGACAGTCGCCAGAACTTTGCCAAAGCCGATTTCTTCAGTGCGCACCGTGACAGCAACTCGAGCGCCCTGCGCCTTGGCGCCGCCCCGTCTGGCCAGGCCCTCCCGTGGCAACACCGCGACGTCGTGCTGCTGACGCGCCGCCTCGATACGCTCGATGACGAATTCGATGGTGTGGTGCTGATGGCGATCGACGCCGGCTACTTCACGGCGTTCGGCAGCACCGCGATGCTGGGCCGCACGGGCGTGCTGGGCGTGGCCGGCGCCGATGGCCGCCTGCGCATCGAACAGGCCGGCGACAGCCAGCCACAACTGGGCCGGATACACATCATCCTGCCGCCGGACGGCGCTATCTGGTCGGGACCGCCCGGCGTGAAATTGCTGACCGATGGGCCGGCCCGCATGCTCGGCTGGCAACACGCGAGCGACTATCCTGTAACGGCGCTGGTGGCACTGGGCGTCGATGAAGCGCTGGCGCCAGCGCGGGCGCATTGGCACGACAGCCGCAACAATGCGCTGGCGGCGTCACTCGGGCTGGCGGTGCTGGCGGCACTGGCCAGTCTGCTCAGCCTGCGCAGCGCTGCCCAGGAACGCGAGCAGGCGGAAGTACGGCGCGTGTACCGCACCGCCACCGAACAGGCCAAGGACGGCTTTTACATGGCTTCGCCGGTGCGCGACCGCAAAGGTGCCGTGATCGATTTCCGCATCCTCGACTGCAACGCGCACGGCGCCTGGTTTTATGGCTACCAGCGCAGCGAACTGGTCGGCAGCCTGCTCTCGCAGATCCATATCGGCGCCGATCATGCCGAGACGATGGCCTTGTACCAATGCGCGCTCGACACCGGTTTTTACGAAGACGACCGCTATCTTGCCGACCAGCCCGGCGTGAATATTCACTGGGGCCACCGGCGCCTGGTGCGGGTGGGCCAGGACCTGGCCATTACCTTGCAGGACATCAGCGAGCGCAAGGTTCATGAGGAACAGACCGCGCGCCTCGTCAACGAAGACAGCCTGACGAATTTACCCAACCGGCACGCCTTTCTACAGTTCACCCAGCACGCGCTGGAACGGGCCAACTACGAAAATGCGGTGTCGGCCCTGCTGTTCATCGACCTCGACGATTTCAAACAGGTCAACGATACCTACGGCCACGGGGCCGGCGACCGCTTGTTGCAGGGTGCCGCCGCTCGGCTGCAGGCGGTGCTGCGCCCACAGGACCGGGTGGCGCGCTTTGGCGGCGATGAATTCGTGGTGCTGCTCGACCGTTGCGACGGACCGTTTTATGGCGCAACAGTAGCCCAGCGCATCATTGCCGCCTTTGCCCAGCCGTTCCTGATCGGCGACGGCCTGCAGGCCCAGATTGGCGCCTCGGTCGGCATTGCCGTGGCGCCACACGATGGCGACGACGCCGCCACGCTGATCCAGCATGCCGACATGGCCATGTACGCCGGCAAAAACGACGGCAAGGGGCAATACCGATTTTTCGACCATGCCATCTCGACGGCGGCGCGGGCGCGCATGCAGCTGAAGCAGCAACTGGCCGACGCCATCGACGCCAACGCGCTGGTCCTGCATTATCAGCCGCGCGTGGAACCGCGCACCGGCCAGCTGCGCAGCATGGAGGCGCTGCTGCGCTGGCACGATCCGGTGCTGGGACACGTGTCGCCGGCGCAGTTCATTCCGGTGGCCGAAACCAACGGGCTGATATTGCGGATCGGTGAACTGGTCATCGAGCAAGCCTGCCGCCAGATTGCCGCGTGGCGCCATGCCGGCCTGGAGCCAGTCCCGGTCTCGATCAATATCTCGCCAAAACAATTCAGGCGCCGCGGTCTGGCGCAGCAGGTCGGGGCCGCGCTGGCGCTGCACCGGGTGCCGCCATCGTTGCTGCAGATTGAAATTACCGAGTCGGCCATGCTGGGCGAGCAGGACGACGTCGGCACCGAGCTGGCGGCCCTGCGCGCGCTGGGCGTGGCGCTGTACGTCGATGATTTCGGCACCGGCTATTCGTCGTTGTCGCAACTCCAGCGCCTGCGCATGGACGGCCTGAAAGTCGACCGCGCCTTTACCGCGCAGCTGGGCGTGACTGCCGAGGGCAAGGTGTTTTTCCAGGCGATTGTGTCGATGGCACATGCTCTTGGCATGTCGGTGGTGGCGGAAGGAGTCGAAACGCGGGCCGAACTGGCCATGCTGGAAACACTGCGGTGCGATGAAGTGCAAGGCTACCTGATCGACCGGCCAATGCCGGCCGCGCAAATGGCCACGCTGCTGCAGCGCCGCCTGGAAACCGCAGAATAGCCGACTAGCCGGCCAGCCGACCAGCCAATTCGCCGCCAGTCAATTCGCCGATGCGCGGATTAGCCGACCGTCACCGTCAGCGCCACATTCACCTCGGCCCAGCTGTCCTGTTCCTTTTTCAGCCAGAACAGCACGGTCGAATGGCGCTTGGCCAACTCCGCGCTGACCGCAATCTCGATGCGCGACTTCATGCGCAGCCGGATGCCGTCGATGTGCTCGTCCAGGCGCGCATGCATCATCATCGACGCCAGGCGCAGGGCCAGCAGCGCACGCGCGAAATCGGCATCGTCGAGCTCGTCTTTTACCTTGCGCAGATTGCCTTTCTGGCCCAGCACCAGCTTGCTCATGAAGGCCTGGTCGCCGGTCGTGAAGCCGGCCATGTCGGCATGTTCGACCAGGTAAGCACCGTGCTTGTGTGCGCCGCTGTGTGAGATTGCCTGGCCAACTTCATGCAGCCGGCACGCCCATTCAAGATACCGTTGATGAACACCGCTGGCCGCGTGCAATTGCGCGTGAAACTGGCGCGCCAGCGTGGCCGTACGCACGCCGCGGTGGGGATCGATGCGAAAGCGTCGCAGCACGCCGTCGATGGCCTCGTCGCGCCGGTCGTGGCGGTTCGCGCGCAGTTCCAGGTCGCACAGCGCGCCCAGGCGCAGGCCGGCGTTGATGGCTTCCATGCGGCTTACCTGCAGTTCTTCCATCACAGCCAGCAACACCGACAGACCGCCCAGCATCACGAACACGCGTTCACGCTTGATGCCCGGCAGCAGGAACTGGTCGATGTGACCGCATTCCACCAAAACTTTCTCGAGCGCCTTCAGGCTGGAAAACGACATGGTGCCGTCGCCGATACGATTCACTGCAATCACTTCGGCTATCGCGCGGATGGTGCCGGACGAGCCATACACGGTGTGCCACTGGCCGGGCCGGAATTGCGTGGCAGCGTCGTCGAACCGTGCCCGCGCAGCCATGATGGCGGCATCGAAACCCCGGGCGTCGATATGGCCGCCAGCGAAAAATTCCATGCTCTGCTGCTGGGTGCCGATGCCGAACGATTCCACTTCGACGATCTCGCTGCCGCGCCCGAAAATCAGCTCGGTGGAGCCACCGCCAATATCGATGACCAGGCGCGCCTCGGCCGGCCGCGCCACTTCATGCGCCACGCCCATATAGATCAGGCGTCCCTCTTCCTCGCCCGAAATGACTTCGATCGGGTGCCCGATGGCCTGCTCGCACAGTGGCATGAACGCCGCTACATTGCGGGCAACCCGGAAGGTGTTGGTGGCAACGACCCGCACGGCGGTGAGATGAAAAGCGTCGAGGATTTCCTTGAAACCGCGCAGTGCGCGCACCGCGTCGGCGATGGCGTCATCGCTGAGGATCTTGTCCTTGTCGAGGCCCGCTGCCATGCGCACCTGGTCCCGGGCCGTCTTGACCACTTTCATCTTGTTGCCAACCTGGTGGCCGATGTGGAGGCGAAAACTGTTGGACCCTAAATCGACTGCAGCAAACATGATGAGCACATCCCTGGATTGAAAAGTGCCCACAGTGTGACAGATTGCGCCAGATCAAAGCGCAGTTTCCATGTCGATTACATCACAAGTGTGTGGCAGGCACAGGGGAAACACGCTAGCATTTACCGACTCTCACTCGTTGCAAAAGGTATTGTTGCCATGAAAGCAGCACCCAAACTGACGGCCACTGCGGCCCGGTTGCGCAAGATTTCCGCGCAGCGCTTACTGCAGGATTGTGCCGCGAAAAAATCAGTCACGCGCCCGCGCGACGGCATCGCACCCCGCAAAGCCGGCACCATCGACTTGCCGGCACGCGCCAGTGTCGAGCAAGGCATGCGCCGCATTCTGACCGGCTGTCTGGCCCATGCGCAGGCGAACGTGCAGGGCTTTCTCGACAGCGACGAGCCCGAATACCTGCACCAGCTGCGCGTCGGCATGCGCCGCTTCACGTCATGCCTGAAACTGTTTCGCAGCGTCGTGGCGCTCCCCGCGCATCTGCAGGCCAGTCTCGAAGAAGTTGGCACACTGCTGGGCGCCGCGCGCGATGCCGATGTGCTGCTGCGCGTCACCCTGCCGCGCATTGCCGACGCCGGCAGGCATCGCGCGTTTTTGCACGCCCTGTTCGATCACGCAGAGGCCGACGCGCAGCACAAGCACGCTGCCGCGCGCGCCGCTGTGCAGTCGACGCGTTACGCGCCCCTGATGCCCGATCTGTTCGCCTGGGTCGATGGCAAGCGCTGGCCCAATGACATGTCGCCGGCCGGCCGCACACGCTTGCGCAAGCCTCTGCGGCGGTTTGCCCGCCGCGCCGTCAACGCTGCCCACGCGGTGGTGGCAAAGCGCGCACGCAAGGTGCAAAAGCTTGGCGGGTGCGACAGTGCCGCGCTGCATCGGTTGCGCATCGGCTGCAAGCAGGCCCGCTATGCCGTGGAGTTTTTCCGCGCCATCGCGCGCCCGCACAAGGCTGCCCGCTACATCCACAAACTGTCTGCCGTACAGGATGCGCTGGGCGTGCTCAACGATGTGCACGTGGCCCGGACAATTTTGTCGGCGTACACCACAATCCGCCCGGACCTGGCACCGCAGGCCGGCGTGGTGATTGCTTATCTGGACGGAATCGCCGCAGACTGCCTGCACCGGCGCCGCACCCCGTGGCGCACGCTGTGCAATCCCAACCGTGCAAAGGCGCTGATGCGTCAAAGGAGCAACTGATGGAACTTGTTTTATGGCGCCATGCCGAAGCCGAAGACGGCATTGACGACCTTGCGCGCGCGCTGACACCGAAAGGCCAGCGCCAGGCGCAGAAAATGGCACGATGGCTAAAAGAACAATTGCCGGACACCGTGCGCATCATCGCAAGCCCCGCGGTGCGCACACGCGAAACTGCCGATGCGCTGGCGATGCCGTACGAGATCGACCAGCAGATTGCGCCCGATGCCAGCGCCGAACAATTGCTGGCCGCCAGCGGCTGGCCGGAGGGTCACGGTCTTGTCATTTTAGTAGGGCATAATCCCGCTATCAGCGTATTGGCCTCCCGTTTGGCGGGGGCACAAGCGTCCGCTGTGGTATTGCGCCGTGGGGCCGCCTGGTGGTACGTGTTCGACACTGAAGGACAAGAACGCCGGGTCACCCTCAAAACCGTGATGACGCCGTCCCTGCTGACGTCCGGATAGCGCCGTCGCGCGGCAAGTATATCGATGTGTTTATTCCAGCCTTCACCGGCGCTTCAACAGGAGAACGAGCGATGGAACAGTTTTCGGATGCCAAAGAAGTCCTGGCCCCTGACGCGGACTTGCTGAACGACAAGCGCTACACTGCATCGATCGAATCGATTGCGCGCGAACTGGCCGTGCCGGTCGAAGATGTCGTCGCGCGCTTCAAGGCCACGCTGGCCACACTGGCGCCCCGCGCAACGGTGAGCGATTACATCGCCATCCTGGTTGAAAAAAAGGTCAAGGCTCTGTATCGCACCAACTACCGCCACGGGGCAGCACCACGTTACGCTGCCTGAACCACCCTCCACCGCCCTCTCCACTGAAAGTTCTGACACACATGAACAAAAAATCATCCCGCAACAGCCCGCGCGCACCGACGATGCAAGCGGCAAACCATATTGCGCCATCGGCCACGCTGGCCATGGACGGTGAGTTGCCACTGTCCGCATCGAATGGCGTGACCGCCCCGGCACCACTGGCATCCCACGACGTGCTGCAAGCCGCACTGGCGCATTTGCCAGAGGAAGCCTCGGGCGCCGATGCCGGCACAACCGCCGATGCCGCAGCCGTGACAGCACCCGTCGTGATCGTCGATGCGCCAGCCGCATCTGTCGACGCAACGCCCCCGGTCGAAGGCAAAAAAACGTCCAAAAAGCCGGCCAAAGCCGTTGCCAAAGCATCGCCCGACGGCGCCGCCGACGACGCGCCTGCCGTTGCACCTGCCAAGCCCGCCAAGGTGCCGAAAATCAAATTCGTGGAAGTCACCTTTGCGCTGCCGGAGAGTGAAGCCGAGCTGCTGGACGCCATGAAAAAGACCCACCAGTCGAATGGGCTGGCGCTGAAAAAAGGTCAGTTATTGCGCGCCGGCCTGCTGGCACTGGCCGATATCGATGCCGGACGCCTGGCGCAACTGGTGGCGCACCTGCCAGTCGAGCCCCGTGCCAGCAAGAAAAAGAAGTAATTGCCACGCCCTGTTTTAAGTTTTTTTGTAATAACATCATGCGATACGGCAGCCCGTGCCACGCTGCCGTATCGCAGATCGACCATGCTATGATCATAAAAAGTCCGGGCGACAAATCATCAGCGTGCGGACCTGTGGCTTTGCCATACAGTTTTCGGAAGGTCCACCGCGTCGGCGGTCATCCTTCGCACGCCGTATCGTCAGAGTGGACCCAGCATGAACGTCAAATTACGCAACAATATCCAGGTACATGGCCATGGCGCCACGACACTGGTGTTGTCACATGGCTTTGGCGCCAATCAGCATATGTGGCAACACATGCTGCCATTGTTTTCTGACCGGTATCGCATCGTCGCTTTCGACCTGGTAGGCAGCGGTGGTTCCGACAGCAGTGCCTACAGCCGCGCCAGATACGGCACGCTGCACGGGTACGCAAGCGACCTGCTGGAAATTCTGGCTGACGTCTGCGCCGGGCCATGCGTCTACATCGGCCATTCGGTTGGCGGCATGATCGGCCTGCTCGCGGCCAACCAGCAGCCCGAACGCTTCGCCGCGCAGATCATGGTCGGCCCCTCCCCGCGTTACGTCAACGATGGCGACTATCACGGCGGCTTCGCGCGCGAAGATATCGACGAACTGCTGGGCGCGATGGACAGCAATTTTCTCGGCTGGTCCAGCAATATGGCCCCGGCACTGATGGGCACCGCAAACGGCCCCGACCTTGGCAATGAACTGACGCACGCATTTTCCAGCTGCGATCCGGCCATTGCACGCCACTTTGCCGAAGTGACCTTCCTGTCCGACCACCGTGCAGACCTGCCATTTTCCACCACGCCGACATTGATCCTGCAGTCCACCCACGACCCCGTCGTGCCGGTGGCCGTTGGAGAATGGCTGCATGCACAACTGCCTGCCAGCGCCCTGACAATTATTGACAATGTCGGCCACTACCCGCACATGAGTGTGCCGGGTGTCAGTGCGGCAGCCATCGATGCATTTTTGCAGCAACAGTCGCTGCAGGCCGGCGCCACGCATTCATGACGATTCCGCTCGCGCAAGCCACCGAAGTCGTTGCGCGAGCGCCATGCGGCCTGCTGACGACCGGGCCTGACGGCACCATCCTGCGCATCAACGCCACCATGTGCGACTGGCTTGGCATGGCCCCCGAGACGCTGGTGGGCGCAAAAAAACTGGCCGACCTGTTCACTGTTGGCGCACGCATGTTTTTCCAGACCCATTGCCTGCCGATGCTGCAGGTACAGGGCTCGGTGGCGGAAATCCAGGTCGATATCCCCCACCAGGACGGTACGCGGATTCCGATGCTGATGAATATCGTGCGCCAGCAGACCGATGGCGTCTGCCACGACGAAGTGGCGTTCTTCATTACGCGGGAGCGCCGTTCCTACGAGCGTGAACTGGTACAGGCGCGCAAGGTTGCCGAAGCGGCCCTTGCGGCGCGCCACGACGCCGAAACGAAGTTGCTGGAACTGAATGCGGCGCTGTCGAAAGCCGACCGGCGCAAGGATGAGTTTCTGGCCACGCTGGCCCACGAACTGCGCAACCCGCTGGCACCGATCCGCAATGTCATCGAACTATTGAAACTGCAGCTCCCCAGCACCGGGCAGGCTACCCGGCCACTGGCCGTGCTGGAACGCCAGGTGGGCCATTTACGCCACCTGGTCGACGATTTGCTGGAAATTTCGCGCATCACGCTGGGTCAGGTCGATCTGCGCCGCGAGCGCACCATCCTTGCCGACACCATGCAGGCGGCGTACGACGACACCGTGCCACTCGCCCAGGCAGCTGGCCATCGCCTGCACCTGGTACTGCCGGACAGCGACGTGATCCTCGACGCCGATCCCACGCGCTTGATGCAGGTGATCCTGAACCTGCTCAACAACGCCGTGAAATATACCCCGCCCGGTGGCGACATCTGGGTCGAGGCAAGGTTCGCTGCGGGAGAGGCCCTGATCACTGTGCGCGATACTGGAATCGGCATGCCCCAGGACTCGCTGGCCACTATTTTCGACATGTTTTTCCAGTCGACGCCAGCACTCGAGCGCTCGCAGGGCGGGCTGGGTATTGGCCTGGCGCTGGTCCGCGGCCTGGTGGAACTGCATGGTGGCACGATCAGCGCGGCCAGCGAGGGCATCGGCCGGGGCAGCCGCTTCGATGTGCGCCTGCCGGCCACCGCTGGCAGTGCCGCTGTCGCCGCTGCCCCCGCACTGCTCGACACGCCAGTGGCGCAGCGCCGCATCCTGGTGGTCGACGACAATACCGACGTCACCGACACCATGACGATGCTGCTGGAAACCATCGGCCACCACACCGCATTTGCCCACGACGGTGCGCAGGCGCTGGCCACCGCGCAGGCATACCAGCCGCGCATCGTGATCCTCGACATCGGCCTGCCCGACCTGAACGGCTATGAAGTGGCGCGCCAGTTACGCGCACGCAGCGGCGGCGCTGGCCTGTTCCTCGTGGCAGCCACAGGCTGGGGCCAGGACGCCGACCGCGCCCGCGCCCGCGAAGCCGGGTTCGACTTGCACATGACCAAGCCAATCGACTTCGCCAGATTGCAGGAAGCCATTGCCGCACTTCCTGAAGCGACCGGATAGCGCTCAAAATCTTCACAAAATATCACCGCGATCACAGTCGATTTGTTGATATTTCTCTGCCTGCTGACAAACTCACGTGAATGTAACATCCCGACCTGATTTTGTTACTTCCGGGCCACAATATTTCCCGTAAAAGCTGACGATCCGATGTAGCCACGATATGATTCCGTGCTGCAATAACATTTCTGATTGAAAACTTTCAGCAAAGCGCCACAGTGCCGGCGCGGCTGAGTACGCGAAAGTCAACTTTGGCACCACCCGACAACATCGCGCATTGGCGCACGCAGATTTTCGCTTCGCTGCTCTCCATTGTTCTTGCACTTGGATTTCTGACCGCTACTCCCTGCATGGCGGTTCTGGCCAGCCAGCGCAACTGGCCGATGTTTTTTGCAAATGCTGTGGCACTGGCCTGGCTGGCGGCGCTGTGGCATTTCAGGCAAGCTGCCTACCTGACGCGCGTGTTGCTGTTCCTGACATTGCTGATCATGCTTGGCACCGTATTGATGGTGCATCTGGGTCCGGTCAGCCAGATCTACCTGCTGGCCGCACCGATGCTCGCCGCGGTCCTGCTGGGCACCCGGCCCGCGCTGGGCGCCCTGGCCGGCACTACCTTGCTGGTGTTCGGCCTGGCAGCCACAGGGCACGCGCGGCTCGCCGACGACGCGCTGGCCACCGCCTTCATCTCCGCGCTGAACTTCCTGTTCATCGGCGCGATCATCACCATTTCCTGTTCGATCCTGTTGCAGCGCCTGGCAAAGTCGCTGGAAGATTTGCTGGCGGTCGCCGCGACGCTGCAGGAGGGCCAGGCTTCCTTGCAGACGGTCAATGCCGAATTGCGCCTGACCACCGCCGCGGTGGCGCGCCTGAACGACATGGTCGTCATCGCCAAGGTGATGCCGGGCTCGGCAGCGCAGCAGCAGATCATTTTCGTCAACGACGCGTTCGAGCGACGCACCGGCTACCTGCGTTCCGAGGTGATGGGCCAGAGCTGGAATGTGCTGCTGGGCGCCGCTACCGAACCGGGCGAAGTGGCACGCATCAGTGCGGCCATCGTGCACCTGGAAACGGTCAGCGCCGAACTGCTGTATTACTCGAAGGCGCACGATCCGTACTGGATCGAAATGGAAATGGTGCCGTTCAACGACGAGAACGGCAACAACACGCACTGGGTGATGGTGGGACGCGATATCACCGAACGTAAAAAGTCGGAAAAGCACATCCACCGCCTTGCCTTCTTCGATGTGCTGACCGGGCTGCCGAACCGGCGCCTGCTGATGGAACGGGTGGAGCGTCTGCTGACCCACGCGCGCGAACAGGCCGGCCACGGCGCGCTGCTGTTCATCGATCTCGATCATTTCAAATATGTCAACGATGCGCGCGGCCATGGCATTGGCGACGCGGTGCTGCGCAATGTGGCGGGGCGTTTGTCGGCATTGGTACGCAAGGGCGACACCGTGGCGCGCGTCGGCGGCGACGAGTTCGTGGTGCTGCTGGCGCACCTGGGCGACGATGGCCGTCTGGCGACGCACTCCGCGTTGCTGGTCGCTGAAAAAATCCGCCGCGCCATTTCGGAGAGCTTCGAAATCGATGGCCAGTTCTACGATTCGTCGGCATCGATCGGCGTCACGCTGCTGTCGCATCCGAACCAGTCGGCACAGGATTTGCTGCGCGAAGCCGATACCGCGATGTACCGCGCCAAGGCCGACGGCCGCAACCGCGTGTCGTTCTTCGAAGCCACGATGCAGGCCGAAGTGGAACGCCGCCTGACGCTGGAACGCGACCTGTTGTCCGCGATGGACAACGGCGAATTGTCGATGCACTGGCAATTGCAGTTCGATGCGCTCGGCACGCCGGTGGGCGCCGAATTGCTGATGCGCTGGCAGCGCGCAAACGGCGCCTTCATTGCGCCCGACGTCTTCATTCCCGTGGCCGAAGAGTGCGGCCTGATCGTGCCGCTCGGCCAGTGGGCGCTGCGCCAGGCGTGCCTGGGCTGGCTGACCCTGCGCGCGGCCGGCTTTGCGATGCCGCTGTCGGTGAATGTCAGCCCATCGCAATTTCGCCAGACCGATTTTGTGGCGCAGGTGCACAAGGTATTGCTGGAGACCGGCGCGCCCGCCACCGAGCTGATTTTCGAAGTCACCGAGGGCCTGCTGATTGAAAACCTGGACGACACCATCGGCCGCATGCACGAACTGGCCGCCCTCGGCATCCGGCTGTCGATCGACGATTTTGGCACTGGCTATTCAAGCCTGTCGTATCTGAAGCGCATGCCGCTGTATGAACTCAAAATCGACAAGTCCTTCATCCGCGATACGCCGAATGACGCCAACGGCACGGCCATCGTGCAGTCGATCCTGGCCATGGCCAGCCACCTCGGTCTGTCGGTGGTGGCAGAAGGTGTGGAGACACACGAGCAGGCCGAGTTCCTTGCTGCCAATGGCGCGCCGCGCATGCAGGGCTATCTGTTCGCGCGCCCGATGCCGCTCGACCAGATGATGGCGCGCCTGCTGGCAGACAGACCGCAGCCAGCCGACGCGCAACGCGAGACGCTGACCGGCTGAGCCACTCAAACGTTGACATTCGCCAGACGTTGCCAGATGTATCGGTTGTAAGGGAATGATTCCTGTGCGCCACTTTGATCTGGCACAAGCTATAGTTAAATCACTAAACCAATCAGGAGAAGTGATCATGAAACGCATTCTTTCCGCAGCAGCAGTTGCCATCGCTATCAGCAGTGCCGCCTTCATTCCCGCCACAGCTTCGGCTGCAGGCGCCGGTGACGTGATCGTGGTACACACCCAACCGCCACCGCCACGCCATGAAGTCGTGCCAGCCGCACGCCGTGGTTACGAGTGGGCTCCGGGTTACTGGAACTGGAACGGCCGCAAGCACGTCTGGACCCGCGGCCACTGGGAACGCGTCCGCCCTGGCTATGCGTATGCCCGCCCGGCCTGGTCGCAAGGTAATAACGGTTGGCAACTCGACCGTGGCGGCTGGCGCCATGGCGACCGCGCCGACAACGGCGGCCCACGTGGCGATCGTGACCACGACGGCGTACCGAACCGGGTAGACGATCACCCGAACAATCCGAACCGCCGTTAATTGCGGGGCGATTAAAAAAAGCGCGGCACTTCGGTGCCGCGCTTTTTTGTTGCCCCGTCATCCCCGCGCAGGCAGGGGCCCGTACCACCTGATATAAATCGTTTACATCATTGCACCATCAGCCCAACCGCAAGAAACGCCTTTCGACAATCCCCACCTTGTTCCACGCCCGGCCTTCCGCCCCCACTTAATGTGCCGCGAATCGCGCCGGCGCACCGGATCGTGCTTAAACGAATGAACCTTATGGAATCAACCGGTCGGCGCGCAGTTGCGCAAACAGATCGAAAAATGAATCTTCCGTATGCTGGTACGTCGTAAAACCGAGCATGCGACTTTTCGACATATCGGTCATGACCTCGATCGGACGCCCCAGGTCGAGGTCGGTATGCCAGCTTGAAGCCAGTTGCTGCAGATCCGGTTCGGCCAGATTGAGCCGCGCGGCCAGCGCGCGCCAGTGAGCATCGTCGCCAGCCATCTGGGTAGCCAGTGGCGTGACCGTACCGTCGAAACCGACGGCCTCGACATCGAACCATGCCGCCAGGCGCGGCCACAACCACTTCCAGCGAAAGTAGTCGCCGTTGACGACGTTGAACGCCTGATTGCGGGCGGCCGGAGTGGTGGCGGCCCAGATCAGTTGGGCTGCCAGCACGCGGGCGTCCGTCACATCCGACAGGCCTTCCCATTGCGCTTTCGAGCCGGGAAAGTGAAACGGCCGACCGGTTTCCTTGCACAGCGACGCGAACACCGCCAGCGTGGTGCCCATGTTCATCGCGTTGCCGACTGCCTTGCCAATGACCGTGTGCGGGCGGTGCACACTCCAGCCAAAACCGTCGCGCCGGGCTGCCGCATACACCTCGTCTTCCTGGGCATAGTAAAAATTTTCCAGCGGCAGGCGCGGCTGCTCTTCGCGCAGCGGCGTATCGGGCAAGGTGCCCGCGCTGGCGTACGCTTCGAAAGGCCCCAGATAGTGTTTCAGGCCGGTCACAAGTGCCACGTGCTGCACGCTTTTTTGCGGCGCGAGCGCATCGAGCAGGTTGCGCACCATGGCGCCATTGACACGGATATTTTCCGCCTCGGTAGCGTTGCGCATCCAGGTAGTAATGAAGACATGGGTGGGCGCCAGGCCATCAAGGGCGCTGGCCAGACTGGCCGGATCCATCAGGTCGGCCGCCACCGGAATCACGCCAGGCACCTCATCACGCGGACGGCGCGCCAGTCCGGCGACATCCCAACCCTGCGCAACCAGCGCGCGCGCCAGATTGCTGCCAGCGATACCACTGGCACCGACGACCAGTGCTTTTCGTGGGTTCATGCATCCTCGTTTGTCTACAGGCGAAAAGCCATTGTAGAAGCATCAGCCAAAGACAGCTGCACGGAACGATCGGCGGAAAAGATCGGCGGGAAGAAAAGGCGGAGCAGAGGAAAAGCTACGGCCTGCGTGAACACGCGGCCGAGGGGAACAGAAAGCCCGAGCCGCGCAGCGGCTTCGGCACAATGTCACAGAGGAGCTCGAAGCCGCGCAGCGACTTCGGCGGAGCGGCTTCGGCGCAACGTCACAGGGAGCTCGAAGCACCCTCGCGAGCGGCAGCAATGGTGGTCGAGAAGCGGAGCTGTACGAACGTACAGCGAGCATCGCAGACCGCCAGTGCAACGCGCAGCGGGTTATTCGAGCTTCCCACCACTCAGTCGAGTTTCCAGGAGTAGTCAACTTTGGTCCAGGTCTGCGCCGGCGCGCCGTCCTTGCTGCCTGGTTTGAATTTGCAGGCCGACAGCGATTTGATGGCTGCCTTGTCGAGGCCTTTGAAGCCGCTCGATTTGTCCAGCTTCGAGTCCGATACCGAACCGTCGGCGCTGATCAGGAACGACATCGACGTCGTGCCCTGCTCTTCGTTCATCAACGATGCTTTTGGATATTCGACCTTACAGCTTTTTGGGTCGAAGCTGGCTGGCACTTCGGCTGCAGTAGCGATGCCGGCGATGCTGGAGAGGACCAAGGCGGCGATGAAAGTAGTTTTGGACATATTATTTTCCTTAAAAGTGTGTCACTGAAAAACGATGAAAATGCGGCGCGGAGACCACGGGTCAAGCTAGCTTAGAATTCTTCCCACTCGTCGGACGATGACGCCGCTGCGGCGGCTTTGCGTGGCGCCGGCGCAGACGCTGCTGGCGCGGCCTTGGCGGCAGCAGCCGGACGGGCGGCTGACACTGGCTTTTGCGTTGGCGTTGGCGTTGGCGTTGGCGTTGGCGTCGATGCCGATGACGATGCCGGGCGTTTCAGCGCGGCGCGGGCAGCCGGCTTGGCTGGCGGACGCACTGTCAGGGCGCGGCTGGCAACCGGTGCGCTGGCAACCGGAGCTGGTGCAGGTGCCGGTGCAAACGACATTTCCTCACCTTCCACCAGGCGGAATACGCTGACTACGCGCTGCAATTCGCCCGCCTGGTCTTGCAGGCTCTGCGCTGCTGCGGCGGCCTGTTCGACCAGCGCGGCATTTTGCTGGGTCATGCCATCCATCTCGATGATTGACAGGTTGACCTGGGCAATGCCGGCGCTCTGCTCCTGGCTGGCGCTGGCAATTTCACTCATGATGTCGGTAACGCGTTTGACGCTGGCAACGACTTCATCCATCGTCACGCCGGCCTGGCCAACCAGCTTGCTGCCGGCGGCAACCTTTTCCACCGAATCGCCGATCAGGGTCTTGATTTCTTTCGCTGCGGCAGCCGAACGCTGTGCCAGGTTGCGCACTTCCGATGCCACGACCGCAAAACCCCGGCCTTGTTCGCCAGCACGGGCAGCTTCCACGGCAGCGTTCAGCGCCAGGATGTTGGTTTGGAAAGCGATGCCATCGATGACGCCGATAATGTCGACAATCTTGTTGGCCGACGTGTTGATCGAACCCATGGTGTCGACCACTTGCGAAACCACTTCACCACCCTTGCGGGCCACTTCCGATGCGCTGGCGGCCAGCAGGTTGGCTTCCCGGGCATTATCGGCATTCTGTTTGACGGTCGACGTCAGTTCTTCCATTGCCGAGGCGGTTTTTTCCAGCGAGCTGGCCTGCATTTCAGTGCGGGACGACAGGTCGATGTTACCGGCTGCAATTTCACGGGAGGCAGTTCCGATGGTCTCGGTGCCGGCGCGGACCTGGCCCACGATATCGACCAGGCTGCCACGCATGTTTTTCATTTCCACCAGCAGACTGCCGGCGACAGCATGGTCCGTGTTGATCGCAACTGCCAGGTCGCCATGAGCGATGCTGGTGGCAATTTTTGCAGTATAGGCAGGCTCGGCACCCAACTGGCGCAGCAGGCTGCGGGTAATCACGATCGCGGCAGCAACACCCAGCGCCACGGCAGCGGCCAGCAGAATCAGCATGAAGTTACGGGCATTCACGAAGGCAGCCTGGGCATCGACCTGGCTCTGGGCGTTTTGCTTGTCTTCCATTGCCGCCAGCTGATCCATGCCTTCCATCCATTTCTTCTGAACAGGGCGCACTTCCTTGATCATGACGCGGGTGGCATCCTCTGCCTTGGTAGCCAGGTAGAGCTCGGACGCTTTCGCAATGGCTGGCATTGCAGTGGCTTCAAAACCGTCGATGGCCGTCAGCAAGGTTTTTTCCTGGGCGGTCGACTCCGCGGCAAATTTCGCGCTGAGTTTCTTTTTCAGTTCATCGTACTTGCCGGTCTGGACCTTGAAGCGATCGAGCTCGGGTTCCATGTCATCCGGATTGGTCATCAGCGTCAGCGTGCGCAAAGAGTTCAGGCGGTCACTGACGTTGTTGCGCATATCGATCACGAGACGCGTCACAACGTTATTCACGCTGACCACATGATCAAGACGGTCCTGAATTTGCGCCATGCGCAAGATCCCGACAACGGTAACCGCAACCAGCAGCGCCAATACCAGCGAGAAACCCAGTGCCAGTCGTTGTCCAACCTTCATGTTCGATAAATTCATTTCGTCCTGTTCCCTCTGTCCATATGTATGAAGTCGCTTAGAGCGGCTGCGTCGTGTCGACGGTGCACGTGTCGCCACGCGGGCGACAGAGATAGCCATCAGAATAAATCAAATAAAGCGTGCCGCAGAGAGTTTTCTTTCTATATGGTAACTTAAGTTACCAATAAACAACAACTGGTTTACTTAAAAGCAAACCAAGTGCGCCCATGCAGAAAGTATAGGAGGATTGCTTGCTAACGAGCAAGCTTTCCATTGAGAATTAGGTTGTTGTGTGGAAATTTTCACACGCTTGCGGCCCCGAATGTTGCCGCGGAAGAAATGTTATGCCGTCTGAATGCGGGCGGCGGCTTCCAGCAACAACGCCGGGTCGGCCTCAGCGAGCCGTTTTGGGTCCGACATCAATTGACGAAAAGACCGCGCACCCGCCAGACCGGTCATGATGCCCAGCATATGGCGCATGATGCTATTGAGTTTCAACCCTCTTTCGCCATGTTCGGCCAGCTGCGCAACGATATACGGCAACATGGCCGCCAATACCTCGGTACGCGACTTGACGGGCGCATTGTCGCCATAAAAGCGCGCATCGTAATCGGCCATCACATACGGGTTGTGATACGCCTCGCGGCCGAGCATCACGCCATCGACGTGTTCCAGATGCAAGGCCACCTCGTCGCTTGTCTTGATGCCGCCGTTGATGATGATTTCCAGCGCCGGAAACTCGCGTTTCAGCTGATAGGCCACGTCATACTTCAGCGGCGGAATCTCGCGGTTTTCCTTCGGCGACAGACCTTTCAAAATAGCGTTACGGGCATGCACAATAAACGTGGTGCAGCCGGCATCGGCGATCGTGCCGACAAAATCGCGCACGAAGCCGTAGTCTTCATTCTTGTCGATGCCAATCCGGTGCTTCACGGTGACGTCGATATTGACTGCATCGCGCATGGCTTTCACGCAATCGGCCACCAGTTGCGGCTCCGCCATCAGGCAGGCCCCGAATGCGCCGCGCTGCACCCGCTCGGACGGACAGCCGCAATTGAGGTTGATTTCATCGTAGCCCCAGTCCTGCCCCAGCTTCGCGCTGATTGCCAGATCCGTTGGATCGCTGCCACCCAGCTGCAACGCCACCGGATGCTCGATCTCGTCGTAACGCAGGTGACGCGCCACATCGCCGTGAATCAGCGCCCCGGTCGTCACCATCTCTGTATACAACCAGGTATGGCGCGTGATCTGGCGGTGGAAGACGCGGCAGTGGCGGTCGGTCCAGTCCATCATGGGTGCAACGGAGAGGGTGCGGGGTTTGTAAGTTGTTGATTTCATGAGGGTTCGGTGCGACGTGACGCGCCGATGGGTTGCTGCGGGAAAGCGTGATTCTATAACATTGGCACGCAGAGCGATGGATGAGGCTGCGCCGCGTGGTTGCGGTCGGCGGTGACAATTGCAATGTGATTAGTTCAAAAATGTCCAGTTGCCGGACCAGACCCCGCTGACGAGACCCCGCTGACGACCTGCACCATGGAGAGGTCCGCACGACACTGGCACGCACGCCGGCATCGCTGCAGCGTCGTCAGCAGGTGCGGGCCTTCCTGCGCGAGTACTGCCCGAGCTTGGCGGACGCCGAATTCCCCGAATTGGTGACAATTAATGACGAAGTGATGGAAGTGGTCGACATCGTCCTGCGCATGCTCGCGCCGCGCGAGCTGGCCAACGCGCAAGGCTTCCGTCCAGACTACATCCTCGACCCGCTTAACACGTCGGTGAACAATCGCAGGAAAACGGTCACGAAGCCGCTGTCCGGCAGCGCCCAGGTGCGCATGATCGGCAACAGCGTGTCGCTGCCGCCGGTCGCGGCGCTGATCATGGCGAACAACGCTTACGAGCGCGAAATGGCGGTGGCAAAGTGATCATTCGCAGCATCCAAATTTGCCGCTGCTGCGGCCAGCGCCAAGGTGCCGCCCACGTGCCTAATTGCCGAGACGCGCCTTTCACAACCGCAAAAACATGACGCGTATTTTTAGCCTCTTACTCCCAGGCCCATGAATTACGGCCCGCTGGGCAAGCATGTCAGCACACGCCGCACGCGTGGCGCAATTACGCAAAGGTACGAACACTGCTATCGCGGCTAGGCTGGCGGCTAGGTGACAGTAGACAGACCTGAGGACTCGAAGACTCTGCGTGATAACAGGCCTGATGCAATTACTGAATAGAGAAGAGAAAATCCATGCAAACCGAATTTATGCTATTAGGAATCTACAATAAGCCGCATCTCAACCTCAAAAAGGTCTGCAGCGCCATCTGCATGCCTACGAAGACAGCCTATAACAAGCGCTTAGCCAATGCTTTTCCCATCTCGATGGCCGGCGATCCTCTCATAGCCGATATTCGTGATGTCGCCGTCCACCTTGATTTGTTGAGAGGTTCACAAAAAAGCTAAGCTAATTGGATTTTTTATTTCTCGTGACATTGATCTTTGGCTTTTTCACTGGGGCGCTTTTATTTTTACCCTGTGGGTCAACAGACTCAAATTTTCCACCATAAACATCATACCCTTTCACACGCGACGTATTAATACCTACCATTCTCAATTCGTCGGCCATGTGTATTTTTGCAAGCGGATAAACCTGAGCCACAAGAAAATCACGATACCACTTCTCCGACATGCATTTATTAACATGTGATGGCTCAGTTTT
>JALYUM010000098.1 GCA_030853745.1 Pseudomonadota bacterium | reverse complement strand
AGCGCAGCCACCTGTGCATCGCTGCATTTGAACAGCGTTGCGACCAGCCTTGACGCCAGCGCCACGGTGTAGTCCGGCAGCAGTCCCTGCGTAACTACGCGAAACGTGGAGGATTTCATCAATCGGTGCTCGTCCTCAAAAAAGTGTGTCTATTCTACCGGTAGATCATGGGTTGGTACGACACACCTTTGTGGCAAGCGAGCGGCCCACTGCACTGATAGCCGAGCGCCAGATAAGCCGGAACCGCATAGGGCGACGCGTTGACGGTGTACGTTACGGTATCGACACACGCATGCTTGACGACGTGCTCCCACAGCGCGCGCGCGACACCGCGCCGCTGCCACTGCTGCGCCACAAACAGATGGAACACGTGACTGGGAGGCCGGATGGCAATGAAACCGGCAATCTGGTCATCAATCACCGCCACGCTGGTCACATGCCCTGCAACCCGGTACGCCAGCAGTGCTTCCTCATCGTTGGCGCGCAAAAACATTGACGCCGCCCCGGTCGTCATGCCGGGCACGATGAATTCGAGGGCCAGTGCATGCAGCATGCTGGCGATAACGGGGAAATCGGCGATCTCAGCTGGTCGGATGTACATGAAAGGTGTCATTGTCATTCGGTCACGTTGGGAAAATCACGCAGTTTGCACCGCGCGACTGTAAGCAATCATTGCATTTGTTGACGCATGGCATTACCGGCCCGTAGACTGGTTTTCATGCGAAAAGCCAGCCTTACTGCCAGTTTTGCCAGCCACCCGGCCACCGCCAGGGCCGCGCCGCGGCTGACTGTGCCATTGTCACGGCCGCTGCGCCATCCCCGCTACCGGCGCTTGTGGTGCGCCAACCTGGTGTCGAACCTGGGCAGCTGGACGCAGACGTTTGCGTCGGCCTGGCTGATTGCGTCAATGTCCCATTCTGCCTCGACCACGACGCTGGTGCAAACCGCCACCTATATTCCGATATTTTTATGTGCGCTGCTGGCCGGGGTTGTTGCCGATGCCGTGCACCGCCCAAAGTTCCTGTTCTTTTGCAATCTGTTTCAGGCATTCTGCGCCTGCGTGATGGCTGCGCTGGTGATCAGCGGGCACGCCAGCAGCGGCCCGGTACTGGCCGTCACGTTTTGCCTCGGCATCGGCTCGGCGTTCATGTGGCCGGCGTGGCAGGCAGCGCTGTCCGGGCTGGTAGAGCCCGACGAAGTGGAAGCGGCAGCCACGCTGAACAACCTCAGCTACAACGTCTCTGCCATCCTCGGCCCGGCGCTCGGTGGCGTGCTGTTCAGCTGGATCGGGCCCGGTGCGCTGTTTCTCGTGAACGCGCTGTCGTTTGTCGGCCTGCTGTTCGTGTACCGGGCCTGGTGGCAGGAGCAACCGGCCCAGCCGATCGCGGCGACGCGCTTCGTCGAGCGTCTGCAGGATGGCGCCCGGCTGGCGCTGGGCTGCGCGCGCTACCGTTGCATTCTGGTCAATGTGTGCACGGTATTTTTTGCAACGATTGCTTTTGCCGGCCTGTTGCCGGTGTTCGTGCGCGACGTGCTGCACATGAATTCCAGCGTGTTCGGCACGCTGATGGGCAGCCTTGGCGCAGGCGCGGTGGTGGCAGCATTTTGCCTGCCATCGATCCGTGCACGGCTCGACAAGACGCGCCTGCTGACCGGTGCGCTGGTTGTGTACGGCGTGATGCTGCTGGGCCTGTCGATGACGCGCTCGCTGGCCTTGCTGATCCCGTTGATCGTCTGCGGCGGCATGGCCTGGTCGGCGGTCGTCTCGACACTGAACGCGGCAGCCCAGCTATCGTTTCCAGCCTCAGTGCGCGCCCGGACGCTGTCGATTTACCTGTTCGTCATGGCCGGTGGGTACACTGCCGGTAGTCTTTTCTGGGGCATGATTGCCGACCATTTCGGCGTCTGCACGGCGTTTGCCGGCGCCGGCGCCTGCGTGCTGGTCAATGCTGCATTACTGGCACGTGGAAAGCGTGAAAACCCCATCTGATCGACCCTTTGCCGACCGGCGTTTCGCGCTACAGTAGCACCATGCCGTACCATTCCCCTTTCCACATCGACCTTGCCGCCCACTCCAGCGTGGGCACCGGCTTTGACGCGCGCCTGGAAAACCAGGATAACTACCTGACCATCGATACCGAGGGCATGGCCGCGTACCTGGTCGGACAGGAACCGTGCCGGCGCCGGGTGCCAGGCTGGCCGCCGGGCCATGTCCGCGTCGCCGTGCTCGACGGCATGGGTGGCCACGGCCACGGTCGCGAGGCCGCCGAAGCGGTCGTGGCCGGCCTGCTGTATTTGCCGGCGTTCAGCGACCTCGACGCCCTCGAAACCGCACTCGACGCACTGCACACCACATTGCAGCAGGCGTTTGCCGGAGAAGCCGGACGCCGTCCCGGCACCACGCTGACGCTGCTGGAAATTCCGCCCGGCACCGAAGGCTTGCTGTACCACGTCGGCGATTCGCGCCTCTACCAGGTGCTGGACGGCGCGATTGAACCGTTGACGATCGACCATGTGCCGGCCACGAATTTTGCCATGGACGGCGCGCTGGGCGAACAGGAATGGTGGCAGCAAGTGCACGGCGAGCATCGGCCGCAAATTTCGCAGGCGTTTTTGCTGGGGAATGCCTTTGCCAATCCGCGCCAGCTGGGCGATGCGTTGTTCCCATTGACGCCAGCCAACCTGCCACCATGGCTGGCGGCGCTGGCCGATCGCCGCGTCATGACCCTGGTGCCGGATGCCACGTATTTGCTGGCCACCGATGGCTTCTGGTCGTGCCCGCAGGCGCTGGCCTGGGTGGCGCGCTGGCCCGGCATCATGCAGGACTGCGCCGACGGCGCCACCGCGGTGGCAGCGCTGTTTGCTGCGCTGGAAACCGCGCCGCCTGCCGGCATGCATCCGGACAATGCAACCGCAGTGGTGTGCCGGCTGCTGCCGGTGTCCGCGGGTGCGGCCGATGAAACGGCGCTGCCGCAGCGGTTGCTGGATGAAAACCATGCGCAATAGCAACAATCTTTGGGAAACCTTCTCACCAGCGCGCCGGTGCGGTGCAAATACCGTTAAGCTGTCGACATACCTGAATGCAGCCTGCCGACCATGAACAAATGTAGCAATCCCGATCACCCGCACTGCACCGCCTGGGTCATGCCCGGCGCGGATGCGTGCGTGAACGGGCATGCGCAGGATGTGGTTGCAGGTGCGGTTGCAGACACGGGTGCAGGTGCGGTTACAGACACGGTTGCCGGTGCGGTTGCAGAAATAGTTGCGGGCGCGGGTCGGAGCACTGTTGAAAGCACCGCGGCGCCGCGCGCGGCACGGCTGGAGACACAGGCGCCGGTGGCGTCGCTGGCCGACAATAGTTTCGACATGATCACGGCGCTGCGCCAGCGCCGCGACGATGCGCCGGCCGGCATTCACCCGCGCCATCCGGCCACGCGCCGCCCGCATCTGCGCGTCAGCGGGTTCGATCCGCGCGCATCCGGGGGCCGCCAGTCGATCAAGCTGGAATTGCGTGCCCTGTCACCAGGGGTCACGTCGCAGCTGCACATGACGCTTGAATCCGACCTGTTTGCCCACGGCAGCGAGCGCCACACGTTTGCGCGCAGCGTCGATGGCGACTGGCGCCCGGTATTTGTCGAGTTTTCCTCGCGCGGCCTGGAGCATGGCCAGTACCGTATCGATGTCGAGCTGCGCAGCGAAGAACCCGACGGCGACCGTGCCCCGCGCGCGCCCCGCACCTGGGTCTGCACGCTGATGATCCTGGTGCCGCGCCTGGACGCCACGCTGACCGATATTCATCAAACTTTTCTGGCCACACATAAAAATGTGCGCGTCATGGCCGACGATGCCGGCATTGCCCGCGTCAATGCGCCCGGCGGCGCCAGCATGAACATCGACGTCACTGCGCGCAACGCCTCCATCGCCCAGCTCGATTTGCACGAGCCCAGCGGCAAGGTCGATCACAGCATGGGCACCATCGCCTGGGACGAAGACCTGATCGAAATCGCCGCGCGCCGCAGCGAGCCGCATTCGTTTGCCGCCAATGCGGCCAGCCTGGTCGATGCGGCCCCGGACACCGGTGCGCCGCGCCACGTGCGCCTGTTTGCGCTCGACGAATGCGTGCTGGGCCGTTGGGAAGATGGCGCACCCGAATCGGACGTGCTGCTGTCGCACTACGGCCCCAATGGCCAGGACAAGGGCGGCCTCACGCGCCGCCTGTCGGCCCGCCACGCTGTCATCCGGCGCGGGTCGCGTGGTTTTGAAATCGAAGATGTGTCGCGCTACGGCATTTTGCTCGACGGTGTCTGGCCGGGCAAATATCAACCCATCCCGCTGCGCCTCGGCATGCGTATCGAATTTACTGCCAGCATCAAGGGTGTCGTGGTGCTGGAAGTGGGCGCACTGCTGCCGAACGGCGTCATCCTGCACCGCGTCGACCAGGGCGCTGGTGCCGAATGTCTGTATCTGATGGACCCGGAACGCCATCCGGGTTTTCCCGTGCCCGCCCACCCGTGCGCGCCGCGCTCATGCGCAATGCCGATGCTGTTTCACCGCGATGGCGGCTTCTGGCACCTGGATGTGTCCACCGGACGCGAAACGTCACTGGGGCCGGCCACGCTGGTCGATCGCCTGGCGCGCTTCGGGCGGCACATGCGGTTTGCCGGCACGCCGTATCCCGAAGACAAAGCAGTGCGCACCGTCGAACGGCGGCGCGAGCGGGTCAAGGCCTGAGCCGGCCATCGTGCACTTGCTGCGCGTGCAGCAATGGCTTCACCGTATGACGACTTCACCCGTTGACTGACACCGATCGTGCTCCAGTGCCCGCGCAGCCTGTCGGGCAGCGCGTGTACTGTCGGTGTTCATCATCCTCCCGGTCGTCGACACCCGCCTCAGAACCGGGTACCAAGCTGAAGCAGCGTGCGCGTGGCCGACACGTTTTCACTGGTTGCGGCGCGGCTGGTGCGTGTGGCCACCTGAAGCGAGGCGAAAACGTTGCCGTAGTAGGCATACAGGCTCAGACCGGCATCCGACAAAGTGCGCGCGTCGCTGGAAGGGCCAAATGCCCGCTGCATGCTGGCCCGTCCGGCATCGGCAAATACGCCAACGCGGGCGCTGTACGGGCCTTGCAACGGCAAGGCGTACAGCAATTCCAGATTGACCAGCGCCGCATTCTCGGCGGCGAATTCGCTTGGCGGATACACCTTCACGCTGCCGGCCCCGGAGATCGACATGTCTTCGCTGCCGTCCAGATTCTTGTCAAACAGTGCGTGCTGCAGGCGTAGTGCGGTGACCAGGGTCCAGTTGCGCTGCAATGGCGTAATGCGCGACAGCGACAGGTTGACTTTGCCATAGCGGCCAGCGGTGCCGGCACCCAGTGCATCCTGGGTGCGGCCGACCCCGTCGGCAATGTCGAGGTAGCCCAGCGTGACGGCCGCCAGCAGCGTGGTCTGGCCCGGCATACCCCACAACACATCGGTGCCGCGCGATACCAGGGTGGCGGTGCCGACGTCCGCAGTTTTGGGATTGACTGTGCCTGTCGAGCGGATTTCGTCGACCAGTTTGCGGTGGCCGACGTTCAGCGAGCCTTCCAGCGCATATGCCTGGGACCGCACGAACGGATACGTCAGCGTGAGTTCGGCTGTATCGGCTTTGCCAACCGCGTCCAGCGCAGCGTAGGTGCCGGCCAGCTGGTAATCGGTGCGCGACGCGGCCAGTTCGGCGCGCAGCCCGCGGGCGGTCAGCGGCAACGCGTAGGCGATGCGGAAGTTTTTCAGGTCTCTGCCATTCGACAGAAGGCCGCTGGCAGACAGTTTGTCGCCGATGCCCAGCGGCGAGTTCAGCGACAGGCCGCCCATCACGCGGCGCCTGCCGGTGTATTCGGAACCATAGTTTTCAGCGGCGATGTAGCCGTCCACCCGCGCAGTTGGCTCGGTCACGATGAAGAAGTCGGATGTCCCGACCTGCTCGCCCGGCATGATGTCGGCGCGGCGGATCACCACGCCTGGCATCTCGTTTACGGCCAGCATGGCGCCTTCGAGCGATGCTTGCGTGACCGTGCCCCCGGCCTTGGCCAGGTTGAGCGTGGAGGCCAGCGTGGCGTCGTTGACCAGTGACGAATTGTTCAGCGTGAATTTGCCGTAGTGGCCTTCCACCACGTGAATGCGCACGACGCCACCGGTGACTTCCTGCGCGGGCAGATAGGCGCGCGCGACGAAATAGCCCTGCAAACGGTAATAGCGCGTGAGGTTGCTTGCCAGTTCCTCGAGCTGCGCCAGCGTCAGCGCCTGTCCGACTCCTGCCGCGACCTGGGCTTGCAGCTCGGGGCCGGAAAGTGCCTGGTTGCCTTCGATGTCGATGCGGCTGACCGTCACCTTATCGCCGGGCAGCGCCTGTACTGACACTGGCGGCGGGAGATTGCCGACGGCGGGCAGCGATGGCGCCGCCTTTTCAACGACGGGCGGTGGCAACTGGCGCAGTGCGTCGCCGATCGTCGGCGGCACTTGCTGTTGCGCCTGCGCGGAACCGGAGAACAGCAGCGCTGCCTGCATGACGGCGCCGGCCAGGATGGTGTATCGGAAATGTTGGTTCATGGTATGCGTAAGTTGATTCATTGAGCTGGCGACGATTTATTGTTTTGCTGCGGCCTGGGCCGGGACGATAAAGAATTGCTGGGCCACGCCGTCCGGCAGGCGTACACCGCCATCGACGATGCTGGCCAGGCCGTTTTGCTGCAGGCGCACGCGCAACACGCCGTCGGCGCCTGGGCGGACCAGCTGCGCCAGTGCACTTTGCGACAGCGACACGCCCGCCTCCCCGGCAGCCGGGGTCATGACAGCGTCGACATAACTACCCTGGCGAACTGCTGCTGGCAGCACCGACTGCATCGCGGTCGTGATCACAAAGCCGGCGCTGGCTGGCGCGGCAGCAATCTGCAGCGTGCTGCCGGCGACGGCAAACGACTGCGTCACTGCGGTGGGAACGACGTTTGTATTGGTCACCGCACCGATCGCACTGTCCAGCGCTGCGTTCGAGGTCACGTCGGCCCGCGTGGTGGCCGATGCGTTGGCCGTGTAGTTGGCCGCATCAGGGCCAGCCACGCGGATGCCGCTGACGGTGACCGTTTTACCCATGCCAGGGTTGGCGTCGGCGAAGCGCGCATCCGTTGCGCTGACGGTCAAATTGTCGCCAGCGAGACGGTTGTCGACCAGCGTCACCGTTGCCAGCGTCGAGCCGCTGTACAGCTTGCTGTTGGCGGCAGCGGTGACGGCCAGTGCGCGCGCCGTAATGTCGGCGCTGGTGGTGGCGGTGCCGTTCGCGGTGTAGTTGGCCGCGTCGGCGCCGCTGATGGCAATGCCACTGACGCTGATTGTTTTCCCGGCGCCGGCGTTCTTGTCGGCGAAGGTAGCGGCGCGGTTGCCCAATATCAGGCTGTCGCCAGCCACGCGGTTATCCGCCAGCGTGACGGAAGCTGCCGTGCTGCCATCGTAGACGCGGTTGATGCCTGTGGCGCTGACTGCCAGCGCGCGTGCGGTGATGTCCGCGTTGGTGGTGGCAGTTTTGTTGACAGCGTAGTTCGCCGCATCCGCGCCGCTGATCGCGATGCCACTGACGTTGACCGTTTTGCCAGTACCCGCATTCCTGTCGGCGAAAGCGGCGCCGGTCGCGCCAACCATCAGGCTGTCACCGGCCACGCGGTTGTCCGCCAGCGTCACCATCGCTGCGGTGTTCCCGTCATAGACACGGCTGGTGCCACTTGCGGCAACTGTCAGCGCACGCGCGGTGATGTCCGCGCTGGTGGT
>JALYUM010000081.1 GCA_030853745.1 Pseudomonadota bacterium | reverse complement strand
GTGGAACACTCGTCGGCGCGCATGGTCATGACGACTGCGCGCTCTTGGGTGGTCAGGTGTTTGTAGATTTTCGCCATGGCGGCACCTTACAGGAAAGGTGTTGCACTTGGTCTTTGAGAACGCCCAGCGTACATTGCGCAAGCTCCTTCGAGACGAAACGCATCCCGACATTCAAACAGTTGCGCGCGCTTGGGCGTCCGGGTTAATGGCGCCACAGACGCAAGATCTGCGTGACGGCGCAGTCCATGGTTTCTTTTGTCGCGCCGTCACGCGCAAGCGTCGATAAACCAAGCAGGAAACTTTCGAAAGCCCCCGCGAGGGCAGCGACATCGGTTGCAGGATCGAGTTCCTGCAAGGCTACGCCCCGTTCGACGCAGGACAGGAACCCGGCCCGGTTGCGGGCACGCGCTGCGGTCAGTGCGGCGGTGATTGCCACGTTCTCGAGAACGCCTGCGCTGGTCACGCCCAGTGCCACCATGCATCCTGTGGGATGCCCTGTTTCGGCCTGCATGCGGGCCGAACCGCGTAGTGCCAATTCGATAGTGGCACGGGGAGGCAGCAGCGGATCCCAAAGGCATTCCATGACAGTCCCGTGGCTTTTCAAATAAAGGGCGACTGTTTCCTGGAATAGGGCTTCTTTCGAACCAAACGCCGCATAAAAGCTGGGTGCCGAAATTCCCAATGCTGCCTTCAGTTGGCTAAGTGATGTGGCGTCAAACCCGTTTTGCCAGAACAGGTGCATAGCCTTTGTGAGTGCAATGTCACGGTCAAATTGTCGCGGGCGTCCCATTTGCGCCATGGTCTCTCTCCTTGCTGTCCACATCAATACTAAACGGTACAAAAGTAATTGACAAGCAGGAATTGCGTGCCTAATATATGTACCGATCGGTATATATTTCCGTCACGTATTTATCTTTGCTTAACAGGACTAACAATGGATGTAGTAAACGCCACCCGTGACCAGACCACGGTGACTCACGAACCGCTGCCGGTCGCAGCCTTGCTCGCGCTGGCGATGACAGGTTTCATTTGCATCGCTTCGGAAACTTTACCGGCGGGGCTATTGCCGCTGATTGCCGAAGATTTGCGCGTCAGCAATGCTATCGCGGGACAAACCGTGACTGCCTATGCACTTGGCTCTTTGCTGGCAGCCATTCCACTGACCATCGTTACTGCGGGATGGAAGCGACGCAGCGTACTACTGCTGACGATCGCCGGTTTTCTCGTTTTCAACGCCATCACGGCGCATTCGACAAACCTTTGGCTGACGATGGGTGCGCGTTTTTTTGCCGGCGCCGCAGCCGGCCTTGCATGGAGCTTGCTCGCTGGTTACGCCAGGCGGATGGTGGCGGTGCACCGGCAAGGACAGGCGATGGCCATCGCAATGGTGGGGACTCCCATCGCGTTGGCACTTGGTGTCCCGCTCGGAGCGTGGCTTGGCAAGGCATTTGGGTGGCGAAACGCGTTCGATATTATGTCTGGCATTGCTGCGCTGCTGATCTTCTGGGTGCTCGTCAAAGTGCCAGACTATCCCGGACAGGCAAGCCATGAGCGCCGTTCCATGGCCACCGTATTCAACACACCGGGCGTCAAGCCGGTACTCGCAACGGTGATCCTGTGGATGCTGGGACACAACGTTTTATACACGTTTATCGCGCCCTTTATTACCCCGACGGGTTTGGCCGACAGCATTGACACGGTGCTGATGACCTTTGGTGTGGCGGCGCTCGCCGGCATCTGGGCCGCCGGCCGGATGGTCGATCGCCAGCTGCGGCTTGCTGTCCTGTCGAGCTTAGCCGCCTTCGCGCTGGTTGCGCTGCTATTCCTTCAGGCGTCCAATACACCGGCAGCCATTTATCTCGGTGTGGCTGTGTGGGGCCTGACTTTCGGCGGCGCAGCAACGCTCTTGCAAACGGCCTTGGCCGACAGTGCCGGGAGCGGGGCCGACGTTGCACTGTCGATCAACGTGGTGGCGTGGAACAGCGCCATTGCCGGTGCCGGAGTGCTCGGCGGTGTGCTGCTCGATACGTGGGGCGCGAGCGCATTCCCTTGGGCGGTGCTGGGTTTGACAGTCGCTGGTTTTGGCGTTGCTTGGTCGGCTCGGGCACATGGTTTTCCGGCCGGCCCGCGCGCCGTGTAGTCCCACATGGCACCCTTACGTTCGCTTCAAGTCGTGGTAGCACCGCTATCGGCCCCACCTGTGTCGATATTCGAACGGCCGCTTCCGGTCCAAACCGGAAGGTCGAGCAGGTATGGAAATCGTGGGCATTGTGTCAAACCTTATTGTCGCAAGCTGCAAACTCCCAAGGCTGCGGCAAGCGCTTTTGTTAAACTTGCATGCCGGGAGCGTCAAAATGGCTCCTCTTCATAAGAGGACTTGTGTCGAACTTTATTGTTCGACCACACTTGATGGCGCGTTAACCGCGTGCTGAATCGATAATATTTCTCGAAGAATTTTTTTAGTTCCTTATTGCAAAATCTATACTTCCTGATAAGATGTCGCGTGGAAACTTAACGGAAAGAGACCATGCAATTGTTGACGGGAATTCGCTGGCGCATGCGCCGCCTTGGCCGCGATCAGATTGCCGAGCGCGCTGCCCGTGTACTGGACAAGGCGATGTTCGACATCGGCATCGACAACCTGCTCAACGGCACAGTCATGCTGGACGAACATTTCCGTCCCCGCTTTTTCAGTTCCTCCGCAGCATGCGCCCGTCCGGGCGTGGCAACGGTTGTACTCTCCCAACTCGATGAAGCGTGTGCCCTGCAGGCGCTGGCCCGCAGCTTTGACACCGGAACCCAGGAACACAAAGACCGCAGCGCTGCGCTGCTGTCCGGCGTCATCCGCGAATTCCACGTCCAGTCGCCGGCATTTCGCGCGCTGCGGTGATACGGCGGCTCTACAGATAACACGCAGCTGCAGCGGCGCCATCCGTATGCCACCGTTCGTCACTTGCGGGGCGGTTCCGGTAGCCAGCCGGAGCGGAGTGCGCCGGACTCAAAATAAATCTGCTTGATGGCCGGGAACGCGGCGTTGACCTTTTTTTCGAGCCCTGCAATGGCGTGTTCGACGTCGTCGATCTGCATGCCGCGCTTGAACTGCACCGAGGCGGTCAACAGCACTTCATCCGGGCCCATCTGCATGCTCAGCAGTTTGCCGACAACGTCGATTTGCGGGGCGGCGTTGAAAATCGCGCGCAGTGTGGCGGTCTGGTCGGCTCCCATCGATTCGCCGACCAGCAGCGCGCCGGTTTCGCGCGCCAGCATGAACGCGGCACCAACCAGAATCACGCCGATGACGATCGAGGCGGCCGGGTCGCAATAGGGGTTGCCAGTGAGTTGTCCCAGCCCAATGCCGGCAACCGCGACGACGATACCCAGTAACGCCGCGCTGTCTTCGATGAACACGGTGAACACCGAAGCGTCCTTGCTGGCGCGGAACGCCTGATACAGGCTGGTGCCGGGCTTTCTGACCTTGTTGAGCGTCACGCGCGACACGTTCCAGCTGTAGCCTTCAAACACGGCGGCCACGCCCAGCACGACGTAATTCCACAGCGGATCGCCCAGCGGCTCAGGATGCAGGATGGCGTGGACGCCGTGATAGATTGAAAACCCGCCGCCCAACGTAAACACCGACAGTGCCACGATCAGTGCCCAGAAATAGACGACCTTGCCGTAGCCGAAAGGATGGCGCGCATCGGGCTTTTTTGCGCTGTTGTGCTCGCCGATCAGCAGCAACAATTCATTGCCGGTGTCGACAGCCGAGTGGATGCCTTCGGCCAGCATGGCCGCACTGCCGGTGATGCCGGCGACAATGAATTTGGCCACTGCAATGCCGAGGTTGGCCGCGATCGCCGCGAAAATGACTTTGGTGGAGCCGCTTTTCGCATCGGTCTCTTTTGCCTGCTGTTCCATATTGCTTTCCTTAGCTCAATGGAGCAGTGTAGCGAATCTGGCAATTTGGTGCGGCGCAGCATCACCTACCGTGCGCGGGATCAGCGGCGGAAGCGGACATCCTCTGTGACTACGACCTGCTCGCCCTTTGGTTTTTTTGGCTTTTTCGGCTTCTTGACGACTTCACCCGCAGTGTTGGTTACCGGCACCCGATGCTCCGGCGAAAAGCCCGGTTCCTCAATGCGCTCCAGCGTCTGGCCGGTAAGCACTTCCAGCGCGGCCAGTTGCGTCACCTCGTCGGCGCACACCAGCGACACTGCTTCGCCCGATGCGCCTGCGCGCCCCGTGCGGCCGGTGCGGTGAACATAGTCTTCGGCCACGATGGGCAAATCGAAATTGACGACGACGGGCAGTGCGTCGATGTCGAGTCCGCGCGCGGCCACGTCGGTCGCCACCAGGATGCGCACCTCGCCTGCTTTGAAACGGTCGAGGGCACGCTGGCGCGCTGGCTGCGGGTTGTCGCCATGAATCGCGTCCGATGGAATCTGTTCTGCGTGCAATAAATCGACCAGTGCGTCGACACCCTTGCGCGTTTTGACAAAGACCAGCACTTGCTGCCAGCGATGTTTCTTGAGCAGGTAAAGAAATAATTCGGGCTTGCGCTTTTTGTCGACCGGCACGATCCACTGGCGAATCGCTTTTACCGTGGTATTGCGTGGGCTGGCTTCGATGCTGGCCGGGTCGTTCAGCAGTTTTGCCGCGAGGGCCCGGATGGCGTCGGAAAATGTGGCCGAGAACAGCAGCGTCTGGCGCTTTTTCGGTAGCGCGGCAAACACGGCGTCGAGTTCGCGCGAAAAGCCCAGATCGAGCATGCGGTCGGCTTCGTCCAGCACCAGCGTTTGCAGCAGGTCGAATTTGACGGCGTTCTGACGGTAAAGGTCGAGCAGGCGCCCGGGCGTGGCCACCAAAATATCGACGCCCTTGCGCAGCTTCATCATTTGCGGGTTGATGCTGACACCACCGTACGCGACCATGGTGCGTAGCGGCAGGCTGGCGCCGTATTGCAGAATGCTCTGAAACACCTGCTCGGCCAGTTCGCGGGTGGGCACCAGCACCAGGACGCGCGTGCTGTTCGGCGCCGTGCTGCCGGCCATCGTCAGTTGCTGCAGCAGCGGCAGGGCGAAGCCGGCGGTCTTGCCGGTGCCGGTCTGCGCCGCCGCCATCAGGTCGCGCCCGGCCAGGACCAGCGGGATGGCCTGGGCCTGCACCGGCGTCGGCGCCAGGTAATGCAGTTCAGCGAGGGTGCGAACCAGCGGGTCGATCAGACCGAGAGAAGCAAACGACATGGGAGAGGCCTGAAGAGAATGAGCAGGCGACAGTTTACCCTGCCGCGCGTCAGGCGGCGTAAAAACCTCCATGTGCGTCAGGCGGCGTAAAAACCTTGGTTCGCGCAACTCACGCCGTGGGTGCCGGCGCGATTGCCGGGGCAACTTTGGGCTTGACCGGGTCGGCCTTGTCGTTGCAGGCGCCCAGCAGCAGGGGTGCGGCAAGGGCCAGGGCAGCAAATCGAAGCAGGTAGCGCAGCATGATGGTCTCCTGAATGGTCGAGCCCTATCGTAAGCCGCGCGGCGCGGAAACGGCGCACGGATGGCCCGGCGAGCATGGCAACCGATGCCGAGGGCGTGGTACACCGCACAGACGCGGCCGTCCCGTGTTGTACACTCCTTTTGCATTAATGAAACTTTGCGGAGTGTTTCCGCAGGTACAGGAGAACAGCATGAAAAAATTGATGATTGGCGCAGTACTGGCCGTCGCATCCCTCGGCGCCACTGCGCAAGTGACCATCAGCATTGGCCAGCCAAATTTCTACGGCCGCGTCGACCTGGGTAGCTATGCGCCCCAGCCGCTGGTGTACGGCCCGCCAGTGCTGGCGTCCGGCGGCTACTACAATGGCGCGCCGGTATATCTGCGTGTTCCCGTCGATCACCGCCGTCACTGGTCGCGTTACTGCGGCCGTTACAACGCTTGCGGCCAGCGCGTGTTGTTTGTGCGCGACGACTGGTATGTCAACAGTTACGCGCCGCGTTACCGCGAATACTACGGTCGGGGCGGCCCCGGCTGGCGCGATGGCGGGCCACGTAACTTTCATGACGGACGCGGCCCCGATCGCGGCTTCGACCGTGGCCATGGCCGTGGCCCCGATCATGGTGTCGACCGCGGGCACGACCGCGGCCCCGATCGCGGCTTCGATCGCGGGCACGACCGTGGCCCGGACCGTGACCATGGCCGCGGACCGGAGCATGGCCACGGCGATGGTGGCGGTGACCGGAATCATGGCGGGGGCGACCGAAATCGTTGACCCCTGACAACGTCCTTCTTGCTCCCATAGTAAGATGCGTCCATCAGTCCGGCGTGGACGCATCAATAGGAGAGCAGTGTGCAAAGCGATTACGTTATCGTGGGGGGCGGGGCAGGCGGGTTGGAACTGGCCTGTAAATTAGGCAGGAAACTGGGTGCGCGCAGGGTTACGCTGGTCGACAGCCGCCTGTATCACATCTGGAAACCGTCGTTGCACGAGGTGGCGGCCGGTACCCTGGATATTCACCAGGAAGGTCTGTCGTACCAGATGCTGGCGCACGATAACGGTTTCACGTTTGTCTATGGCGCCATGACCGGGCTCGACAGCGTGGTGCAGCGCATTACCGTCGGCGCGGTCACCGATGCAGCCGGTGGCGAAGTGTTGCCGGAACGTCCACTTGATTATCAATCGGTGGTCATTGCGGTGGGCAGCACCTCGAATTATTTCGGTGTGCCCGGCGCGCGCGAAAATACCATTTCACTGAACGCCACCGAAGACGCCGAGCGTTTCCGTCTGACGTTGCTGCGCCTGATGGCCCGCGTCGAGCAGGAAATGTACGAGGGCGGACAAAAAGAGGGCGATCTGCACGACGGGATCGACATCGTCATCATCGGCGGCGGCGCCACTGGCGTCGAACTGGCCGCCGAGTTGCGCGAAGCTTCCGGCGTGTACACCTCGTACGGTTTCCACCAGCTCGATGCAAAGCGCGATGTCCGCATCACGCTGCTCGAAGGCGCGGAACGTATTCTGGCGCCACTGCCGGAGCGGGTGTCCGGCGCCGCGCTGCGCTTGCTGAACAAGCGCGCCATCAACGTGGTGACCGGTTGCCGCGTGACCAGCATTGCTCCCGACCATATTGAAGATGCCAAGGGTAACCGGTACCGCAGCAATCTGTGCGTCTGGGCGGCGGGTATCCGGGCCCCGGAATTTTTGGCGGGCCTGGGCTTGCCGGTTAATCGCAGCGGTCAGATCGAAGTCGATGCGCAGCTGGCCGTCAAGGGCGTGCCAAATGTGTATGCTTTGGGCGACTGTGCCGCGTGCATCGACGCTGATGGCCACGCCGTGCCGCCACGGGCGCAGTCGGCACACCAGCAAGCTGATCACCTGCTGAAGCGGTTCGTTGCCGAAGCGGCCGGCAAACCGGCGCCAACCGGACTCTACCGCTATCGCGATTACGGTTCACTGGTGTCGATTGGCCACGCCACCACGGTCGGTAGCCTGATGGGTTCGCTGAAGGGTCTGAGCTGGTTCGTCGAGGGGTTTGTGGCGCGCACGATGTACAAAAGCCTGCACCTGATGCACCACCAGGCGGTGCTGGGTTCGATGCGGACCGGCGTGCTGGCGGTGGCGCGTTACCTGATCCGGCGCAGCACGCCGCTGGTCAAGCTGCACTAGTTTGCTGTTTTCTCAGGTCGGCGACGGCGCTGCCAGCGGCAGCGTCATGCGCAACATGGCGCCGGCCTCGGGTGCAGCGCCAAACGACAACACGCCACCCAGATGCTGCGCCCGCGCGCGCAGCATGCGCAGGCCGTGGCGATCAAGCATCCCGAAGTGGGCATTGCCCGGGCCTACGCCATTGTCGCGCACGGTCAGCATGACCTGGTCGCCATCGTCATCGAGTATCACATCGAGCTGCGTCGCCCCGGCGTGCGCGGCAGCGTTGCGCAGGCCTTCCTCGACGCAGCGGAGCAGGGCGACATCCTGGTCGCGCGTTGTCGGCATATCGTCGTCCGGCAGGCTGGCGCTGGCCTTGACGCCGGGGTGGGCCAGGTCGAATTCGCTGACGGCTTCGGCAATGGCGGCCTTGACGCCCAAAAACTCCAGCTTGTCGTTCCACAACGCCAGTTGCATGTCGCGGTTGGTGTTGATGATATTCATGAGCAGCACCTTCATCTGCGCGCTGCGGTCCTGCAAGGCCTGATCGTCAGGCAGCTTTTTTGCCAACAGGCCAAGGTGCATCGACAGGGCTGTCATCGACGAGCCAAGGCTGTCGTGCAACTGGCGCGCCAGCTGGCGCCGTTCGTCATCCCAGCGCGACGTCATATGGCCGAGCAATTCAGCCAGATCGTCGCTCTCTGGGGAGGCAAAAGTTGCGCTTGCCGGTTCTGTCATGAGTCATGCCCAATAAATGTTTCCACGATAATACAGCAGACGCGATGGCGGCGGCGCGCCCAAGCGCCCGGCTACTGGTTTTCCGCCTCGGTGAAGTGCCGCACATACCCGCGCGGCAATCAAGGTCATTCTGAACATCCAAAAAGTTGCATCTAAACTAATATTTCAGGAGTTCGCCATGACCGCTACCAATACCACCGCCACCGCCACGACCAACAGCAAAACGCAGGACGCCGTTGCCATGCTGAAGTCCGATCACGATGACGTACACGCGATGTTCGAGGAATACGAAAAACTCGGCGACCGCGCGAATGTCAGCAAGAACAAGCTGGTGGCAAAAATTTGCCAGGCACTGAAAATTCACACGCGCATTGAAGAGGAGATTTTCTATCCGGCAGTGCGTGCCGCCAGCAAGGACACCGAAGACATGGTCGATGAAGCCGTTGTCGAGCACGCGTCCGCCAAGGACCTGATTGCTCAGCTGGAAGAAATGGACCCGGAAGACGACCTGTACGATGCCAAGGTCAAGGTGCTGGGCGAGTTGATCGACCATCACGTCGAAGAAGAGGAAGACGAAATGTTCCCGAAAGCGCGCAAGCTGAAGCTCGACCTGAACGCGCTGGGTGAAGAAATGGCCATGCGCCGCGACGAACTGGCCGCAGCGGCATAAAGCTTTAAGCCACGATTACCGGTGTTGCGCTGCTCAGCGCATCGAGCAGCGCATCCATGTCGACTGGCTTGACCAGGTGCAGGTCGAACCCTGCTTCCATGACGCGCTTGTGGTCCTCGGCCAGGCCGTATCCGGTGAGTGCGATCATCCTGATGGCGGCGGTTGCATCCATCTGGCGCAGGCGCCGCGCCACTTCATAGCCATCGATGCCGGGCAGGCCGATGTCGATCAGCGCCACCTGCGGTGCGTGCGCCTCGGCCAGTGCGACGCCGCTGAGTCCGTCAGCTGCCTGCAGCACCGTATAGTCCGAAACCTCCAGCATGGTCGCCATCATTTCGCGGCCATCGTCGTTGTCCTCGATCAGCAGTACTGTCGGCCGGACGCTGGACGTCGAAGGTGTCGCCAGCGGCGCGTCCAACGTGGCCTGGGGGATTGACGCAGGCAGGCGCAGCGTGAAGGTGCTGCCGGCACTGGTGCCCTCGCTGTGCGCTTTCACGGTGCCGCCATGCAGTTCCACCAGGCGGCGCACCAGTGCCAGGCCAATGCCGAGTCCACCTTGCGCACGGTCGAGAGAAATAGTGCCTTGTACAAATACCTCGAACACATGCGGCAGCAGGTCGGCGGGGATGCCCACGCCTGTGTCCGTCACCGTCATTTCGATCTCGGCGCCGACCTGTGCGACAGCGATGTGGATGCTGCCGCCTGGTGGCGTGTATTTCACCGCGTTATCGATCAGGTTGGTCGTGATTTGCTCCAGCCGGGTGGGGTCGCCATTGACCCAGCCCTTCTGGAGGCTGGATGTGACCGTGTAATTCCTGGTGCGCCCGGTTTCACGCAGCGTGTCCAGACAGGCGCCCACCAGACTGGCCAGGTCGAGCGGCTGGCGCGCCAGCAGAATTTTGCCGGACATGGCGCGCGAAAGGTCGAGCAGGTCGTCGACGATATGCGTCAGGTGCTGCGTCTGGCGCTGGATGATCTGCTTCGCGCGGCCGACGGTATCGGGGGACGCATTGCTCAGGCCGATCAACGCGCTGGCGCTGGAAATGGCCGACAGCGGATTGCGTAATTCATGCCCGAGCATGGCAAGAAATTCGTCCTTGGCGTGGCTCTTGCGCTCGGCGTCCCGGCGCTCCGCCATTTCGCGCGTCAGGCGCCGGTTGGTGGCGGTCAGTTCCAGCGTGCGTTCGGACAGCTTGGCGGCCTGGTGGCGCAATTGTTCGGTCTTCGTGGCCAGCGTGACGAACACCGACACCTTGGCCCGTAAAATTTGCGGGATGACCGGTGTGAACAGGAAATCGGCGGCGCCGCTCTGGTAAGCCTTCAGACGGTCCAGTTCGTCGGCCAGGAAAGCCGTAACGAAAATGATGGGAATATCGGCGGAGCGGGCGCGCTGGTGGATCGCTTCAGCAGTCTCGAAGCCATCCATGCCCGGCATGTTCACATCGAGCAAGATGACAGCAAAATCGTGCAGCAAAACCTGGCGCAGCGCTTCATGGCCCGAGCGGGCCGACAGCACCGTGTAGTTGCCGGCCTCGGCCCACTGATCGAGCAGGCTGGTAAGAGCAAGCAGGCTGCCGGCGTCATCGTTGACGACGAGAATTTTGGGTTTGTCGATTTTCGGCACGGTGTGATGGAAGTCGATCCTGCATTGGATAATTGTTCTACGGCAAGCAGCTGAGGGAGAATACCAGATTGTGACCGTCTGAAACAATGAGAAGCACAACCTGCCTGACCTTTAGTTGTCCACGAGTTGTCCACGGCGGTTGTAGGTACGCTGCCGCACATAATTTGTCCGGGCCGTGTGCGATAGTGTTGCCAAGTCCAGTGCATCCATGTGAATGGAAAACAGGCATCAAACGTGAAAGGACAAAGAGATGAATATCGATAATATTGTAGACAATGCCTACCACGGCAAAGATTTCCGCGAACTCGTCGACGCACCGGTTTCCGCGCTGTGTGGCGTCAGTATCGACGATGCTGCAGCGCTCAAGCAAGCCTTCGGGGTGACGACAATCGGCCAGTTTGCCGAACTCAAATTCGTCAAATGGGCGGTAGCAATCAAGACCATGGCCACCGCTGAATGCGATTCGAAAGAACAGGCTGCCAAGGAAACGCTGCTTGACGACGCCGTTGAAATGACGTTCCCGGCCAGCGATCCAATTTCGGTCGACGCCGGCATCACGCGTATCGAAGTAGCACCCGAAATGGTCGCTGCAGCACTCGATCACCAGCACCACGCTGCCTTTAGCGAGAGCAACAAGGATGCCGTCGGCCACGATGCCATTGGCACCGGCTCCGGTCGCCGCGAGGATCACGGCAAGGTGTAACGTCACGCGGTGTGATTGCGTCATCGGCATGGCGCCAGTTCCGCGAGGATCTGGCGCCATTTTACTGCCGGGGATAGCGGAATGGGTGAGTGCGTCTCCGCAATTTCCAGGGCCAGGGAGGGTGGACCTGAAATGTTGCTAAAAATTGGGGGAGTTGAAGTACGGCGGAGAAGAAGTGTGGCGCCGCTGCAATCGCGGCCTCCAGGTCAGCGATGTGGTTCCAGCTCAGGGGCCAGCTCGGAGGCAGGTGGCGTGGACAGTCCTGCCTGTTTCAATGTTGCTGCTTTGGCGCTGCCTGAAGCAAAGCGATTCTTGCCCGCACGCTTGGCTTCATACAACGCGTAATCGGCAATGCTGATCAGGGTATCGACGGTTTCTGCGTCATCCGGATAGATGCTGATGCCGATACTGGTCGACAGGCGCAGGGTCAGGTCGTTGATGAACATCGGTTCGCAAATGGCTTCCACCAGTTTTGCCGCCGGACCCTGCGCATCGGCCAGCGTCATGACGTCCCCCAGCACTACCATGAACTCATCGCCACCAAGACGCGCCACGGTGTCTTCCTTGCGCGAACATTCAATCAGGCGCTGCGCCACCATTTTGAGGACTTCATCGCCATAACCGTGCCCGTAGGTATCGTTGATTGCTTTAAAGCCGTCCAGATCCAGATACATCACCGCAGCCTTGTGGTGGTGGCGGTTAGCGTGCTGCAGCGCGGTTTCGATACGGTCTTCCAGCAGGCGCCGGTTGGGCAGGCCGGTGAGGGCGTCGTGCAGTGCCAGCTCCTGCTGCGCGCGGCTGTACTGGGCGAGTTCGCGGTACAGCAGACGCACTTCCAGCATGTTGTGAATGCGCTTGTGCACTTCCAGCAGGTCGAAAGGCTTGCTGATGAAATCACGCGCGCCGGCTTCAAGTGCCGCGATCTTGAAACTGGGCTGCGCCGTCAGCGCCAGGACGGGCAGATAGCCGCCTTGTTCGATTTCCTTCAGGCCCTTCATGACCTGGAAACCATTCAGGCCGGGCATTTGCAGGTCGAGCAGAATGAGATCGTAATTATGCTGGCGATGCAGCGGGCAAACCTGTTCGGGTAACATTGTCGAGCTGACATCGGTGTAGCCTTCTTCACGCAATATCTCTTCCATGAGGTCGATATTGTCCGGCGAATCGTCTACCACCAAAATTTTTGCATTCAAAATGTCTTGTCGGCTCGGCATACAGTTTCTCGTTTTTTAGCAGGTGGACGAAACAGGGGTAAATACTTCCCCCGGTCCGGCATGTCACCGTATTGCAAAAGCATATCAAATGCTGATAAATTTCTTGTAGGACATCGCCGCGTCCGCCGGTAGGAAATGAATTGGCGGGACCTATCCTATGTCGGTAACGTCAGGCTATTGTCGTCATTTAAGCCGGTTGGCGCCCACCAGCGATGCTACCACTGCGATAAGCTCGCTTGGCTCCACGGGTTTTGAAATATGCGCGGAGAACCCGGCTTCAAGCGCTCGCAGCCGGTCTTCCGACCGTGCAAATGCCGTCAGCGCCACGGCCGGCACTTCGCCGCCATGGTCGCGTCCGAGCTGGCGTACCCAGGCCAGCAACTCGAACCCGTCGACTTCGGGCATGCCAAGGTCGCTGATCAGCAGGTCGGGGGGCGACGCGCGCATGGCGTCGACCGCTTCGCGCGCGCCGCCGGCAATGCGCACTGTTGCCTGACAGTCGGACAGAATCCGGAAAATCAGTTCGCGGGCATCGCGGTCGTCGTCGACCACCAGCACATTCACACCGCTCAGGTCGCGCAGCGTGAATTCGCCGCTGGCCGGCGCCGGGCTCTTGATCATCATCGCGCGCGCATTGCGGGCGCTTGACGCCGCCGTGGGCACTGCCGCGGGCAGCTCGATGGTGAAGCTGGCCCCCTGTCCCTCGCCGGCACTTTCTGCGCGCACCGTGCCGCCGTGCTGCTCGATCAGGTGCTTGACGATCGACAGTCCCAGGCCCAGGCCGCCATGGCGGCGCGTGGTGGAGGCGTCGCCCTGGCGGAAGCGCTCGAATACATGGGTAATGAATTCGGCGCGGATGCCTACTCCGGTATCGCGCACGGTAATGACAACCTGGCCCGCCTGCCGGGCCACGTCGATGGCCACCGCGCCGCCGCTCGGCGTGAACTTGATGGCGTTCGACAGCAGGTTCCAGATCACTTGCTGCAGGCGGGCCGGGTCGCCTGCAATGGTGCCGGCGTCCGGCGCATAATTTTTCTCGATGCGGATGTTCTTGGCATCGGCCGCGGGGCGCACGGTGTCGATGGCGGCATCAATGAATGGCGCCGGCGCCACATTCTGCATGTCCAGCAATACCTTGCCGGAAGTGATGCGGCTCATGTCCAGCAAGTCTTCGATGAGTTGTGCCTGGGCACGTGCGTTACGTTCGATGGTCTGCAGGCCGCGCTGCAAATCTGCCGGGTCGCGGCTGCCGCGCCGCAGCACCTGCGCCCAGCCGAGAATTGCCGATAGCGGGGTGCGCAGTTCGTGCGACAGCGTGGCCAGGAATTCGTCTTTCATCTGGCTGGTGCGTTCAGCTTCGGCGCGGGCCAGCCGTTCGCTTTCCAGCAGCACCTTGCGCTCTTCAGCGGAATGGCGCGCCGCTTCGTACAGGCGCGCGTTGTCAATCGCCACGGCGGCCTGGGAGGCAATGCCGCCCACAATGCGCTCGGTCCGCTCGGTGAAGATGCCCGGTTCCGGGTGTCCGAAAAACATGGTGCCGAGCGCCTCGCCGGAGCGTGCCACCACCGGCATCGACAGGTAGCTGCGGACGGCGGGGAGACCGGCGGGAATGCGCCACTGCCCGGGCGCCGGGCCAAAGCGGCTGTCGGCGGCGACATCGTCGGAACGGATCACGCCGCTGCCGTTCAGGTTCGGCGCGAACAGGGCGGTTGGACTGGAGGCGCCAAAACTGTCCGCATCATGGGCCACAGCGCCGGACAAGGTGTACAGCGTGTAGAGGCTGTTGCCGGAATCTTTGCCGTGATAAAAAAACGCGCCAAACCGTGCGCCCGCGATGCCGGTAGCGGCATCGGTCGTGGTTTGCAGCAGGACGCGCAAGTCGCGTTGCGAGGCCAGCGTGGTGCCGGTGCTGTTGAGTAATTCGAGAATGTGCGATTCCTCGCGCAGCGCTTGCTCGACACGCTTGACCTGGTCGACGTCGGTCGTGGTGCCGAACCAGCGCACCACTGCGCCAGATGCGTCGCGCACGGCACTCGCGCGCGTGTGAAACCAGCGATAGCGGCCGTCTGCGCCGCGCAACGGGTACTCCATTTCGAACGGCTCACCGCTGTTCAATGAAGCCTTCCAGTGCTGTACGACGGTGGGCAATACGTCAGGATCGATTACTACGCGCCAGCCGTCATGCGGCATGTCCAGTGCGTTAGCGCCGGTGTAGTCGTACCAGTGCCGGTTATACCAGACCTTGCTGCCGTCGGCGCTCGCCATCCACGCGGGTTGCGGAAACGAATTGGCCAGTGCCTGCAGCACGTCCTCATCCTGCGCCGTGCCCATGCCGCCCGTCGGCGATGTCAGTTTTTCCAGTTCGGCAATGCGCGCCTCGGCGGCATGCAGTGCGGCGCGGGCCGCTTGCAGTTCGGTGCCCTGGTCCTCGATGCTCATGTGAATCCTTTGTGTACGCAGCGCGCCGCGGGCGTCTGCGTGCGGTTCCGGCATGGACGTGCGTTACCGGACGCTGGTCCGGCGCGGACGCTCGCCCTGATATGCTTGATCACGCCGGGCTACGGCTACGGAGTTGCAATTCAACCTTGGCCAGCGCATCTTGCAACTGATCGAGCTCGTACGGCTTTTGCAGTGACAGATAGGGAAAGTCGAGGTGGCGCAGCATGGTGTCGCCATAGCCTGACGCAAAGATGACATACATGGCAGGGGCATCCTGCAGCGCCTGCCGGGCCAGGTCGACGCCGGACATGCCCGGCAGACTGACATCGGAAAACAGCAGATCGTAGCGCTGACGTGCCAGGTGCGCCAGTGCATCGTCGGGATGCGCCACGCCATCGGCTTCATGGCCGAATGCGCGCAGCATTTCGCAGACCAGGTATTGCGAATCGAGATTGTCTTCGACCACGAGGATGCGCATGCCGGAAGCGTTGTCGACCGTGCCGGTCAGTTGCAACGCAGTAACGGGAGCCAGTGCGCACAGAACGCCGCCGATGCTGCCGTCCTCCAGGCGCAGGGGTGTAAAAGCAAGATCGAACGACTGCGCTTCGCCGGGGTTGAGGTTTTGCGCGTACGCCACAGCGGGCTCGCCCGCGCGTGCGCTGGCGAGCGCATCGCGCGCGATGGCCAACGGTGCCGGCCACAACGGTGGAACGCTGCCACCGGGGGCGCGGGCCGAACCTGCACACGCCAGTGCGACGTATGCTTCGTTATAGAAGACGCGCGATTCGGGGCCCCACACCAGCAAGCCGGGCGAAGGCGAATTGAACAGCACATCAGCGCCGAGACGCAGTGCGTAAGGCCAGTTGGACGGGCTGCCCAAGTCGCTTGCGGACCAGTCGTAGCTGGCAGTGGATCGAGGGGACAGACCGGGGAAAGACATACGCACCTGTGCAAAGACTGTTGTAGAAACGAAAACGTGGCTGAATGCTACACCAAACCGGCCCCGGAAGGCGAGGGGACTGATGGCGTGCGCAACGGCGACCACAGCGTCTGCAGGACAGAGACGAAAAAAAGCCCGCTGCGGGAGCGGGCTGAAGTCTATTTCCTTGGAGGAGATAGAGGAGACAGTTCCATCATGCTGCACCGCAGCAGAATTTGCCAATTAATTTTCATAATGACAGTCATAAGTCTGATGCATAACGCCATGTAGACTCACGGTTGCGCCGTGGTATAAGCAAGCTCTTCCAGGATGTTGCTCCTTTGCACTGGAAAGTTTTGCTGGCCGCCAGGCGACTCTTGGTGCATTTGGTGAAATGTTTTACGATAGCAAACTATGCCGATACCTGACGTCACTGTATTTCTCCTTGCGGGCGCCCTGGCCATGGGCGGCCAGCCAGACATGCTGGCGCCAGCGCAGGCGCAGGTTCCGTCTCCACCCGTAGTAATACCCGTGCCGGCACAACCTCAGTCGCAGCCAGTGGCGCCGTTGCAGCCACCATTGCATCCGCAGCCGGCAGCGCAGCCTCCGCAGGCGCCAGTGCCAGTACCAGTACTAGTCCCGGCGCCTGCTCAGGCAGCATCGCCACCCCAGGCCGCGGCCACGGGAGCGGTGCAGGCGGCCGGTATGGAGCGCCGGGTGAAGGCGGAATTCCTGTATAAGTTTCTCGGCTATACCGAATTTCCTGTCACGGCGTTTGTCGATGCCGCCAGTCCCGTACAGATTGGCGTGGCCGGGTCGGACGACATGCTCGCTGAACTGACGCGCACGGTGGCGGGGCGCACGCTCAATGGCCGGCCGATCGTCATTAAACCGGTGCGCGAGGGCGAGGCGCCGGGGCCGCTGCATCTGTTGTTTGTCGCGGGAAGCGACTGGACGGCGGTTGCGCGCATGCTCCGCGCGGTACCGGCGGCGATGTTGCCGGTGACCGAATGTGAAGGCGGCTTGCAGGCTGGCAGTGTGATCAATTTCAGAATGGTCGATGACCATGTACGGTTCGATGTGTCGCTCGACGCGGCGGAAAAGAATAATGTCCGGCTTAGCTCGCGACTCCTCAACGTGGCCAACCACGTGCAGAAAGGCAACATATGATGCGTGCCCACGATACCGGCTCGGTCCGCAGCAAAATGATTTTGATGGCAGTCGCAACAACACTGGCAGCTTTACTGGTCGCGTCGGTTGCCATGTTGCTGGTCGATATGCGCATGTTTCAGCGCTACTGGGTCGACGACCTGACTACCCAGGCCGATATCATGGCCAGTGTGGCCGCACCTGCGCTCGCCTTCAACGATGCCCGGGCCGCGCAGCAGAGCTTGTCCGTGCTGCGCCTGCGCCCGCAAATTCTGGCTGCCGCCATCTACAACGCCAGCGGTGCGCGTTTTGCAAGCTACGTCAACCGCGACGCCGGCGACGCGACCTTTCCCGACAAGCCGGAGCGGCCCGGCCACCAGATCGCGCGCGACAGCCTGGTGGTGTATCACGACATCGTCGAAAACGGCGAGCTGATCGGGACCATTTATATGCGCACCCGGTATGGCATGGTCGATCGTCTGCTCAGCTATGGCGCCATCCTCGGTGGCGTGCTGCTGGGCGCGCTGGTGATTGCAGCACTGGTCGCTTCGCGCCTGCAGGCCAGCATCACGCGGCCTTTGCAGGCAGTCACCAATGTGGCGCGCCAGGTCATGCAAAAGCGTGATTTCACGCTGCGGGTGCCGGGGAATGTCACCGGCGAAATCGGTGTACTGGTCGACTCTTTCAATGACATGCTCGCTGAAATCGGGCGCCGCTCGCATGCCTTGCAAGAGGCCAATCTGACGCTCGAACACGAAATGCAGGTGCGCCACCGCGCCGAAGAAGCGCTGCTGGTAGCCGACCGCCGCAAGGATGAATTCCTCGCGACGCTGGCGCACGAGCTGCGCAACCCGCTCGCACCGATCCGTACCGGTCTCGACATCCTGCGCCTGCGCAGCGGCGATGCGCAGGCCACGCAGCGCGCCACCGACATCATGGAGCGTCAATTGCGCCAGATGGTGCGCCTGGTCGACGACTTGCTGGACGTCTCACGCATAAATACCGGCAAGTTCGCCATCAAGATGGGCAGGGTCGAACTGAAGGCGGTTGTCAACGACGCCCTCGAAGTGGTGCGGTCCTACGTCGAATTGCATGGCCACGAGCTGCACATCGACTTGCCCGACCGGCCAGTATTCCTGCATGGCGACGCCACGCGGCTGGCGCAAATTTTGTCGAACCTGCTGAACAACGCGGCGAAATATACCAACCGCGGCGGCCGCGTCAATTTGTCCGCGCGCGTCGAAGACAACACCCTCGTGCTGGTCGTGTCCGACAACGGCATCGGCATTTCGCCGGAGATGCTGAGCTCGGTGTTCGACATGTTTGTCCAGGTCGATTCGACGTTGGAGCGCACCAACGCCGGCCTCGGCGTGGGCCTGTCGCTGGCGCGCCGCCTGGTCGAGCTGCATGGCGGCACCATCGACGCCCGCAGCGCCGGGCTGAACCGCGGCTCCGAATTCTCGGTGCGCCTGCCGATTGTGGTGGAGCCCGAACTGCCGACCAAGACCACGCCTGCCGCCTTTATTTCGTCCGAAACCTTCCGCATCCTGCTGGCCGACGACAACGTGGATTTCGTCAACAGTATCGGTGCGCTGCTGTCGGCGATGGGCCACAGCGTGGTCATCACGCACAATGGCCCTGACGCACTGACCGCTGCCGCGCGCTTCTGCCCGGACTACGCCTTCCTCGACATCGGCCTGCCGCAAATGTCGGGGTACGACCTTGCACGCGGCATTCGCCAGATTGCCTGCGGCAAGCTGACCGTGATGATTGCAGTCACCGGATGGGGCCAGGAAAAAGACCGTCAACTGGCGTTCGAGGCCGGTTTCGACCATCACATGGTCAAGCCTGTGCGTTTCGAGCAAATTGAAGAAATTCTTGGTAACCGCAGCATGATCAAGAAGGTGCGGACGTAACGCTGTGCTGGCAAGGCAAGGTATCGCCGCGCCAGCACCGCAGCCGCTATTGCATATCTGCGCGAAAAAAGGCCTTGGACTATTTCACAGGGTGCAGGGCGCGCTGACAAACACCAGGGCAGTGCCTTTGACCACGCGTCATTAAAAACCGTGCGGAAAAGAAAAATGGCCCAGAAATTTCTTTCTGGACCATTCTTCACAATGCTGGTGCGGCTGGCAGGAATTGAACCCACGACCCCTTGGTTCGTAGCCAAGTACTCTATCCAACTGAGCTACAGCCGCGACGAAAAGAAGTATATCAGCTTTGGGGGAAATGGCAAAGCGGTGCGGGATGATTTACGGAAATTCTTTGGCGGAAAATGCGGACAAAGTCTATCTGGCAAGGCGGGCCAGCATGGCCTTTGGATGGGAGCAGGCGAAGTGGCCGCGCGCCCGGGTGCCTAGTTGCGGAAATAATCCCGCATCAATGCATGGCTCCAGGCCGGTTGCCGCACGTCGCCGAGCGGCCCGAATTCCTTCAGATAGGGCTTGATGTCGAGCACCGGGCTGCCATCGATGGCATCGAGCCCCTTGACGTGCAGCAGGCGCCCGTCGACCGCGAGCAGTTGACAGCACGACACGCCAAGCAGGTTGGGCCTGGCCTTGGCGCGCTGCGCCAGAATGCCGACTCTGGGCCAGTCAGTGCGCCCACGCGGATGGCGTGCCCCGTGTTCAATTTCTTCCAGCGGTGCCCGGTGGAGGCGATAAATCACCTCGATGTGGCTGAATGCGTTCAACTCCAACAGCGCGTCGTCCAGCAGCCCGAGGGAATCGATGGTGATGATGGATTCCACCGCGCCCCAGTTGTCGTCACTTGTATCGACACGGGGCGACGACACGAAGCCGATTGGGAGCAGGATAATGGCATCGACTGACATTGGAAGCCTCTTATCATCGGAACAGATGACGTGACCACAACCGTGGAGATGACGCCGCACTACTGGGGCATCGGATAACACTGTGGGAGAAATATTTAATGGCACTGATTGCGATTGCGCTGACGTGCAGTATGCCATCCCGGAAACGAAAAAAGGGATCAGATATTTCTATCTGACCCCTCATATTCTGGTGCGGCTGGCAGGAATTGAACCCACGACCCCTTGGTTCGTAGCCAAGTACTCTATCCAACTGAGCTACAGCCGCGATGCGAAGATTATAACATTGTCGTCTTGTTTCTGGAAGGCCTTGCTTGCTGCCTTCTGAATCGCCACGCTGCTGTTTTCGTCCAGCTCCACCATGAATACTGCCTGGTGCCTCACCGGACTCGAGGGCTTGCCCCCCGAAGAAGCAGCATTGTAGTGGGGGTGGCGGGCTTTGTCCAGCGCGAACTGATGCATTGGCGCATGTTGTCGCTGACGGTGCTGCATTTCCGCACTTTTAAACGGGTTGTCTGCTAACTTTTCGCCGCCTGTCCGCCATCTGGTAAATTGCAGGGATCGGGTATCGAAGGTAGCTGGCTATGCAGGGGTTGATGAAGTCGTCGCACCGTACATCGAGGCTGTTAGTCTGCGTGCCGTCGCTGTTGTTGGGGATAGGTCTGCTGCTCTCGGTGTTGCCGGCTTGCGCGGACGCCAGCGCCGCGCCGCGCAGCCTGCGCTTTGAACGGCTCGGCGTTGAGCAGGGCCTGTCGCAGGAATCGGTGCTGAATGTGCTGCAGGATCGCGAAGGCTTCCTGTGGATCGGTACCCAGGCCGGGCTGAACCGCTATGACGGCTACGAGGTCAAGGTGTTTCGCAACGATCCGCTGGACCGCACCAGCCTGGTCGACAATTATGTCAATGCTTCCTACGAGGACAGCGAAGGGCGCCTGTGGTTCGGGACTAAAGGCGGGCTGACCCGCTTCGACAAGACGCGGCAGAAATTTGTTCGCTATCCGGCCCCGGCCTCGATTTTGCAGAGTAATCAGCTGGTGCTGGCGATCACCGGCGACCGGGCTGGCGGCATGTGGCTGGGTACTGCAGACGGGCTGAAGCATTTCGATCCAGCGACTGGCACCTTTCGCGGTTTTCGCCACGATCCGGAGGAGCCAGGCAGCCTGGCCGACGATCGCGTGAATGCGGTCACGCTCGATCCGCAGGGAGCACTCTGGGTTGGTACCGCGGACGGCCTCGACCGGCTGGCGGCGGGCGCCAGCACGTTTACGCATTTCCGCCCGGGCAGTTCGCCTGCCGACAACAAGGGCAACAATGTGCTGACCTTGTCGATCGGGCCGCGCGGGACGTTGTGGATGGGCACCGGTGCCGGACTGGAAAGCTGGCGCCTCGGAAACGGTGCGCCGGAGCGGCACCGTTTCACCGCTGCCGACGGCATTAACGAAGGCCGTATTGCATCGCTGTACCACGACCGCAACGGTAACCTGTGGGTGGGTACCGACATGGGCGGGCTGCAGTGGCGCGATCCGGCCAGCGGAAAATTTGTCACGTACGCGCACCAGGCGCTCGACCGCCACAGCCTTTCCGACAACCAGGTCAGCTCGATACTGGTCGACCGCACCGGTACCCTGTGGGTCGGCACGCTGTTCGGTGGCGTCAACCGCAGCGACCTTGCCAGTGGCGGGTTTTTCCGCATCAACCATCATCCGGACATCAAGGAGAGTTTGCCCGTCGACAAGGTACGCCAGATCATCGGCGACGGGGCCGGCAAATTATGGATCGGGACGAGCGGTGCGGGCCTGCACCACATGGATCCTGCGACCGGCCGCGGCGAACTGTTTCGCCATGACCCGCGCCGCGCCGGCAGCTTGCCGGATGATTCGGTCACATCGCTGCTGCGCGACGGCGCCCGGCTGTGGGTCGGCTCGCATGCCGGCCTGGCGTGGCGGGCCAACGACCACGGCGACTTTCATCCCTTGCCACTCGGCAGCGATGCCAATGCCAATTTCGTGCAGGACATGACCGTCACGCCGGACGGCACCATGTGGGTGCTGACGCGCGGTGGCCTGCATGCGCTCGGCCCGGACCGCACCATTCTGCACAGCTGGCGCCATGATCCGCACGACAGCCGCTCACTCGGCGAAAACTATGGCTTTTCGCTGTTGTCTTCCACGGACGGTATGCTGTGGATCGGCACCGAAAACGGCCTCGACCGGTTCGACCGCGTCAGTGGGGTATTCACCCATTTCCGTCACGATGCGAATGATCCGTCCAGCTTGCCGCACAGCCGCGTGTACGACGTCTACCAGACCAGGCACGGCGACATGTGGGCTGCCACGGCCGGCGGCCTGGCGCGTCTCGACACCGGTGCGCATGGCGCAGTGCGCTTCCGCTATTTTCCCATCTCTGCCGGTGCGGCGCCCGGTCCGGTGGGCGCCATGCTGGAAGACGAGCGCGGCTTGCTGTGGGTCAGCACAACTGCCGGCCTGACGCGGCTCGATCCGGCCACCGGGCGCTTCAAGAATTACAGCGCGCGTGACGGTCTTACCGACGGCTCCTTCTTTGTCGGCGCGTCCCTGCGCGCCGACGACGGCAGGATGTACTTCGGCGGCGTGAACGGCATGACCGCTTTCCAACCAGCCGACATCCGGGACAATCCGTTCCCGCCGACAGTGGTGCTGACCGATCTGCTGGTGACCAACAAGTCGCGCCCGCTGACGGTCACGCCCACGGCCGCAACCGCCCAGGTGACGCTGGCGCCGCGCGACACGGCGTTTTCGATCGAATTTGCCGCCCTTCATTACGCCGACCCGATGGGCAACCGGTATGCGTACCGGCTGGTGGGCTTCGACCCGGTGTGGGTCGAGACCGATGCCACGCGCCGCTTCGCCAGCTACACCAATCTCGATCCTGGCAATTACCGCTTCGAGGTCAAGGCCGCCAACAAGGATGGCGTCTGGAGCGCGCAACCCACCACACTGGTCATCGACATTGCGCCGCCACTGTATAAAACCTGGTGGTTGCGCACCCTGGTAGCGTTGCTGCTCATTACCATGGGTCTGGTGGCGTATCACCTGCGCATCCGCGCGCTGATGCAGCAAAAAAACCGGCTGGAAAGGAAAGTAGGCGCGCGCACGGCCGAGCTGGTGGAGCAAAAGGAATCGGCCGAAGCACGCAAGCGCGAAGTTGAACAGCAAAAGGAAACCGTCGAACAGGCCCACCGGAACATTTCGCTGCTGTCGGAAATCGGGCGCGACCTGACCGCCAACCTGCACAGCGAAGCCATCATGTCCACGCTGTACAACCACGTCAACGAACTGATGGATGCCAGCGTGTTCGGGATTGGCGTCTACCGCGCGGAAAAGGGCGAGATCGACATGCCGTTCAGCATGGAACGCGGCATGCGTTACGCGCCTTACGTGCGCAGGATGAGCGAAAGGAACCAGCTGGCAGTGTGGTGCATCACGCACCGGCGCGACGTGTTCATCAACGACCTCGACCAGCAATACGGCGACTACATCGAGAACCTCGACCTGACTGTTGGCGCGAACAGCCTCGGCAGTCTGGAAGATGGCACGCTCCCGTCACCGCCGTGCTCGCTGATGTATGTGCCGATCGTGGCGGGCGAACGGGTGCTCGGCGTGATTACTGTGCACAGCTATGCGAAAAATGCGTACCAGCGCATCCACCTCGACATGCTGCGCACGCTGGCAGCCTATGTCGGCGTGGCGTTCGACAATGCCGACGCCTACCGCCGGCTGACGGAGACGCAGTCGCAACTGGCGGCGCACGAAAAACTCGCATCGCTCGGCTCGCTGGTAGCCGGGGTCGCGCATGAACTGAACACCCCGATCGGCAACAGCCTGCTGCTGGCCAGCACCATGCAGCACCAGACCGACCAGGTCGCTGCCGGTTTCCACGCGGGCAACCTGCGTAAATCGGAACTGACGGCCTTTATTACGTCGGCCCAGGAAGGTGCGCAACTGATCATGCGCAGTCTGCACCAGGCCGCCGATCTGGTGCAGAGCTTCAAGCAGGTTGCCGTCGACCAGGCCAGTGCCCAGCGGCGCCGTTTCGACCTGGCCCAGGCCACCGGCGAGATCGCGGCCACCATGATGAACCAGGTGCGCATGGCCGGCCATTCACTCGCGCTGGAAATTCCCGCCGGCATCAGCATGGACAGCTATCCGGGCCCGTTCGGGCAAGTCGTGATCAACTTTGTCAGCAATGCGCTGCTGCACGCGTTTAATGCGCCGGGTGGCCAGATGACGCTGACAGCGACCATGCCCGATGCAGACCGCGTCACGATCGTGTTTGCCGATAACGGCGCCGGTATTGCCGAAGGCGACCAGGCGCGCATTTTCGATCCGTTTTTCACGACGCGCATGGGCGAGGGCGGGTCCGGCCTCGGCCTGAATATCGCGTATAACATTGTTACTTCGCTGCTCGGCGGGTCGATCCGCGTCGACAGCACGTCGGGGGCCGGCACCCGTTTCACGCTGGACCTGCCGCGCCAGGTGCAGCACTGAGTTTCACGCAGGTATAAAACCAATCAAGGGACAACATGACCATCATTACCACCATCGAAGACCTGCGCGTGCTGGCAAAAAAGCGCGTGCCACGGATGTTTTACGATTACGCCGACGCCGGTTCGTGGACTGAATCGACGTACCGCGCCAACGAAGCCGATTTCGGCAAGATCAAATTCCGCCAGCGCGTGGCGGTAAACCTGCTGAACCGCAGCACGCGCAGCACGATGGTGGGGCAGGAGGTGGCCATGCCGGTGGCACTGGCGCCCACCGGGCTGACCGGCATGCAGCATGCCGACGGTGAAATCCTGGCCGCGCGCGCGGCGGAAAAATTCGGGGTGCCGTTCACCTTGTCGACGATGAGCATCTGCTCGATCGAGGACGTGGCGGCGCACACCACAAAGCCGTTCTGGTTCCAGCTGTATGTGATGAAGGACCGCGATTTCATCATGCGCCTGATCGACCGCGCCAAAGCTGCCAGATGCTCGGCGCTGGTGCTGACGCTCGATCTGCAGGTGCTGGGCCAGCGCCATAAAGACTTGCGCAACGGGATGACCGCGCCGCCGAAACTGACGCTGCCGAATATCCTCAACCTGGCGACAAAACCGCGCTGGGTCTACAACATCCTGCGCACCAAGCGGCGCGGCTTCGGCAATATCGTCGGCCATGCGACCGATGTGTCGGACATGAGCTCGCTATCGTCATGGACGTCGCAGCAATTCGATCCGGCGCTGTCGTGGGACGACGTGGAATGGATCAAGCAGCGCTGGGGCGGCAAACTGATCATCAAGGGCATCATGGACCCAATCGATGCACGTCTGGCGGCCGACTCGGGCGCCGACGCCCTGATCGTGTCGAACCATGGCGGACGCCAGCTGGACGGCGCGCAGTCGTCCATCGGTGCGCTGCCGGCAATCGTCGACGCGGTCGGCAAGCAGATCGAAGTGCACATGGATGGCGGCGTGCGCTCTGGCCAGGACGTGATCCGGGCCCTGGCGCTGGGCGCGAAAGGTGTGTATATCGGCCGGCCGTTCCTGTACGGCCTGGGGGCGCTGGGCGAGCAAGGGGTGGCCAAATGTCTGGACATCATCCGCAACGAACTCGACCTGACGATGGCGTTTTGCGGCCTGCGCGACGTGACCCACGTGGACAGCAACATTCTGCTGCCCGGAACTTACTGAGAGACATTTCAAAAAACATGACGATGGAAAAAATTGTATTTCTCGACCGCGACAGCCTGATGGCCGACGTCCGCGCACCATCTTTCCCGCACGACTGGCACGCGCATGGCGCCACATTGGCCGATCAGGTCGTGCAACGTTTGCAGGGCGCCACCATTGCCATCACCAACAAGGTGCCGCTGCGGGCCGACGCTATCGACCAGTTACCCGACCTGAAAATGGTGGCGGTGGCGGCGACCGGCACCGACAACATCGACCTGGGAGCTTGTCGGGCGCGCGGGATTGTGGTGTCGAACATCCTTAACTACTCGCTGGTGTCGGTGCCCGAGCATTGTTTTGCGCTGATATTGGCACTGCGACGCAACCTGGTGGCCTACCGCGCCGATGTCGAGGCCGGCTTGTGGCAGGCGTCCAGCCGCTTTTGCCTGCTGGATCATCCCATTACCGACCTGGCCGGCAGCCGGCTGGGCATCGTCGGCTACGGCGCGCTGGGACACAAGGTAGCGGCGCTGGGCCGCGCGTTCGGCATGGAGATCTGCGTGACGGCGCGCTCTGCCGTCACTGATGACGACGTGACGCAGATGCCGCTGGCCAATTTACTGCGCAGCTGCGACGTGATTACCTTGCACCTGCCGCTGTCGGACCAGACCCGGCACATGATAGGCGCGGCGGAGCTGGCAACCATGAAACCGGGCGCGGTGCTCATCAATACCGCGCGCGGCGGACTGGTCGATGAAGCCGCACTGGCGGCTGTGTTGGTAACAGGTGCAATCTCTGCCGGTTTCGATGTGCTCAGCAAAGAACCGCCGGTGCCGGACAACCCTTTACTGGGCCTGCGCCTGCCGAATTTCATCCTCACGCCGCATACGGCCTGGGCGAGCGTGGGCGCGCAGCAGATCCTGGCTGACATGCTCATTGATAATATTGAGGCGTTTGTTGCGGGAAACCCGTTGAATGTCGTGAACACATAAAAGTGCCGTACGCGTTAGCTGGTGCATACAGCGCCAATAAAAAGGCGGTGTATTAGTTAGCTGTTGAAGACCCCGATTGAGGCTCGGAGCAAGGTCTCCGGAGAATCAATTCGCTGCTGATCAATAGCCCAGCGCCAACCCAGATAGTTCGCCAGATAGCGCGTGGCGACACCGTTAAATCGGCGCAGCCAGCCGTGAAAGCGGCTGTGGTAGCTGTTCACGTTCTGCACGTGAATGGCGCCGCGCGGGTGCTCGGCGACGCGTACGCCTGCACGCAGATTGACGAACGCATGGGAAATGCCGGTCTGCCTTGCAAAGGCCTGGTAGGCTGCGTTGGCGTCGGTCACCAGCAAGCTGTCCGGCGCCAGGATCGGCGGCAGATGGGCAAGCAACTGGGCCGTCGTCACGGGCCCGTTTCCTGTCACAAAGTCGTGCGTGCCGCCGCTGCGGTCGCGCGCCACCAGGATGCACACCTGCTCGCTCGAGATGCCGCGTTTCGATGCCGTACCGCCGCGCTTGCGCGCAGGCCGTCCCAGGTTGTGCGATCCTTTTTTAGAGTGGAGCAGGAACGTTTCGTCCGCTTCGACGATGTCGTTCAGGGTGGCTGGACGGTCCGCTTTGGTGGCGTCGAGAAACCGGTGCCGCCAGCGCATGCTGGTGCTCTTGTTGACTGCAAGCCTGGCTGCGGCATCGCGCACGGTACGCGAGTCGAGCAAGCACGCGCTGAA
>JALYUM010000079.1 GCA_030853745.1 Pseudomonadota bacterium | reverse complement strand
TGGCGCCGATGCGATGTCGTTCGCCGACCAATTTTATGCGCTGGCAGCACAGGTCCGTCCAGTTTGAGGCACCCCAGTTCCTTTCCTGAAAAATACCGTCTTTGGATCAACAACGCGACACAACCCGACCGTGCAGCCACGGCAAAAAGCTGTGAAATTGTATATTACAATCCAGCAATCTGAGGCATACATCATTGGAGTGTTCGCAGGCTAACCCAGCAATGAAAGTGCTTCTGCTACGCTAGGGTGATGCCGAACCCTTTACCTCGAATAGATAATGACTTAAGCGGTGCCGTCTTACGCGGCAAGCAGCCGCTTGGCGCGCTTGAGCGTATGCCCAAGTGGCTAATCATCGTTCCACTTGTGTGCCAGTGGCTGTACTTATCGATGCGTTTCGGTGGCCTCACTGTGCCTGCTGCTGCTAATCCTGCAATCACTGCAGGCGGCCTGGTCGGGGAAGGCAAGCTGGAATACTTTGCACAGATGGGACCAATCGCGCGTGCGGCTACTGCAACCAGTATAGGTTTTACTGTCGATCGCCGCTGCGATGACACAGCGCGCCTCCACACGATAATGGGAAGCGCAGGACTAAGCTTTCCCGTCATTGCGAAGCCTGACTTGGGTATGTGCGGTTACGGGGTTCGACGCATTGATAACCCCGCTCAATTGCGCGCGTATGTACATGCTTTTCCCGATGGAGAATCGGTTGTGCTACAGCGATACCTGTCCGACGAAGGAGAAGCGGGAATTTTCTATGCGCGTGATCCTGTGAGTGGCACCGGCCGAATAATCGGGCTAGCACTGCGCTATTTTCCACAGGTCCACGGCGATGGTGTGCGCACAGTCGCCCAACTGATGCACTCCTGTGCGCGCGTACAGCGTGGGCTGGGTCGCACAGCTCACCAATGTGTACAAGATACCGCCGCAGTGCCGGCGGTCGGCGAAACAGTGCGACTGTCGACCATCGGTTCAACCCGGGTCGGAGGCCTGTATCTGGACGGCAGTCGGCTAATCACACCGGCGTTGACCAATTCCATCGACGCCATTGCCCGCGACATGGGTGAATTTCATTTCGGCCGCTTCGACGTGCGTTTCAACAGCGAAGAAGCCCTTCAGTGCGGGCGCGGCTTCACTATCATGGAGGTCAATGGCGCTGGCTCAGAAGCAATTCAAGCCTGGGACCCATCAACTCACCTCAACAAGGCCTTGCGTACCATTTTTGCCAAGCAGCGTTTATTGTTTGAAATCGGCGCCGCAAACTGCCAACGCGGAGTCCGGCCAATCGGCCTGCTGGCTCTGGCACGATTAAACGCGGCCCAAAACCGGCTGCTTGATGCGTACCCACCTTCCAACTGACACTACCATGACGCTTGCTTCCGCCAACGTTTTCCCGACATCGTCCGCTATAGAGCGCGAACCCACCCAATGGTCGCTGCAGGCAACGTGGGCTGACAGCGAGGCCGACGTGCGCGCAGCGCAAGCCCTGCGATTTGACGTGTTCGCCGCCGAGTTGGGAGCGCAGTTGCCGGCAGCAGCGGTCGCCAGCCGACTCGATGCCGACCGCTTCGATCCTCACTGCGACCACTTGCTGGTGTGGGCTGTTGATCCGTATGGACAGCAGCCGTCCAAGTTGGTCGGCACTTATCGCGTTCTGCCGCCGGCTGCGGCACGCCTGCTGGGAGGGCTGTACGCAGAGCAAGAGTTCGACTTGTCGCCCCTCGACTTCCTTCGTCCGCGCATGGTCGAACTTGGGCGCGCTTGCGTACACGCCGACTGGCGATCGGGCGGCGCGATCCTCATGCTGTGGAGCGCGCTTGGACGCTATATGGTACGGCGCCAGTTCGACACCATGACCGGCTGCGCGAGCATTGGCCTGGCCGATCGCGGCCAGTTCGCCGCCGCCGTCTGGCACAGCCTGCAGAAAAACCATCTCGCGGTTCCACGCTGGCGCGTCACGCCGCGTACACCGCTGCCCCTGTGCGCCTTAGATCCCGAAGCAGTCCCGCTATCCATGCGCGCCATGCCGCCGCTAATTAAAGGCTACTTGCGCGGCGGCGCATGCGTCCTAGGCGCGCCCGCTTACGACCCCTGTTTTCACACGGCTGATTTTCCCATTATGATGCGGCTGGCCGACTTGACTCCCCGTTACCGCGCGCAATTTTTGCTGCCGTGAAGGAGGTAGCATCGGCGCGCTGGTATGGGCCCGCGATCTTCGCAGTGCTGGCAGCTCAGCTGTGCGCAGCGCTGGCCGACAATGCACTACTGATAGTCGCCATTACTCTGCTCGCAGCGCGGCATGCGCCCGATTGGGTGACGCCGGCGCTGCGGATCGGCTTTTATGCATCTTACGTGCTGTTGGCGCCTATCGCCGGCCGCTGGGCAGATGTCTGGCCGAAGGGCCGCCTGATGACGGCCGTAAACCTCATCAAGCTGTTGGGGGTGGCGGCTCTTGCATGGGGTGCGCATCCATTACTTGTATTCGCCGTCATTGGCTGCGGCGCCGCCGCATATGCACCGGCGCGCTACGGCATGCTGCCGGAGCTGACTGCGGGGCGCGATCTGTTGCGGGCCAATGCAGCGATGGAGATCGTCACGATCGCCGGCATTATCTGCGGCTACGCGCTAGGAAGTGCACTGGTTGCGCGCGGTACTTTGTTTGCCTGCTCGTTGCTGGCCGGCTTGTATGCGTTAGGCGCGATGGCCACACCCACACTTGGTGTCAACGGCATCCATGCCGGCAAGCGCTTAGGTTTCCACGCCGCCGCCCGCGTACTGCTTCGCGACAGCGCCGCGCGCTACGCGCTTATATTGACAAGCATTTTCTGGTCGGCCGCCGCGGTGCTGCAATTTCTGATGATCTCTTGGGCGCGCAGCAGTTTGGGATTGAGCTTGACGCAGGCGGCTTTGATGCCCGCACTGCTGGCACTCGGCATAGTCGCCGGTGCCCTGCTGGCCGGCGCCTGGCGGATAGAAGCAATGGCGATTAGTAGCGGCTGCGCCATAGTCCTAGGTGGCGCGATTACCCTGATGCCGCTAGCGCACAGCGTTCCGGCCGCATGCGCCCTTCTGGCACTAGCGGGATTGCTCGCTGGTATTCTGCTGGTGCCGATGAACGCGCTTTTGCAACAGCGCGGCGCTAGCCTGATGCTGCCAGGCCTGTCGGTCGCCGTGCAGAACGGCTTGGAAAACGGTTTATCCATTATCTTTCTGGTCTTGTACAGCACGGCGCTGGCCGCCGGTGCTTCTATCAATAGGGCTGTTGTCGGACTTGGAATCGGTGTCGTCGTGCTGGTAGGCTTGACTAGCTGGGCCATGCGCCACTCTTTTTCACCTCACCTTAAGGAGCACCGTTGCTCGAATTGATCGTCCCCACGCCACTAAGCGCGCACAGTATGGCCGAAGCACTACGCCGCCTGGCCGACTTATTTCTCGCTAGCAACTTCTCCTTTCATACCGTGACGCCTGCCACGCACGCACGCGTGCTGGCTCGTGGCCCCCAATGGGCACGCGATCTGGCCGATGCCTTCGGCTGGAACCTTCCGTTCCAGACTGCCTTGCTTGGCGCTGTCCGTTGCGCCGAACTTGCGGCGGCCGGCGTGATCGCCGTGCATGGCGACGGCTGGAAAGCGCAGCTGCGCGCCGCGTCGCTGGGTGACTTGATCTTGTTTCACTCGGCCTATCCAACCGAGCAGGACGACGCCGTGTTTTTCGGACCCGATACCTACCGTTTTGTAGCCGCCATTGAACGCAGCCTTCCTATGGTGAAAGAACCGGCTAGGGTAATCGAAATTGGTTGCGGCGCAGGCGCTGCCGCCATCGTGCTGGCCCGCGCCCTGCCGCAATCCGAAGTGATAGCTGTCGACATTAACGCATCTGCCCTGGTGCTAACTGCCCACAATGCGTCCATCGCCGGCGCGACTTCGCTGCGCACGGTCAATAGCGATATATTAAAAGACGTCGATGGCGTTTTCGACCTGATCGTCGCCAATCCGCCCTACATGCTTGACGGCGCTGAGCGTGCCTACCGCCACGGCGGCGGCGGTCATGGAGAAGGTCTGGCACTAGCGATCGTCCGCGATGCTTTGCGCCGACTGGCGCCTGCCGGTCGCCTGCTGCTCTACACAGGCACAGCTTTCGTACGCCAACGAGACCAGTTTTATGCGTCGGCCGTGCCACATCTAGTAGCGGCAGGCTGCCATTGGCACTACGAAGAATTGGACCCGGACGTTTTCGGCGAGGAACTCGAGCAGCCCAACTATGCCGACGTCGAACGCATCGCTGCTGTCTGGCTGACTGTGACAATGCCGCCTGCGTTATGAACACACTGTTGCTGACGTGGAAGCTCGCTAAGGTGGGCGTGCATTTGTTATCAGGACTATCCCAATGCGCGTTACTGTTTCCATGGCTGCCACTAACGGGCCGCAATCATCTGGTGCAGCGGTGGTCTCGTCAGTTAATCAGCATTTTCGGCATGACCTTGAATGTCAGTGGCCCCGTTCACGCTGGTGGCGCAGTAGTAGCCAATCACGTTTCCTGGATCGATGTGTTTGTATTGAATGCGGTAGTGCCTTGCCGCTTTGTCGCCAAGTCGGACGTAAGAAACTGGCCCGTCATTGGTTGGCTCTCGGCGCGTGCCGGCACGCTATATATCGCTCGCAATCGCAGGACCGACCTGGTTCAGGCCAACGCCATCATTGCAGGCCACCTGGCCGCAGGTGAGCGACTGGCCTTTTTCCCGGAAGGGACATCAGGTCCTCAGGGGCTTGTACTACCGTTTCATGCCAATCTATTTCAGGGGATTGTACAAGCTCAAGCGACGACTTTACCGGTGGCAATTGCTTACCTAATTCCCAGCGGCGAACTTAATAATGCCGCCGAATACATTGGCGATATGGCGCTTTGGGAGAGTATCGTCAAGCTGCTAAGTCATGGGCCGTTCACTGCCTCATTGGCTTTCTGTCAGCCGATCAAGCAGAATAATTTCGACCGACGCTGCCTCGCCGCGCTCAGTCACGAGGCAATAGTGGCGGCGCTAGACCAAGTGCTGCATTCCAAAGGCAGTGGTGTGATGGCGAACCGTGCTGAGTAGCTTCCCAGCCTCGCGATTAGCTTGAGTTGCATCAGCCTATGGGAGAAAAATTAGAGACACTGAACTTAACAAGATGTGTCAAGAAAGACTTTCTAACCATCCATGTCAGCTGTCAAGAAATCCGCATAGCGACCCAATTCGGACGCTTTACATATCGTATCCTGACATCCGGTTAGGGCATAGCCTATGTTGACATCATTATTCGGAAAATTGCCCCAGGAGAATGGGCGAAGCCGACGCTTGGTTGGTTACGGTTCAACAAGAGCAATTCTCCTACAGTTCAGCCACCGGTGCTTCGGTACAATTCACTATCGGAGGTAGAAAAATGAAAATTTTGCTTGTTGAGGATGATGCTGTAATAGGATTCATAGCTCAGGAGTGGTTGATACAGTTCGGACACGAAGTACTTGGGCCAGCCTTCACGGCGTCGGAGGCTCTAACCCTTGTATTGGAATGTAGACCAGACCTAGCTTTCGTTGATATCAACCTAGAAGGACATGATGAAGGTATTGAGCTTGCTCGTGGATTGCGTGATACTTATCAGGTTCCATGCGTGTTCGTGAGTGGCCAACCAGCTTCCGCCCGTGCCAACCCGGACGCCGCTTTTGGATATTTGCCAAAACCCTACAGCTTGGACGACCTGGAACAAAGTGCCCAGTTTGTCTCGGCACTGGTCAAAGGTGAATCACCTCCTCCACCAGATGCTCCAGCCGCACTGGAACTTTTTTAGACAAAGAAATTATATGCCCGAAAATGCGAAGTGGTTAGAAATGATTGATTCAGAATTTCGGGAGCTTGCCGACAACGCTCCTGTCATGATTTGGCGCGCGAGAACTGACAAAGAATGCGATTGGTTTAACAAGCCATGGCTAGACTTTGCAGGGAAAACACAAGATGAGTTATTCGGTTATGGATGGGCTTCAGACGTGCACCCTGATGACTTTGATAGATGCGTGAAGACTTATGTAGAGGCTTTCGACGCCCGGCAGGTATTTACGATGCCTTACCGGTTGAAGCGAAAAGACGGAGTATATCGGTGGTTTCTCGATAACGGAGCGCCGTTCTATCGCAATGGTGAATTTGCAGGATATTTTGGAAGTTGCATTGATATCACTGCACAACGTGATTTGGAAGACCATCAAAGTACACTACTTGCCGAACTCAATCACCGTGTGAAGAACAATCTGCAACTGATTCTTTCATTTTTACAACTATCAAAAATTCGTGCAAAAAGCGACGAGGCGAGAGGCCTACTTGATGGAGCAATGTCTCGGATAAGAGGGGTCGCCACGATCCAAGATGAGTTATACAAGAATGCTGATGGAAGTGTTGAACTTGGGCACTATTTGACTAACCTTGCACGGTCTATTCTTAATATCGACCCAGCACGAAAAATATCGCTTGCTACGACGACGGACCCGATTCGTGTGCCATTTGAGCTAGGGAGCAACGTCGGATTAATCGTTAACGAACTTGTAACTAATTCAATGAAGCACGGAGGTCCATCAATGAGCACTGTCTCCTTAGTTGTTGCTCGACAAGTTGATGGAAACGTGTTGATAGCTGTATCCGATAATGGCGCCGGCTTTACGACTACTGACGAATTGCTCGCAACACAGGCTCCAATGAAAGGCGCCGGGTTAATTTCTGCACTGACTTCGAGAGTTAGGGGGACGCTTTTCCGGAAGAATGACGGTGGTGCGTGTACGTCGCTGGTTTTGCATGTCAACGACAAGTTGTAGCGGCTTGCGTTTGCAATGAGCCGTGCTCGCGTTCGCTGCGTTTCCCGGCTCACATTAAGTGCAAACAACGAAAGGCCCTGTTAACACTAGCTGAGAATATGCTCAGGATCTACGGAGCTGGCTAGCATTCGACGGCTACATGCTTGCGCGACTTGCAAATGAAATAACACCTATCTCAACAGGCCACTTCCTACAGCGAGGAAGAGCGTAGTGACTAAATTGCCATGAGTTTGGTGATCTTTCTTTACCTCACGGAAATCACATAGTGGCAGCTCTCTCCTGCTTCGCTAGCTACTGTCAACTTGGCGGAGCACGGCAGTTTTTGTAAACTGCTGGCATGACACCCACCCAACTTTACCTCGGCTTTCGCTTCCCACACCACATCATCAGCCACGTCGTATGGCTGTACTTCCGATTTTCGCTGAGTTTTCGCGACATTGAGGAACTGATGGCCAGTCGCGGCATTTTCGTGACGTATGAGACGA
>JALYUM010000076.1 GCA_030853745.1 Pseudomonadota bacterium | reverse complement strand
CCTGAAATGCGGGTATCATGCTCATCTTCGTGAACCCGCTTTTTCAAGGACCCCCATGCCTATCAAAATCAGCCAGCTGTTCGACTCCGGCGCCGTCGACGTGGTGCAGGCCGACAGCGCCGCCCGGATCGACCTGAACCTGCGCAGCGATTCGCACGCGGACATCCACCAGTGGTTCCACTTCCGCCTGCAAGGCGCGCGCGGCCAGGCCTGCACGATGCGCTTCCTGAACGCCGGCCAGGCTACCTATCCGAAGGGCTTCGAAGGCTACCAGGTCGCCGCCAGCTACGACACCGAAACCTGGTTCCGCGTGCCGACCAGCTTCGACGGCCAGGTCATGACCGTCACCCACACCCCTGAACTCGACAGCGTCTACTACGCCTATTTCGAGCCGTACTCGTGGGAACGCCACCTGCGCCTGCTCGGCGAAATCGCCGAGAATCCGCTGGCGCGCGTGTCCGACATCGGCAGCACGGTCGACGGCCGCGACATGAACCTGGTCACCATCGGCAACCCGTCGGCGCAGAAAAAAATCTGGGTCATCGCGCGCCAGCATCCGGGCGAAACGATGGCCGAGTGGTTCGTCGAAGGCATGCTCGATGCGCTGCTCGACCCGGCCCACCCGTTCGGCCGCCAGCTGCTGAAAGAGTCGGTGTTTTACGTGGTGCCGAACATGAACCCGGACGGTTCCGCGCGCGGCAACCTGCGCACGAATGCCGCGGGCGCCAACCTGAATCGCGAGTGGCTCAACCCCACCATGGAACGCAGCCCGGAAGTGTTTTTGGTCAAACAGAAGATGCACGAAATTGGCTGCGACCTGTTCCTCGATGTCCACGGCGACGAAGGTTTGCCGTACGTGTTCGTGGCTGGCAGCGAAGCCCTGCCCAATTTCAGCGACGCGCAGGCTGCCGCCCAGCGCCGCTTCATGGACGATTTCAAGATCGCCAGCCCGGACTTCCAGGACGTCCACGGCTACCCGCCGGCGCCATACACCGACGAAGTGCTGACCATGGGTTCGCCGCACATCACGCACGCTTTCGGCTGCCTGTCGCTGACGCTGGAGCTGCCGTTCAAGGACAACGCCAACGACCCCGATGAACAGGTCGGCTGGGACGGCGCGCGCAGTGCCCGCCTCGGCGCGGCCGTGCTGCAGCCGGTGCTGCTGTCGCTGCGGGCGCAGGCATGATGTTACCCGTTGCCGTCGTCGAGGCGCAATTAGCCGCCTTCAACGCAAAGGATCTCGATGCGCTGATGGCAACCTACGCGCCGGACGCGCAGCAGTACGCGCTGCACGGAGATTTGCTGGCACAGGGACACGCCGCGCTGCGCGAACGCTACGCCATCCGCTTCGCCGAGCCGGACCTGCATGCGCGGCTGGTGGCGCGCACCTGCATCGGCAATATGGTGGTGGACGCTGAAATCATCACGCGCAATTTTCCGGAGGGCGTCGGCACACTGGAAATGCTGTGCGTGTATGAAGTAGCCGACGGGCGCATCGTGCGCGCGTCGTTTGCGCCCGGCCTGCAAACGTTATCCCGATGACATCGTGGCAATCGGCATAACGGTATAGATCGTTTTGCTAATTTTTACGATAGTCATCTGACATGCACGTTGGCTTTGGCGCAATGTAGTGTTGCGCCAAAGCTTCAATTCTTTTCTTTTAACAAATAATTACAACGCCGTGTTAGGCGAGCGAGGCAGTCCTGTCCTAGCATTCCAGGTGGGTACATACAACCACATCGGGTGCACGCATGACATTAATCGAAACGACAGTTGCCGCGGATCTCACGTCGCCGCATACATCAGCACCAGCGCCGGCACGGGCCGATTCCGCCGCGAGGAAAACCGCGCTGACGCCGGTCGCGCTGGCGGTCAGCGCGTTCCTCGCTGCGTGCGGCGGCGGCGGCGGTGGCGGCGATAGCGCGACCAATGCTGGCACAGTCGGAGCCGGTGGCACAGCAACGACACCGACGACGACGCCAGCCACTGGTGGCGGCACCACGACGCTACCCACCACCGGTGGCGCCACCACTCCCCCCGCCACCCCGGCGCCGGTAGCCGCACCGACCGCCATACTGGCCTCGCGCTTCCTCGGACAAGCATCGATTGCCGCCACCCGCGCCGAGATCACCCGCGTGCAAACACTGGGCTACAGCGCCTGGATCGACGACCAGATGGCGATGGCGGCCACGCCGACGCGCTGGGACTGGCTGATCTCAAAAGGCTACGATGCCATCGCCAACCAGTTCAGCGAAGCCGGTGCCGACCCGGTCATCTGGCGCAAGATGCTCACCTCGCCCGACACGCTGCGCCAACGCGTGGTATTTGCGCTGTCCGAAATCATCGTCACGTCGCTGTCCGGCTACAACTCCGGCTGGGTCCAGTTCGAGGCTGCCGCCTGGCTCGACCTGCTCGAAGCGAATGCCTTCGGCAATTACCGCACGCTGCTGCAGCAGGTCTCCACCAGCGTGGCGATGGGCGAATATCTGACCTTCCGCGGGAACGTCAAGCAGAACCCCGCCACCGGCGCCATGCCGGACGAGAACTACGCCCGCGAATGCATGCAGTTGTTCACCATCGGCCTGGTGCAGTTGAACCTGGACGGCACGCCCAGACTGGTCAATGGCGCGGCGCAGGAAACCTACATGCTCGACGACGTGACCGGCCTGGCGCGGGTCTTCACCGGCTGGGGGTACGACCTGACCGGCACCGTCACGACGGCCCCGGAATTCAAGCGCCGCCCGATGATCATGACGGCGAAAAATCACGAGACCGGCACCAAGACGTTTTTGGGCACCACCATCCCCGCCGGCACCTCCGGCGAAAACAGCCTGACGATGGCGCTCGATACGATCTTCGCCAACGCCAACCTGGCGCCGAACATCAGCCGCCAGCTAATCCAGCGCCTGGTCACCAGCAATCCGACACCCGCTTACGTCGGCCGCGTCACCGCGGTATTCCTCAACGACGGCGCGAACGTGAAGGGCAATCTGAAGGCCGTGATCAAGGCGATTTTGCTCGACGATGAAGCCCGCACCCCCGGCACCAGCGCGGCGTTCGGCAAGCAGCGCGAACCGGTGCTGCGCCTGGCGGCGTGGGTGCGCGCCACCGACGCAACGTCGATTGCCGACGCCTGGACCATCGGTAACACCAGCGACCCGGCAAGCCGGCTGGGCCAGAGCCCATTGCGATCGAGCAGCGTATTCAACTTTTTCCGTCCCGGCTATGTGCCGCCGAACAGCGCGGTGGCCACGGCCGGCCTGGTCGCGCCCGAGTTCCAGATCACGAATGAATCGAGCGTGGTGGGCTACCTGAATTACATGCAGGGCGTCGTCAAATCGGGCGCCGGCGACGTCAAGTCGGACTATGCCAGCTTGCTGAAGCTGGCCGATTCCACCGCGTCCCTGCTCGACGAGTTGAGCGTGGTGATGGCCGGCGGCCAGCTTTCTGCCGCCACGCTTGCGTTGATGAAGGGCGCGCTCGACAGCATGAGCTTTGGCACCGACGCGCTGCGCCTGAACCGCATCTACACCGCGCTGGTGCTGGTGCTGGCCTCCCCCGAATTCATTATCCAGAAATAAGGCCGCGCCGTGACCAACTTCACCAAACCCGATACCAACCCATCGCGCCGCGCCTTTTTAAAGCGCGCATCGGCGCTGTCGATCATGGGCACGGCTGCACCGTGGGCCATGAGCCTGGCCGCGATGTCCGAAGCGTCTGCTGCCGGCGCCACCGACTACAAGGCCATCGTCTGCATTTTTCTGTACGGCGGCAACGACTACGCGAACACCGTCACGCCTTACGATGCCACCAGCTACAACGCTTACCAGGCCATGCGCCCGAGCTTTGCGCACACCCAGGCGGCGCTGGCGGCAACGGTGTTGAAGCCCGCGGCAGCGCCAATCGACGTGACCGGCGCCGCGCACCAGTACGCGCTGGCGCCCGCACTGGCGCCGATCCTGCCGCTGTTCGACAGCGGCAAACTGGGCGTTATCATGAACGTGGGAAACTTGATCGGACCCACCACGAAAGCCCAGTGGAACGCCAAATCCGTGAAGCTGCCGGCCAAACTTTTTTCCCACAACGACCAGCAATCGACATGGCAATCGTCGGCGCCGGAAGGCGCGCGTTCAGGCTGGGGCGGACGCATCGGCGATCTGTTCGAAAGTGGCAATACCAATTCCACCTTTACGTGCGTGAATGTCACCGGCAATGCGATTTTCCTGTCAGGCGCAGCGGCTGTGCAGTATCAGGTATCAACCAATGGCTCGGTGCCGTTAAACGGCCTGAAAAGCCCGCTGTTCGGCTCCAGCGTCGCCACCGAAGCACTGCGTACCCTGATCACCGAACCGCGCACCAACCTGCTGGAAAGCGAATACAACCGCGTCACCACGCGCTCGATCAATGCAAATACCACGCTGACAACGGCATTGGCAGCCAGCACGGCGCTGACGACCGTGTTCCCGACCGCGAATGGCCTGGGCGACCAGCTCAAAATGGTGGCGCGCATGATCGGTGCCGCGTCGGCACTGGGCGTCAGGCGCCAGGTATTTTTTGTCGGCCTGGGAGGCTTCGATCTGCACGACAGCATGGCCGCCACGCACCCAAAACTGATGAAAACCGTGGCCGATGCGATGGCGGCGTTTTATGCCAGTACGGTGGAACTGGGCGTAGCGGATAACGTCACCGCGTTCACGGCGTCGGACTTCGGCCGCACGATGCTGGGCAATGGCGACGGCGCCGACCATGGCTGGGGCAGCATGCATTTCGTGATGGGTGGCGCGGTCAAAGGCCAGAAGCTGTACGGCACCGCGCCGGTGGTGGCAAATGGCGGCGTCGACGACGTGGGCTCGGGCCGGCTGCTGCCGACTACATCGGTCGATCAGCTGGCCGCAACGCTCGGGAAATGGATGGGGATTTCGGACAGCAACCTGCTGACCATGCTACCGAATCTGTCGAACTGGGATGCGGCGAAACGCACGATGGCATTTCTGTAAACGATTTATTCCGTTAGCGGTGCAATGCGCTGGCCGACGATGCACCACCGGCGCGGCTGGCCATCGACGGCGCCGCACAGAATCCAGCCGGTGCCGACTTTCTCGACGGTGACGGGGCTGCCGGTTTCAGCCGCCACTTTCGCGGCCCAGCCAAGGGCTGCGCCCTGGCCTTTGAACATTTCATTGCCGTTGTAGATGACGGTGGCGTCGAAGACGGATTGGGCGAAAATGGTCATGGTGTAGTGTCGTGTCGGATTGAAGGTGTACAGGCCCCGGCCTTCGCCGGGGTGACGGTTTTTAGTAAGTTGGCTTTAAGACCGTCGTCCCGGCGCAGGCCGGGATCCATACTGAGCAAGCAGTAAAGACGATGCTGAATCAGCTTCCACCGACGACCATTTTTTCGATCAAAATCGAGCCCGTCGTCTTGTTTCCGCGTGTGAGCACATCGTTGCCGATACCGACGATCGCCTGGAACATGTCCTTCATATTCCCCGCAATGGTGATCTCTTCCACCGGATACTGAATCACGCCGTTCTCCACCCAGAAGCCGGACGCACCGCGCGAATAATCGCCGGTGACGTAGTTGGTGCCTTCACCCATCAACTCGGTGACCAGCAGCCCGCGGCCCATCTTGCGCAGCATGCCGGCGAAATCGTCCTGTACCTGGGTAAGGTGCGATTTGATCTCGAGGTTATGCGAACCGCCGGCATTGCCCGTGGTTTGCATGCCCAGTTTGCGCGCCGAATACGAGGACAGGAAATACCCTTTCAACACGCCATCGCGCACCACATCGCGGCGCACGGTGCGGACACCTTCTTCATCGAACGGCGCGGAACCCACGCCGCCGATCACGTGCGGGTCTTCTTCCACCGAGATGTGCGACGGGAAGATGGACGTGCCGAGCGAATCGTTCAGAAAGGTCGATTTGCGGTACAGCGCACCGCCCGACGTGGCTTGCACCAGCGCGCCCAGCAGGCCGGCAGCGAGCGGTGCTTCGAACAGGACCGGGCACGTGACGGTGCCCATCTGGCGCGCATTCAGGCGCGACAGCGCGCGCTCGGCAGCGTAGCGGCCCACCGCTTCCGGCTGCGCCATGTTCAAAGGATCGCGGGCCGAGGTGTACCAGTAATCGCGCTGCATGCGCGCGCCCTTGCCGGCGATTGGCGCCACAGATAATGTGTGGCGCGAAAACGGATAGCCACCGATAAAGCCGCGCGAATTGGCGCTGACGAAGTGCGACGCCTGCACGTGCACGCTGGCGCCTTCGCTGTTCGTCACGCGCGGATCGACCGCAAACGCGGCCGCTTCGGCACGCTGGGCCAGCACGACGGCTTCTTCAGCCGTCACGTTCCATGGGTAGCACAGCTGCAGATCCTGCGGTGCGTGCTCGTACAAATCGGGGTCGGCCAGGCCGGCGCAATCGTCCTCCGCCGTGAAGCGGGCGATGTTGTAGGCCGCGTCGACGGTGGCACGCAAGGCGGCGGCGGAAAAGTCGGACGTACTGGCGTTACCGCGGCGCTGGCCGATGTAGACGGTGACGCCCATGCCCTTGTCCTTGTTCTGCTCGATCGTCTCGATCTTGCCCTTGCGCACCGACACCGACAGGCCGCCGCCCTCGGAAAATTCGACCGCCGCATCGCTGCCGCCCTTCTCTTTCGCAAAGGCAAGCACGTCGCGGGCAAGCTGCTTGAGCTGGTCTTGTGTGTGGGTGAACATGCTGTCGTTCATGGCGTCTTCTTCGGCTGGCATCTAAAACAGGTATCATAGCAGCCGTTTACTGTTTTTACCGGGCGGCGCCAAGCCTCCAGGACCGATATCATGCCAAATCCAAATCGCGGAGCCTGCGGGTTCCAATCCTCCGAATTCGAGCAAGAATACGAGCGCCCTTCCAAGTCGGAGGCCAAGCGCGAAAGCGACGCTTTGCAAAAGCTCGGAGCGCTGCTCGTCGCGGAGGCGCGCGACCGCGTCAAGCGAGTGCCGATGCCGGAGGACGTGCGCGAAGCGATCCTGATGTGCCAGACCATCACCAACCACGAAGGCCGCCGCCGCCAGCTGCAGTTCGTCGGCAAGAAGATGCGCACGCTCGATGAAGAAGAAATCGCCATCATCCAGCGCACCATCGATAGCTGGAAAGGCGCCTCGAAATCCGAGACCGCCGCGCTGCACGCCCTCGAGCGCCGCCGCGAAAAGCTGCTGGTCGACGACGGCGCGCTGACGGTGCTGCTGGCCGAGCATCCGCACCTCGACGTGCAGCACCTGCGCACGCTGATCCGCAATGCGCGCAAGGAACAGGCTGAATCGAAGCCGCCGAAAGCCTACCGCGAAATTTTCCAGATCCTCAAGGACCTGCAGAAGCCCGTCAAAAAATCGGCCGACGATGAAGATGACGAAGCGATCGAGGACGACGCAGATGAGCACGACGACAAGTGAATTAGCGGTTGAGCTAGTGATTGGCCTGGTCTCGGTATCCGACCGGGCCAGTAACGGTGTCTACGTCGACGAGGGCATTCCTGCGTTGAGCGCGTGGTTGTCATCGGCAATTGCGTCGCCATTCCGCATCGAGTCGCGCCTGATTCCCGATGAGCGCGACGACATCGAAAGCACGCTGCTGGAACTGGTCGACGAACGCCAGTGCCACCTGGTGCTGACGACTGGCGGCACCGGTCCGGCGCGGCGCGATGTGACGCCGGAAGCCACGCTTGCGGTTGGCACAAAAGACATGCCGGGTTTCGGCGAGCAGATGCGCCAGATCAGCCTGCGCTTCGTGCCCACCGCGATCCTGTCGCGCCAGGTGGCCGTGATCCGCGAAATTGGCGAACACGCCGCACTGATCATGAACCTGCCGGGCCAGCCGAAAGCCATTAAGGAAACCCTCGAAGGATTGCGCGACGCCGATGGCGCGCTGGTCGTCGCCGGCATTTTCGCGGCCGTGCCGTATTGCGTCGATTTGATCGGCGGCCCGTACATCGAGACCAATGACGCGGTCTGCAAGGCCTTCCGGCCAAAGTCGGCGCAGCGTCCTGCCAACGCTTGAAAGTATACAAATGACGACACTGCTGGAAAACATTGAAATTGAAACGGCGCCCAATCCCACGGTCGCTATTATCTGGCTGCACGGCCTGGGCGCCGATGGCAACGACTTCGTACCGCTGGTCAAAGAGCTCGATTTAACTGGCCTGCCCGCCATCCGTTTCGTGTTCCCTACTGCCGGCATGATGCCGGTCACGGTGAACAACGGCTACGTGATGCGCTCGTGGTACGACATCAAGGGCGCCGACCTGGTGAACCGTGAAGACGAAGGCGGCCTGCGCGCGTCGCAGGTGCAGGTCGAAGCGTTGATCGCCCGCGAAAAATCGCGCGGCATTCCGGCGTCGAAGATCATCCTGGCGGGCTTCTCGCAAGGCTGTGCGATGACGCTGCAAACGGGCCTGCGTCACCCGGAAGCGCTGGCCGGCTTGATGTGCCTGTCGGGCTACCTGCCGCTGGCAGCAAAAACCGCGGTTGAAAAGTCGCCGCAAAGCCTGGCCACGCCGATCTTCATGGCGCATGGCCGCCAGGACGGCGTGGTCCCGTTTACGCGCGCCGAAGCGTCACACGCGGCAGTGGCGGCAATGGGTTACAACGTCGAATGGCACGCCTACCAGATGCAGCACTCGCTGTGCCAGGACGAAATCGACGACATTGCCAAGTGGCTTAAAAAAGTTTTGGCGTAACCCTGAAGGAGCTGAAAATGGCAAAGAAGGAAGAGCTGGACGAAGAGACGATGGCCTTGATTCACTGGTGCATCGAGGTCGAGGGTTTTCTGGTGGCTGGCGGTGCGACACAAAAGCAGGCGCAGGACCATATCGAGGAAGAAGTCGAGTGGTTCACCGACCAGTTTTACGACGGTTTGACGCCGGAAGAGGCGGCGAAGGAAGCGCTGGCTTGAATCATTCCCCGCGCAGGCGGGGATCCATACCCACAAGATTTGTGAGGAAAAACGCATGCACCTCACATCCCCTTGAACAGATACTGAAACCGCTGGCTTACCGGCACCCGCGCGGAATGCCCGCGCAACTGCACCCACAATCCCCCATCCTCCCCGCGCGTCGCTGACGCAATCCGCTTCACAGCCACCATGTACCCACGGTGCACCTGCCAGAACGCCGCGCCATCGAGCACTTCACTGAGTTCCTTCAACGACAGCCGGATATGCGCCTCCATCGTGTCCGTCACCACGCGCGTGTACTTGGCATCGGCGCAAAAATAAATCACGTCGGCCAAATCGATAAAATGGATCGATGCGCCCACGCTGGCCTGCAGCCATGACGGTGGCGCCGGCTTTACCGCAAGCTTGCGCATCAGCGGCGCCAGATCGGGCGGTGGACTGGCCAGCCGCTCACGCACGCGCGTGACCGTGCGCGCGAGGCGCTCCATGCCAATCGGCTTGACGACGTAATCGATGGCGCCCTGGTCGAACGCGGCCACCGCGTGCTCCTGGTAGGCGGTCACGAACACCACGTGGGTGGAGGCGCCGAACACCTGCGCTACGGCGAGGCCGTCCAGGCCCGGCATGCGGATGTCGAGGAAAGCGACGTCCGGCGCCAGTTCGCGGCCAAGGCGGAGCGCGGCCAGTCCATCGGCCGCTTCGGCGACAATCCGTGCTTCGGGCCACAGCAGGGTCAGCGCGGCGCGCAGTTCCGCGCGCAGCAGCGGTTCGTCGTCGGCGATCAAAATGCGTGGCCGGTTCATATTGGCAGCACCAGCGTGGCCGTGACGCCCCCACCTTCTCGTGGGGACAGCAGGAAGCGCGCATTGTCACCATACAGCGCATGCAGGCGTTCACGCAGGTTGTGCAGGCCGACGCCGCTGCCCAGTACCGCATCGCCGATGCCCGCGCCATCGTCGCTGACGTCGATCCGCACGCCATCCACAGCCATCCCGGCCAGCACGGTCACCATGCCCGGTTGCGGCTCGACACCATGCTGCACCGCGTTCTCGACGAGCGTCATCAACAGCAGCGGCGCCACGTTCAGCGCCAGCAGCGACGGCGGACAATCGACCCGGTACTGCAGGCGCTCGCCGAAGCGCACCTGCATCAACGCGAGGTAATGCCCGGCCAGCTCGCATTCACGCCCCAGGTTCGACTCCTGCGCGCGCAGGTCGGGCAAAGCGCTGCGCAGATACGCAATCAGGTGTTCCAGCATCTGCACTGCGCGTTCGGGATCGTGCCGCGCCAGGTAGCGCGCATTGCCCAGCGTGTTGTACAAAAAGTGGGGCTCGATCTGGGCTTGCAGCGCTTTCAGTTCGGATGCCAGCGCGGCATGACGCAGCGCCGCCAGCTGCTTGATCTGGCGATGCCACAGCGGCAAACCCAGGATCGCCGTCGCGAGGCCAAACGCGCAGGCCAGCAATTGCAGATCGGGCAAGCGGGCGCACGCCAACGTCGCCGACCACCAGTGATATAGCGGCAGCGCCACGGCCGCACCAAGAGCGTTGACCGCCAACAGGCATACCCACGCACCGATCCAGCCACCGGCACGCTGCGCGAACGGCAGCAGGCTGCTGGCAAACAGCAGCGGCAGCATGACCGCACCGAACAGGCCGAGCGCATGCCCAAGGTCAAACAGAAAATATCGGGATGCTTCCGCACCACCGCTGGCGCCGACAATTTCTGCACCATCCGCTCATGGCTCGACACCCTACGCAAGCAAGGGCACAGCATGCTGGAAGTGCTGCGCCGGGCGGTTGCTGGCGATCCGATCAGCCCAGCTGCATAGCGACTGAATAGTTACAAAAATTTTACGTCGCTAGGCCATTAATGGTTAAGTGGCCACCGGCGTTATGTCGATCGAGCGAAATTATCCCTTAACCATGCATCAAGAGTATCAACGCGGATGAACGTTGTAGGCACCGGATAAGGGGGATGAAGCATCCACCAATGAATCTCACGACTGATGTAAAGCTCTTTGTTCACCGGTTCTTGCTCATCATTTGGAGATGGCCAATCCAGAAGTTCAAGCATACGCGGGCGGTGGCAATCAACAAACTTTCGCCGTCCTACGATCTTTACGAGCTGACTTTTCTTGTCTTCGGAATTTTTTCCGAATATTCGATCGCGTAATCGTCGCGTATCCTTGACGCTGAATGCAGGCTGGTTGTATTTGCATTCAATAAAGAGTAATGTATTTGTGGCGGGCCAGTAAGCCAACGCGTCAAAATCGCCTACATCTAAAAAATCATCATTTTTGAATCTTCTGAAAAAATCCACTCCTGCCGCTACGAAAGGTGTGTAACGCTTACATATCTCCACGGTTCGTCGTTCTAATTCGGTTTCAATACTCTCCTTAACCTTTCGGACTTCATTGACTACAGACTTCCATTTAAAATCTCCCGGCAGGTAACCATGGAGTACTGTGGACAGCCAACTTTGTGTTGTGCGGCTTGCTTGCTCCGCGCCCCAACACAGCTTACCGTCAACTGGTACGAGCGGGCGTATGGCGTAGCGATGGAGGCGCTTATTATGCTCCCAAAAGGGCACATCCCCTTCAGGCTCATCTTTCCCGTCGAGGTGTCGTATCCGAGACGGAGTAAGCGTTAAGAACGTAACAATTATATTCGCCTCCTCCAACGAAATATCCGATATACACTCTTTAAGCGCTTCTGCAATCTCCTTCGCGGTTGCGATATATGAGAAGCTTAACTCTTTCCCAAATCCACGGGTTACCCATTGCGAAAGCAGTCTCAGAGCATTTAACAAGTTGCGAAGGTCGAAACCAGCATCCTTGATAAAAGCCTCACGAATTACGTTGCTCTCAAGCAGTTCACTGCTATCTCCCTCGACAGCATCATCTGTATCTATGTCGATGCCCAGGGTCGTTTTCGCGATTTCTCTGGCGTACTCCTGCTCCTGTGCTGACCAGTTTTTAGAATAGAAAATTTCTGGAATGAAGCTCTCATCGATTTCTACACCGCCGACATCCACTTCGTTATGGAGGACATCGCTGGCTCCGGCAAGCACCATGTACCAATCAATGAGTCCAATAAGCTCTCTAAGAACCTCAGGTGATGCAGACGCGATTCCCTTCTGGCTTGGCGAGCTAAGTACCTTCTCCAGTAAATAGCGGTAATGCCGGGCTAACGGCATTAGTTCCGTATTTCCGGTCGTCAACGCGTCAATCCTATCATAGTCAACTTCATGGTTCATACTCTGCTGAGCTCGGACGATTTTCACTCGGGCTTTAGCCAAAAGCTGATCATTTTGCTCAATACACACTTGAATCAATTCTGAGGCATCGAGTGTTGCAATGCGATTTTCCAGGTGCTCCCGGAGCGCATTCCGACCAGAATCTAGCCGAACTTTTGCTTCGGCTAATTCGTAGCGACCTGGCGTAAAACCTAACCCTTGGAGCTTGACCGCTAGCATCCGCCGCGCCAGCTTGTATTCGGTTCCACTGGGGACGATTGGGTTTTGAAAATCAGGCACATCTATCGTTCGCGTCAAGACCTGCAAGTAAAATCGTGCAGGCCCACTACTGGTTACTCGTAATTGCGTAATCAACTCCTCAGGAATTGAATTTTTAATCAAGTTACTACAGGCTTCTATCGTTTGAATGAGTGCCTCGACTTCGAATGAGGCGTCTTTTGCGTTATCCAAACTGTGTTGTATGACTAATGGACTTACGAAAAGCCTAAACTTGGCAAGTTCAACTACCTGAACGTCGCCGAGCGATTGCGCAACTACAGTTAGCGGATCAAGTCGGACGTCCTCGATCAGCGCGTTTTCTTCAATTGCCCTTTCCGGATCAGGGCAACATTCAATCACTAGCTGACTCCGTGAAAAGAGTGCCACTCCAGCCAAAATTCCACGGGTAGATTGCAAACGGTCGGCTATGGCTTGCGCAAACAGGTCAATTATACGATTAGTCGTCGGCGAAAGCGAGTTGCGAGGAAACTTCACTACAAACTGAACTGTACAGCGACCTACGTCGACTGAGTAAGCAACAACGGAGCGCGACTTTGAATAAAGTTCGATGACACCGCTCGCATTCCTATTGGCATTCCATGCTGTTCCTGCACCCGGAAACCGGATTGGTGAGTTGGACCAAAATTCGCACAGCTCGCGGTAACGCCAGCTGCTGTTCCAGTGCGGGTCGAGAAAAATAAAGGTTGGGCTGACCGCGCCATCAACAAGTACCTCGTTCATGTCTCGAAACGAAGCAAACATGTCAGCCTGAGATTGCGAAAATGGGCTAAGTGTCGTTCTTCCTTGGTCAACGAACTTCCAAAAGCGTTCGAGTTCTTCGAGATTCTCTAAGGAATCAAATATCGTTATGAAGTCCGCTAAGGGCATCAACCTTGCAGGTGCCTCAGGCAGAGAGTTGCTGCTCCACCCAGTTCCACCTTGTGCCAGTACGATGATGATTTTTATATCGCTAGGCCGAGGGAGCTCGCCCGCACTGTTTTGTAATCCGATAGTGGGTCCTTTTTCTGGCACTATGCCCCAGCTTTTCCCGCTGTCAACGATATTCCGGAAGTCCCGCACGAATTTTGCGGTGGCGTCGATGGTATCGAGTGTGCAGAAAGCGATGACGTAAATCCCCGACTTTGCGGGCATCACGACACTAACCTCCAGCGGAAATATGTGGGAGGAGGTTCGTAGCCTTAGTGGGCCACTGTATGCGCCCTCAAAACGATCCGAAACAAACGTCGAGAGACGAGCGTGAGCACCAAAAAATGAATCTGAGGTTGCAGCGGAATGAGTTGCCCAATGATCTAGAACCGCTGCCGGGCCGTTTCGGATTGATGTTGGTATGAACATCCCCTGAACATTAAGCCCTAGGAACGGCCACACGTTGCCACGCATGCACATATCCGCGAATTCACTTTCGGTGATGGGCTGTTTTAGACTACCAAGCTCACCAGTGAGGGCGGCAGATGCTTCTGCTAAATGTCCCGCGACCTCACCTGCCGTGCTCCGCAAGCTTGAGCAACATACATCCCAAAAGTCTTCCGTTGGTATGACTAGATCGCCTGGACTGATGTCTCCTGTGTTGGTATCCGCCGGCGCCGATATTTGGGTAAGCGCGTGCCGTTGTATTGAAAGTGCTAGATCCATGTCTTTGACAGCCTGCTTCGCACCGCCATAGGTGATTCGGAATGCCTCGACAAAATCAGGTGTTCGTTCAATTGAACTTCCGTAGAACATCGACACGTATTCGTCATTTAGCCTAACACGTACCGCGCCCCAGTCCGGCTCCGGGACAAAGTCCTCAAGCATTGGAAACTCGGGCAAGACTTCGTATAGCTTTCGCATGAATTCCACGAAGTCAGGGTAAGAAGCGATTCTATCGCTCCCAAATTGGTCAGCCTCGATGCTGGCGAAAATTCGCATCACGAAAACATGCTTCGCGGAGCTAGCGATGTTCGGAAGAAATAGCTCAGACACGCCTAGCGAGATAGCGACATCTGTTGAGTCATAAAACTTGAGCAGATTTCCAACAAGGGTTAGGCGCTTCCGAAATTCCGAATTGCTCGCGGCCGCGCGAGCCGCTGCCGCTGCCCGCCAGGAAACGTTATCAGGGCCATTAATTCTATGAGTACCTGCGCGCATTGCTCGCAGTTCCCTTTTTGTACGCGATTTCTTTCCCATCTAATCTCCAAATTTTATTTTTGTGTGATTCAGCAGCTAGCAAAATGGATACGCTAACCCGATCGCCAGAGGCGATCGGAAAGACTAGCGTATAATGAGAACAAAAACAAACTCGAAGGTGCAACATGCCCGTGCTTCATTAAATCACTATAAAACAACATCATCGCTTATCCTGAGGCTGGTTGTCGAACTAGGAGAGACCGTTGTCCAATAAAAGCAATGGTCGAATCAAGTTAGACATGACCGAGCAAATATTACTACTGCACCTACCACTATTGGCATCAATAAGGATGCTCGTCTTACATCGGAAGCAAAGCATGCACGCGAGTCAGCCTTGAGCAGCCCCGATTAGGTTCTCTTAATACAACCAAAAACGCCTGCAAAAAAATGGACAGTTGCAAGCTGAACTGTCCATTATAATTTTATTATAATGGACAGGACGGTTGGGACCAAAAAATTGCAAGTCGTTGTTTTTGTTAATAGAAAGACTTCACAGAGACTGTCCATTTGTCTATTACTTAGACGTAGTACGGTGATGGCTTGACGCCGGAAGAAGCGGCGAAAGAAGCGCTGGCTTGATGTAAGGTTGTATGGATTCCCGCCTGCGCGGGAAAGACGGTTTAAGATCGTGAGAAAAGTGAACGCCTGCTTACATCACAAAATTAAAAACCGTCATCCCGGCGCAGGCCGGAACCCATACCACCTACGCTCGGTAATGCTACATCCCCTTGAACAAATACTGAAACCGCTGGCTCACCGGCACCCGCGCTGCGTGTCCACGCAACTGCACCCATAAGCCCCCGTCCTCCCCGCGCGTCGCTGACGCAATCCGCTTCACAGCAACCATGTACCCACGGTGCACCTGCCAGAACGCCGCGCCATCGAGCGCTTCACTGAGTTCTTTCAACGACAGCCGGATATGCGCCTCCATCGTGTCCGTCACCACGCGCGTGTACTTCGCATCGGCGCAAAAATAAATCACGTCGGCCAAATCGATAAAGTGAATCGATGCGCCCACGCTGGCCTGCAGCCATGACGGTGGCGCCGGCTTTACCGCAAGCTTGCGCATCAGCGGCGCCAGATCCGGCGGTGGACTGGCGAGACGCTCACGCACGCGCGTGACCGTGCGCGCGAGGCGCTCCATGCCGATCGGCTTGACGACGTAATCGATGGCGCCCTGGTCGAACGCGGCCACCGCGTGCTCCTGGTAGGCGGTCACGAACACCACATGGGTCGAGGCGCCGAACACCTGCGCTACGGCGAGGCCGTCCAGGCCCGGCATGCGGATGTCGAGGAAGGCCACGTCCGGCGCCAGTGCGCGGCCAAGGCGGAGCGCGGCCAGTCCATCGGCCGCTTCGGCGACAATCTGTGCTTCGGGCCACAGCAAGGTCAGCGCGACGCGCAGTTCGGCGCGCAGCAGCGGTTCGTCGTCGGCGATCAACATGCGCGGCGCGATCATAGCGGCAGCACCAGTGTGGCAATCGCCCCACCGCCATCGCGCGCGGAGAACTGGAAGCGCCCGTTGTCGCCATACAGCGCGTGCAGGCGTTCACGCAGGTTGCGCAGGCCGACGCCGCTGCCCAGTACTGCCTGGCCGATGCCGGCGCCGTCGTCGCTGACGCAAATCCGGACGCCATCATCGACCTGTTCGACCAGCACGGCGACCGTCACCAGACCCGGTTGCGGTTCCACGCCATGCTGCACCGCGTTTTCCACCAGCGTCATCAACAGCAGCGGCGCCATGTTCAACGCCAGCAGCGACGGCGGACAATCGACCCGGTACTGCAGGCGCTCGCCGAAGCGCACCTGCATCAAGGCCAGGTAGTGGCCAGCCAGCTCGCATTCACGCCCCAGGTTCGACTCCTGCGCGCGCAGGTCGGGCAACGCGCTGCGCAGATACGCAATCAGGTGTTCCAGCATCTGCACTGCGCGTTCGGGATCGTGCCGCGCCAGGTAGCGCGCATTGCCCAGCGTGTTGTACAAAAAATGGGGCTCGATCTGGGCTTGCAGCGCTTTCAGTTCGGATGCCAGTGCGGCATGGCGCAGCGCCGCCAGCTGCGCCGCGCGCTGCTTGATCTGGCGATGCCACAGCGGCAAACCCAGGATCGCCGTCGCGAGGCCAAACGCGCAGGCCAGCAATTGCAGATCAGGCAAGCGGGCGCACGCCAACGTCGCCGACCACCAGTGATACAGCGGCAGCGCCACGGCCGCACCAAGAGCGTTGACCGCCAACAGACAAAGCCATGCACCGATCCAGCCACCGGCACGCAGCGCGAACGGCAGCAGGCTGCTGGCAAACAGCAGCGGCAGCATGACCGCGCCGAACAGGCCGAGCCAGGCAAAGCGGCGCAGGTAAAGCGCGCCGGCGACCAGCACCGCCAGCAGGATAAGCGACAGCAGTCTGTCACGCATGGACGTGCTCACAGCGACGGCGTCACCGGCAGTTTGTGCTGCACTTGCTGGGTGTCGACCGGCACGTCGGTGCCCACCGTTTCCAGCGCCAGCGGTTCGATCCAGACCTGGCCGATGCCATCGTTGATCACACCAAACGCGATAGTGGTAGCGTCGGTCGGCACATCGAGCACAACGCTGCGTTCCTGCCAGCCGGTCGTACCCTTGATTGGCTTGTCCCAGCTGTTATAGAGACGGTTATGGCTACGGTCCGGCGCGGTGATATTCACCCACAAGCCGGACCAGCCGGTGACATTTTCCGTGCGCACGCGGGAGCGGAAGCGGATGCGCTGACCAACGTAATTTTGCGCCGAAATCATCTGGCCGAGGGAACCCCAGACACCCGTCTCTCCTGTTTTATTGCGGATGAACTTGGCGCCTTTGTAACCGTCAGATTGATCAACGCCGCCCTCAAAACTTTTGCCGTTTTGACCGCCGATGATCCATTGGGCAGGCAGCGGTTCGGGCGCGGCAGCCAGCGCCAGCACGGATGTGACGGCAATGGCCGCGGCCAAGACGTAATGTGGTTTCATCGATTTCTCCGGTTACGTGAACAAATTGTCACACAAGCAGCGTAACCGGCGCCAGTCGAAAAATTGGCGGCTTGCGACGAACGCCCTGCCCTGCCGGACAAGCGCAGCCTGGCGCCGACGGTCAGTCCGGCAACCGCTCCGCCGTCGACACCGGCGCCGCAGTCTGCGCGGTATTCATCACCATCGCCAGAAAAGTGTAATAACCGTTTATCCCCATCAAATCGACCACGCCATGTTCGCCGAACAGCGCCAGCGCATCGGCGTACACCCGGTCCGACACTTTTTTATCGCGGTGCAGTTCGACGCAAAAGTCATGCACTACCGCTTCGTCGACCAGCATGTTTGCCGGCCGTTCGCGCCGCGCGATGGCGTCGATGACTTGCGCGGGGATACCGACCTGGCCGGCGATCGGCGCGTGGATCGCCCACTCGACCTGCTGGTTCCATTCGCGCGCGGTGACCAGGATGGCCAACTCCGACAGGCGCACGCCGATGGCGCTGCGGTAGCGCAGGTATTCGCCCATCCGCTGCGCGCTTTCCATCAGTTCTGGACTGCGCAAGAGCGGGATGAACGGGCCATACACGGCGCCGCGCGGGCCGGCGATGATGGCGTTCGAGGCGGCGCGTTGCGCCTCTGTCATGTCAGTGTCGTGCAAGGGGCCGAGGCGGTCGCTCATTGTTGGATTTGTGTCTTCCAGGAAAAGTAATTGGACAGCTTACGCTAAAAATCAAACGGTTTCGGGAAGGCCGCGCTTACCGTGGATTTTCCATGTTCACCATCGCGGGAGTCACATCATGAGCCATATCATTCATCGCAGCCTGCGCCATACACCGCCCGTTGCGGCACGCGCCGAGGGCATGTATCTGATCGACGCTGACGGCCGCGCCTACCTCGATGCGAGCGGCGGCGCAGCAGTATCCTCGCTGGGTCACGGCCAGCGCGACGTCATTGCAGCGATGCACCGCCAGATCGACCGTTGCGCGTATGCTCACACTGCCTTCTTCACCACCGATGTCGCCGAAGAACTGGCCAGTACGCTGGTCGCCGGCGCGCCTGCAGGTATCGGCAGCGTGTACCTGGTGTCGGGCGGATCGGAGGCGATGGAGACAGCGCTGAAGCTGGCGCGCCAGTACTTTGTCGAGAAGGGCGAAGCGGAACGCAGTGTGTTCATTGCGCGCCGCCAGAGCTACCATGGGAACACGCTGGGGGCGCTGGCGGTTGGCGGCAATGAGTGGCGCCGCCGCCCCTTCCTGCCGCTGCTGATGAACGTGGCGCGTGTCTCCGCCTGCTACGAATACCGCGGCCGCGCAGCCGATCAAACCCGGGACGAGTACACCGCCGCCATGCTGGCCGAACTGGAAACTGCCATCCTGACAGCCGGTGCGCACAATGTCTGCGCGTTTGTCGCCGAGCCGGTGGTGGGCGCTACCGGCGGCGCAATCCCGCCCACGCCCGGCTATTTCACCGGCGTGCGCGCGCTGTGCGACCACTACGGCATCCTGTTCATCGCCGATGAAGTCATGTGCGGCATGGGGCGCACCGGCACCATGTACGCCATCGAGCAGGAAGGCGTGGCGCCCGACCTGATCGCTTGTGCCAAGGGCCTGGCGGCAGGCTACCAGCCGATTGGCGCAGTGCTGGCATCGACGCGCATCGTCGACTGCCTGCGGACCGGCAGCGGCGCGTTTTTGCATGGCCACACGTATATCGGGCATCCGGTGGCGGCGGCCGCCGCGCTGGCAGTGCAGCAGGTGATTGCGCGCGACGGTTTGTTGGCGCAGGTGGCAGCGCGCGGCGACTACCTGCGCCGGCTGCTGCAGGATGCGTTTGGCGAGCATCCGCATGTCGGGGATATTCGTGGACGCGGCTTGTTCATGGCGCTGGAATTCGTGCAGGACCGCGCGTCGAAACTGCCGTTTCCGGCGGAGCGCAAGCTGCATGCGGTGCTCAAGAATGAGGCGATGGCGCGCGGCTTGATGGTGTATCCGATGGGTGGAACCATCGACGGCAAGCACGGCGATCATGTGCTGCTGGCGCCGCCGTTCATTGCGGGCGAGGGGGATTTACAGGAGATTGTGGGGAGATTGCGGGAGGCGGTGGATGCGGCACTGATCTGAGGGGGTATAGGCCCCGGCCTGCGCCGGGGTGACGGTTTTCAGAGCGGTGGCATGACGATTGACCGCTCTCCCGCGACGTTAAATCGCGTACCCGATCACATCCTGCTGCTGCTCGCCCAAACCTGCAATCCCGAGGCGCATCGTGTCGCCCTTCTTCAAAAACTTCTGTGGCTTGCGGCCCAGGCCAACGCCCGGTGGCGTGCCGGTGCAGATGATGTCGCCCGGTTCCAGCGTCATGAAGCGCGACACGTAGCTGACGATCTGCGCGACGGTGAACACCATCGTCGACGTGTTCCCCGTCTGCATGCGCTTGCCGTTCACCTCGAGGTATAAATCCAGGTCCTGCACATCGATGACTTCATCGCGCGTGACCAGCCACGGGCCGACCGGGCCGAACGTGTCGCAGCCTTTGCCCTTGTCCCATTGCGAGCCCATCTCCATCTGGTGCGCGCGCTCGGACACGTCGTTGACGACACAATAGCCGGCGACGTAATTCAATGCGTCTTCTTCCGCTACGTACTGCGCGCGCGTGCCAATGATCACACCCAGCTCGACTTCCCAGTCGGTTTTTTTCGAGCCCTTTGGCAGCATGACAGCGTCGTCCGGGCCATTCAGACACGTGATCGCCTTCATGAACATTGGCGGTTCGGTGGGAATGGCGGCGCCTACTTCGGCCGCATGGTCGGCGTAGTTCATGCCGATGCCGATGAATTTGCCGATCTTCGCAACCGGCACACCGAGACGCGGATTGCCGCGCACCAGGGGCAGCGTCTTGTAGTCGATTTTCGCGATTTTTTTCAGAGCGCGGTCCGACAGCATGGCGCCGTCAATGTCATCGACGATGCCGGACAGGTCGCGCAGGCGCCCTTCTTCGTCGAACAATCCCGGCTTTTCCTTGCCCGGCCTACCGTAGCGAACCAACTTCATTTTCTTCCCCGTGTATGAGCAAACCAAGGGAACATTCTACCGGAGTGCGGCGCACGCAGTAGAGCACCAGCCCCGGCACTTGCAGCAGCGCCAGCACACAGAACGCTGCCTGGTACGCCTGCACGGGAAAGCGCTGTGCATTGTCGGGCTGCCACAGGCCGATGATCCAGCCAAAACCGGCCTGCACAAAAAACGCGCCGACAAAAATCAGCAGGTTCAGACAGGTGGCGGCGCGCCCGGTCAGTTCGCGCGGCATGCTCTGCGAGACGATCGCGTACTCGATGCCGGTGATGGTTCCCAGCAGCGTGAACAGCACCGACAGCAGGCGCAAGCTCGGCGCGTGATTGATCACGATGGCAAACTGCACGACAACAAACAGCGCGACGCCGGCAGCGGCCACGTCCAGCGGTGCGATGCCGCGCCGGCCGGCCCATTCGGTGACCATGCCCACCGCGATGGCGCCAAAAATGACAGCCGCCATGCCGAGGTACAGCAGGTAGGCGATCACCGAATCCGAGTAGTGCGCAACGTCCGCCAGCCAGCGCCCGATCCACAAGCCCTGCACGCCAAAGAACACCATGTGCGGCACCAGCACCAGCGAAATGGTTTTGCGAAATGCCGGGTGCCGATACACCGCCCACAGCGACTGCACGGTGGGGACGCTCGCGTTTCCCTGCGTCTGCGTCTGCGTGCGCGGCGTCACCAGCCAGATCAGCGCGGCGACGCACGCGATCATTGCGGCAAGCACCATGAACAGGCCGCGCCAGTCGATGTAGTGCAGCGCCATCCGCACCGGCAGCGTGGCCGATGCAGCGCCCAGGCCCCCGACCGCGATCAGGTAGCCATGCACCGACGGCAGGCGCGTCGGCGTGATCCACGTCGACACGGATTTGACCGCCGACATGAAGCAGCCGCCGAGGCCAAAGCCGATGATCGCGCGTGCCGCCATCAGCTCCATGAAGCTGGTGCCTTGCGCAAACAGCAGCGCACCCAGCGCCGCAACCAGCATCAGCACCGGCTGCACCTTGCGCGGGCCGTAGCGGTCAAGCGCGATGCCGACTGGCAGCTGGACCAGCGCAAACGCAAAAAAGAAGGCGCTGGTGAGGAGGCCGAGCTGGCCCGGTGTCAGCGCAAATGCACCCACCAAACTGGGCGCCAGCACCGCGTTCACGGCGCGCAGCAGCGAGGACAGGTAGTGGCCCAGCGCGAACGGCATGAACACGTAAAAAAATACCGCCACCCCGGACAGGCGCGGCGGCGCCAGCGCTGGACTGGTCATGACATCACGCGGCGTCGGGCTGGGTGTCGCTGGCACGCCGCGCGATGGGGAGAATAGGAATCACGCGCCCGCCCGGGCCGGCGTGCGCGATCTCGCCGCCCTCCTCGAAAAAGAATTTTTTGCGCCCGAACGCGGGCACCAGGTGATCGAGCCACGTGGCGTTTGCATCGAACTTGGCAAAGAACGGCCTGCGCACCCAGGCCGGATTACGCGCCTGCAGGAACTGCAGCGCAAACAGCTTTTCACCGTTGATGGTAACCACGCCATCGATGACGACCTTGCCGGGGAAGGCACTCATCGACGGACCGCGCACGGTGCGCGACAGGCCCGACACCATCGAATACGCCGACTGGAAAATTTCATGCGCGCGTGCGAGGGGCAGCGCAAAATAGTCGCTTGGCCCGGTGTCGCGCTCGACAAACATATAGTAGGGAATGGCGCCCAGCCGGACGCCGGTGGTCCAGAGCTCGGCCCAGCTTTTGGGGTCTTCATTGATATGGCGAATCAGCGGCCCTTGCATGCGCAGCGTGGCGCCGGTGCCCACGATCCGTTTTACCGCCTGCTGCGCGATCGGATTGCGCAGCTCCACCGCATGGTTGTAGTGGCCCATCACTGCCAGGTTTTTGCCAGCCGCGACCACTTTTTCGAACAGGCGCAGCAGGTCGTCGGCATCCTTGTCCGTGACAAACCGCTGCGGCCAGTACGCCACCGATTTGGTGCCGATGCGGATGTTCTGGATATGCGCCAGTTCCGGCGCCAGCAGCGGCTCAATGAATTCGGCCAGCGAGCGCGTATTCATGATCATCGGGTCGCCGCCGGTAAACAACACGTCGGTGACATCCGTATGGGTTTTCAGATATTCCACCAGTTCGGTGGTTTCGCGCGCATCGAATTTCATGTCCTCCATGCCGACGAACTGCGGCCAGCGAAAGCAGAAGGTGCAGTACGCATGGCAGGTCTGGCCAGCACTGGGAAAAAATAAAACGGTTTCCTTGTACTTGTGCTGCAGGCCCTTGAGCGGCGCATCGTTGACGCGCGGGACGTTGTGGGTCATCTGGCCGGCCGGATGCGGGTTCATGCGCATGCGGATGGCCTGCACCAGTTTGCCGATGGTGGCGCTGTCGGCCCTGGCCAGTACCAGGTCGCGCAACTGCGCATATTCGGCGGGCGGCAGCATGTCGCGGTGCGGAAAGGTCAGGCGATAAATCGGATCGTCGGGCACGTTGTTCCAGTCGATCAGCTGCTCCATCACGTACTCGTTGGTGCGAAACGGCAGCACATGCGAAATCACCTGCACGGCTTCCTGCAGGTCAGGACTCATCCATTGCCACTGGCGCGCCAGCGCAATGCTCTGTCGGGTATATGGCTTGAATTTCAGTTGGGTGGTTGTTGCATCGGTCACGGCAATCTCCAGGAGGAAGAGAACAGGAAGGAACAGAATTTCCGGAAAGAATGAATGCTATGGGGCAACTCATACGTCATATTTGGCGCGGGTCAAACCCTGTTCACTGTTGTGTACATACCACGCGGCAATGTTGGTCTGTGCCAGCGCAAAGGCGTGGCGGCATGCACGCGTACATTAGTTCATGCACCCAAGAAACTTTTAACCGCCATATCGACTGGAGATGTCATGAAACTGCTCGTAACCGCTCTGTGCCTCGCCCTGCTTGCCACCGGCGTTGCCGCCAATGAACCGACTGAAAAAGACGCTGTCGCCATGGCTGAACGGGGCGCCGTACTGGTCAAGGCCAAGGGCAAGGCCGAAATGATGAAAAGAATCAATGCGAAAGACCCCGACTTTGTGCAGGGTTCGCTGTATGTCGACATGCGCGACGTGAAAACCGGCATTGTTTTGGCCCATCCGTTCAACCCGTCCATCGTCGGGAAGGATCTGACCGACGTGCCTGATGCAAATGGCAAGAAATATCGCCGCGAGATCATCGAACTGGCTGCCGCGAAAGGTAAAGGCTGGGTCGATTACTAGTACAAAAATCCCACCACCGGCAAGATTGAACCGAAAACGACCTATATTTTGCTGGTCGACGGCGTGGTGCTGGAAGCAGGTTTGTACAAGAAATAAGCAATCAGCCATGCCTGCCGCCGCGTCACGCGGCCTTTTTTTTTGTATCCACGGAGAGTCGATCATGCTGAAGAGATTGCGAATTGGACCCAAGCTGCTGCTGGCACCGGGACTGGTGCTGGTGTTGCTGATGCTGACGTCGGGTGCCGCGTATTACGGCATGGTGCGCCAGAACGCCTCGCTGGAAAACATGGTGCAGGTGCGCGCGGCACGGCTGAAAAGCGCGGCCGATGTGGCGGGCGAAGCCAAGTATGCCCATGCGAATATCTATCAGTTGCTGGCGTGGGTCAGCGGCAGTTTTGCGCAGGCGCGGCTGCTTGCCCTGATCGGCGATATCGGCCGCAAGCACACCGCAATCAACGCGCAGCTGGTGGCATTGGCCAGCGTCTCGAACGCGGAAGAACGCAAGCTGGTCGACGCCTCGATCGCCGCGCTGGCAGCCTATCGCAAGGCGGTTGGCGAGACCATCGAGATGGCGCAGGTGGACCAGTCGATCGCGACGAATTCGATGCAGAAGGCCGAAAAGGATTTCGGCATCCTGAACACGCAACTGGCAGTGCTGGCCACGCTGGAAAAGACGCTCAGCGAAAACGCGTACGCCGCGGCGCGCGCAGAATTTCGCACGCTGGGATCGAGCATGGCGGCGCTGGTGCTGCTGTCGGTAGCGCTCTCGCTGGCGGTGACGATGCTGGTGCGGCGCGCGATGCTGCGCGACATCCGCGCCATCGCCGATGTTGTCGGCGAACTCTCCAGCGGGCGCTTGGTGGGCGGCGTGGCCAGCGTTGGCCGCGACGAAATCGCCGACACGTCGCGCGCGCTCGATCAGACCATCGCCAACCTGACCACGTCGCTACGCGCCATCATGACCGCGGTGCAGTCGATCGATACGGCGTCGAACGAAATCGCCAGCGGCAACCTGGATCTGTCCAGCCGCACCGAACTGCAGGCGGCGTCGCTCGAACAAACCGCCAGCACCATGCAGACGCTGACGGTGGCCGTGAAAGACAACGCCAACAATGCGCGCCTGGCCACCGAACTGGCCGCCAGTGCAGCTGAACTGGCGGCGCGCGGCGGCATGGCGGTGGACCGCGCGGTGACGTCGATGGAGTCGATCCGGGGCAGTTCGCGCCAGATTGTCGAGATCATCGGCGTCATCGACGGCATCTCGTTCCAGACCAATATCCTGGCACTGAACGCCGCGGTGGAAGCCGCGCGCGCCGGTGAACAGGGGCGCGGCTTTGCGGTGGTGGCGTCGGAGGTGCGCACGCTGGCACAGCGCTCGGCCGCAGCGGCGAAGGAAATCAAGGCGCTGATTGCCGCGTCGGTGGCGATCATCGATGGCGGCAGCGCCTCGGTCAATGAAGCCGGCAGCAGCATGGGAACCATCGTCGCGTCGGTGAAACAGGTCAACGACATCATCGCGCGCATCAGCCTGGCCAGCACCGAGCAGGCCGACGGCATCGCCGAAGTCAACCAGGCGGTGGGACAGATGGACGACATGACGCAGCAAAACGCGGCGCTGGTGGAAGAAGCGGCGGCCGCGGCGGCAAGCCTGCATGACCAGACCATCAATCTGGCGCAGGCGGTGTCGGTGTTTCAGATCGCCGGGATGGAACCGGCATCCGCACCCATTCCGGCGACGGCTGATCGGCGCGGACCGGCCAGCGGCATGCGCGGTGGAATAAAGAGCGGAAAGCCGGCCAGGACGGCGCTGGAGCACACGCCGGCGAAACGCAAATCGGCCTGATTTACCGGAACGGCCGGCTCAGAAACAGCGAGCCGGCCAGCCCGAACCGCCATGGCACGTCGACCGCTTTCGAAATACCGATGCGCGGTCCGGCAATCAGCTCCACCGCCCCCGCTGCCGGCAGCAACGCAAACGGCGGGCCATCGAGCGCCCTGCCATTGAGCGCACGCGTAACACCCAGCGCTTGCCCCAGTTTGCCCGGCCCCGAACAGAGATTGCGGAGGTCAGTCGTTCCGCGCCGCGCCGCCATCTGTTCGATGCCCGCATCCGGTGCGAGCGCGCGAATCAGCACGCCGGCGCCATGGCCCGGTTCGCGGCAGACAAAATTCAGGCACCAGTGAATGCCATGCGACAGGTAGACATACGCGTGTGCCGGTGGCCCGAACATGGCGGCATTGCGCGGCGTTTCGCCGGAAAAGCTGTGCGAGGCCGGGTCCGCGCGGTCGTAGGCTTCGGTTTCCACGATGCGCCCTCCCACCCCGTCGATCAGCAGCGTCATGCCAATCAGCTGGCGCGCCACGATATGAGAATCGGCATCCCAGTCGATGCCGGCCAAAGAATGTGCAGTCATATGGTTATTTTACTGGGCGTTCTCAAAGACCAAGTGCAACACCTTTCCTGTAAGGTGCCGCCATGGCGAAAATCTACAAACACCTGACCACCCAAGAGCGCGCAGTCGTCATGACCATGCGCGCCGACGAGTGTTCCAC
>JALYUM010000052.1 GCA_030853745.1 Pseudomonadota bacterium | reverse complement strand
GGCCAGCAAGGCGGCAAACAATGCCGCCTTGGCAGGGGCTCGGTTCGGCAAACCGGCGCCGACAAACAAGCGGTAGCCGGCGGCGGCAGTCCAGGCAGCGACTGCAAAATAAGCCCAGACCAGGGGCCTGTTTAATAATTCATCCGGCGTACCCACACCGCGTGTATCGAGCGCCAGCCCCAGCGCCATCACCATGTAATTCACGAAGACGATAATGGGAAACCACCATAAGGCTGCTGGCAAAGTCCGGCGCCCCCGGAACAGGACTGCCGCAGTGGCGACCAGCCAGATACCGAATGTCGATACGGACAGCATCAGGGCTGCCAGCACTGCTTGCGTCGCTTTGCTGTGGTGCTCCTCGAGGAAAATGCGACGGAATGTCATGCGCATCCAGCCACGGTCATAGTCACGAATCCGGTCGGCCAGATAAGTGCTGACGCCGCTGCCATCGAGGCGCAACACCGGCACGCGCGGGTTGGTTTGTGCGTATGAGACCACTGCGCAAAACAACACGGTCGCGAGGCAACCCAGGGCAATGCGCCAGGTCAAACGCAACGGCGCGAAAAAGACGATCGGGAACATCATCAGCACGTAGCTGTTGGCCACAAACAGGTGGGCTTTATAGAACAGGCACAGGACGAGAAAAGCATACGCCAGGAACACCGTGGCGATTTTTCCACGCTTGCAAGCGTCGAGCATGAACATCCATGCCAGCGCCGTGCACGCGATGCCATACAACATGCCCAGGTTCACCTGCGCCAAAAAGTTGTAGCTCAGGTAACGATGCTGAAACCCCTGCTGGTACGCGTCCGGAAACAGCACGATGGCCACTGCTGCGGCAACGCCCGGCCAGCAACCGAACATTTTCGACATGAAGCAGTACGCTGCCAAGCCAGTGAGCATGATGCCAAGCGGCAGTTGGAAGCTGGTGTAAGCCTGCATGGCGCTAATACCGCCAAAGGCAGAAATGAACGCGGGAGAAAGGTAGCTGGCGAAGTGATATACCGGCGCGGGTGTCCACGCCTGTTTGATGTCCTGGACCGTACTAAAGCCATGGGCATGCGCAAACATGCTGATTTCGCGCACATGGATGAAGGTATCGTACCAAACGCGAAAGATGGTGTTATCGCCACGCAATTCCAGGCCGGACTGTGCGTCACCAGACCAGATCGTCGCGCCGACGCAGCAGATGGCGATGGCCACGGGCGTGGCCCAGGCATTGTCCGAAACGGCATCAGCAACGCGTGCACGACGTCCCTGCAGAATCAGTCCAGCTACCGCCAGCGCACCCAGGCCTCCCAAATTGCCTGCCATGCCTAGCGGAGAGCAAAGTGCCGCGATAAAGAGCAGGCTGTTAAAAATGAAATATCCGGTCAGAAACTTGAATGCCAGACCGGCCGTGCTATGAAATAAGGAAGCGCAACAGCGCGTGAACAAGCTGCCATAGGCCAGACAAAGGGCCATGAACACGGCCAGTGCGGCAATGGCGCGGGCCGATACGAAGCCGGTAACATGCCATTGCCAACCGAACAGGAACACCAGCAAGACCCCGGCACCTGCGACATCGGCCAGTGCGACGGAATCAATCCTCGGCAATGTGATCAGGCGCGGCATGCGACGGTCCGGGTTTGGCGTGTGTAGCATATTGAGGCAACCTAAACTTCACCGTGCTTTGCAGGAAAAACGAGATACTTTTGCAAAAAAAATGACAGCACCGCAGTCGGGAAGATGGCGATGGCGCCGGCACTGTACGCATTGCCGCCCAGTCGGATCAGGCCGGCAATCATGAGAATGTTCGAAAAATACAGGACGACCCATACGGCAACGTACCGCCAGAACAGGCCGCGTCCCGAATTTTTGAACACAAGCGCCGACTGCGTCCGAAAACTGAACAGAATGCCTAGGACCAGCGAACACAAGTTACTTAGCGCAAAGTTCATGCCCATGTAGACGAGCAAGGCGTAGACACCGTAACTGAAGCCCGTGTTCAGGCCGCCCGTAATCAGGAAACGCAGCCAGCGATGGCGCTGCCATAAATGCGATAAGGAAGCAATCAACGCCGTGCGTCCATGGCGAGGAAGCGGTACAGCACCGCACGCAGCATCGCATTGATTTTCGCCATGACTTTACCGGAAATCACATCCATTCTGGTGGCGGTGTAGCGTGGATCGGCCATCAGCTTTTGAATAAACCGCTGATATTCCTCGCTCTGGCGAGCGCCAATGCGCACGCTCCAGGAACCACCTGAAACGCGGAACGACGCCAAGGGTTTGGCGAGGTAGTATGCGTCGCCATGCAGCAGCAAACGTACCCAGTAATCGAGGTCGAGGACATAACCAATACTGGCATTAAACTTTCCGGCAACATCGACCAGCTTGCGGCGGAACATCACGCTGCCCGGCTCGCCGATGAGATTAGCACCGCGGCGCACGCACTGGCGAATCAGGGTGGTGGCTTTGACGATACCACTATGGCCCTGCGGATATCCGCGCGTCATGATCTTACGGTCGCGCGCATCGAGAATGGTGCGGGCGCAAAACACCAGCGCTATCTTCTCTGCAGTGTCGTCTTCGAGTACCGCCACTTGTTCGGCAAGGCACGTCGGCGCCAGCAAATCGTCTTGCGGCAATAGCTTGAAATAACGGCCGCAGGCCAGTTCAAGGCAGCGATTCCAGTTGCCGTCCGGGCCCAAGTTGGCAGGATTGACCAGAAAGCGAATGCGCGGATCGGTGAATTGCTGCATCAGCTCGACCGTGTTATCGGGTGAGTTGTCGTCGACGACGATCAATTCGAAATCGGTAAAAGTCTGCGCCAGCACTGATTCGATCGCGGCCGCGAGGTGCGCCGCACCGCGATAGCACGGGATGCATACGGAAACTGCTGGGATAAAATCGTTTGACATGCTTCAGTTTCCTTTGATACATCTGATCGGGACAGCGCCACATCATCACGATAGTCACCGGCACTACCGGACAGCACTGCGGCGGTCCGAAGAAGGAAACCGATCGCATTCTAATTTTCGTCAATACACCACTTTCGCGGCAACTTCCTGACAGATATGGACTTGCTAATAATACATGCAAGCATGCTATTTGTCAGAGAATCTTGCAGCGCGATGCGCTAAAAAACCTATCGCAGGCTTGTTATCTGTGAAATTGTTGCAGCTTCGCAGCAATTTTGCATGCGATCACGTGATGAAAAAGAGACAAATTTTGCGAGCATGTTTTCGTTTGTGGGACACAGGTAAAATGGTCGAGTTGAAGCAACCCCTCCCATCCGACACGGTGGCTACCTCTCTTGTTTACTGGACGATCAATGCAGTGGCTGTCGACAAAGTTTGAATTGGCGCGGAACGATGGCGCGGGAAATGTTCGCCCGATGGAGGGACTGCGCGGATGCGCCGTATTTCTCGTCTTTCTGGTTCACTACGCAACACTAATGGCACCATGGATGACGAAAACCCCTGCCCTCGCCGGTGCTGCGGAGGCCATCCACGCGATCGGGAATGCCGGCGTGGATCTGTTCTTTGTATTGAGCGGCTATTTGATCTACGGTTCGCTGATGGCACACCCGCAGCCATACACGTCCTTCATGAGGCGGCGCATTGCCCGGATCTATCCCGCCTTCCTGGCCGTCTTCGCCGTCTATCTGCTGCTGGTCTTCATGCAGCCTCGCGCCGGCAAAATTCCCGCGGGCGGCATGGCTGCCTTCATCTACATCGTGGAGAACCTCCTGCTGCTGCCAGGCATCTTCAAGATTGATCCGATCATTACCGTCGCCTGGTCGCTCAGCTACGAGATGCTGTATTACCTGTTACTGCCACCAATAATTCTCGCCCTAGGCATGCGAGCGCGCAGCAGTGCATGGCGGTGCACGTTTTTTGCCATCTTGGGTGTGATCTTGCTGGTTACCGGGGCGGTCTGTGATGGACCCATGCGCCTCGTGATGTTTATTGCAGGTATCTTGCTGCATGAAGCCATGCGCGCGAAGATGGCGCCGCCGCGCGCCGGCCTGACCGTCGCTCTTGTCATGGCAGGCTTGTACTTCATGACTGCTCCGTACTTTGGCGCGGCAGCTTGGGCAGCGCGCATCACTACGCTGTTTTTTACTTTCTTTTTTCTCTGCCTGCATTGTTTCAGCTTGCCGCGCTCGTGGCTGGGTCACGCATTTTCGGTCACGCCGCTGCGGTGGCTCGGCAACATGAGTTACTCGTATTACCTCTTGCACGGACTAGCATTAAAACTACTGGTAATAGTCCTGCAGAAGGTGTTTCCTGACGTGCACAACGAAACCCTGTTTGTCCTCGGCGCGCTGCCCATCGTTTTCTTCCTCACGCTGATTCCTGCTGCAGCACTGTTCTTGCTGGTTGAACGGCCATTGTCGCTCAAGCCTTCCCGACGCCACACTGCTGCTCCCACTAGCATCATCAACGTCAATCCCACTTGAAAAAATCATCGTTTAGATAACAAATAGATGGTGACAATGTATGCTTGAGGCAATTTTTTAAAGAATCCGTTATATAAAATTGCAATTTGCAAAATAATGTGCAATCTTTTTCATTGCAAATCTGTCGGCAAATCTTACGTTTCCAAAAGGAATTTTTCTTAACTCTATGTTTTAATTGAATTTTCCTATTGGGCATGGATCTTGCTTTGATATTGACATCTATCATATAAAGAGAATTTCATGAAAAAAGTACTGGTTCCTGCGCTGACCGCAGCATTGTTGCTGTCGGCATCGATTGCGCAAGCTGTCACCATCACTTACAACTACACCACACCAACTGATGGCTCCGGAAAAACCAGTGCGCTCGCTGGCGCGTCCAACCAAAGCACCGGCAACGTGTTTGTTGAAACCTTTGATCGTGCAGACGGTACTGGCGGCCTGACGATGTCGCCTAGTCTGGTAACAGTAAATACTGTCTCTGGCGGCGGCTTTGGTTTCGCCCAAAATGACCTGGCAAACGTCTATGCAGCGCCAGCCAACGATTCGACGCACTTTGCCTATGGCCCTAACATGAACTCCGGCGTGTCGAACGCTCAGGTTAATTTCAATTATTCTGGCCTGCTGAGCACGTTGGGCCCTACCGCCAGCCTGAACTACTTTGGCCTGTATTACGGCTCGATCGATACGTTCAATGACGTCATTTTCTACAATGCAGCCGGCTCTATCATTCAGACGGTCACGGGTACAGAGCTGATCGCGCGATTCGGTGGCGTGTCGGGCAACACCGACGC
>JALYUM010000022.1 GCA_030853745.1 Pseudomonadota bacterium | reverse complement strand
TTCCTGGCGTGCCGTCGCCGTTGAAGTCGCCTGAAAAAACCGATATGGTGATCTTCCGGGAAAATTCGGAAGATATCTATGCCGGTATCGAATATGTGCAAGGCTCGCCGGAAGCGCAGAAGCTGATCGATTTTCTGGTCAATGAAATGGGCGTCACCAAGATCCGGTTTCCTGAAACGTCGGCAATCGGCATCAAGCCGGTGTCGGTGGAAGGCACCGAGCGCCTGGTGCGCAAGGCCATCCGTTACGCCATCGAACACGACAAGCCATCGGTCACGATTGTCCACAAGGGCAATATCATGAAGTACACCGAGGGCGGTTTCCGCGACTGGGCTTATGCATTGGCGCAGAAAGAATTTGGCGCGGCGCTGATCGATGGCGGACCGTGGTGCAAGTTCAAGAATCCCAACACCGGCCGCGATATCGTCATCAAGGATTCGATCATGGACTCGTTCCTGCAGCAAATCCTGATGCGGCCGGTGGAATACAGCGTGATCGCCACGATGAACCTGAACGGTGATTATATTTCCGACGCGCTGTCGGCCCAGGTAGGCGGCATCGGCATTGCGCCAGGCGGCAACCTGTCCGATTCGATCGCGATGTTCGAAGCGACCCACGGCACGGCGCCGAAGTATGCCGGCAAGGACGTCGTCAATCCGGGCTCGTTGATTTTATCGGCGGAAATGATGCTGCGCCACCTGGGCTGGACCGAGGCAGCCGACCTGATCATTGCATCGATGCAGAAGGCGATTGCGCTGAAATGTGTCACGTACGATTTCGCGCGCATGATGGAAGACGCGAATCAGGTATCGACGTCAGGCTTTGGCGACGTGATGATCAAGCATATGTAAGTCGGGCAAGCATGCGGCAGTCTGAAAACCTTGCCGCGGCAGGGTTTTCAGACCACGACCGAGGGTAATTAACCGCCCTGGATGTTCGAAGCTTGCTTGCCTTTAGGACAGGCGAAAAAAAACCCTGCCGCGGCAAGGTTTTTTAGACCACGACCGAGGGGAATTAACCGCCCTGGATGTTCGAAGCTTGCTTGCCTTTAGGACCTTGCGTGACTTCGAATGTCACTTTCTGACCTTCTTTGAGGGTCTTAAAACCGTTCATGTTGATTGCGGAAAAGTGTGCGAACAAATCTTCGCCGCCATCGTCTGGGGTGATGAAGCCAAAACCTTTGGAATCATTGAACCACTTAACAGTACCTGTTGCCATAAAAAGAACTTTCAAATTAATGTCGAATCACACGAGCCATAAAGGCAAAGAAGCGTAATACCCCTCAGCCTGCTCACTTCTTATCAAAACGTACAAGTGTACAAGTCGATCACCCATTGTTGGTCTGAAAAGCAAGGGAAGTCAAGCGGTTTTCAAATCGTGTTGCCGATTCAGCTACAGGTGTGGAAAAAATGCTGGCTCTTGATTTTCGCAATCGGATCGCCATCTGCGCATGACTACGAAAAAGCGTAAGATGAAACCAGATCGAACTGGGCTGATGTTTACGTAGTGCATCAGTAAACGAAGGCATTAGAATATAGGCGTATGGCAACTAAGCACGATACTGAAGAACTGCTTGAGCGGCAGGTAGTGAAGCCGCCGCCGCTGTACCAAGTGGCGCTGCTCAACGACGACTACACACCAATGGAGTTTGTGGTGGCAGTGATCCAGGAGTATTTTAATAAGGATCGCGAGACGGCTACGCAGATCATGTTGTCGGTTCACCGGCACGGCAAAGGAGTGTGTGGCGTGTTTTCCAAAGATATAGCGTGTACCAAAGTGGAGTTTGTCTTAACGCATGCGCGCAAGGCGGGGCATCCCCTGCAGTGCGTGATGGAGGAAGTATGATTGCGCAGGAATTAGAAGTCTCTTTACACATGGCCTTTGTGGAGGCGCGCCAGGCGCGGCATGAGTTCATTACCGTTGAACACTTGCTGCTGGCCTTGCTCGACAATCCATCGGCCGCCGAAGTCCTGCGTGCATGTGCAGTCAATATTGATGACTTGCGCAAGACCTTGACCAATTTTATCGGGGACAACACACCGACGGTGCCTGGCACCGGCGAAGTGGATACCCAGCCTACGCTCGGCTTCCAGCGCGTGATTCAACGTGCCATCATGCACGTGCAATCCGCCTCGAACGGCAAAAAAGAAGTCACCGGCGCCAACGTGCTGGTAGCGATCTTTGGCGAAAAAGATTCACACGCGGTCTATTACCTGCACCAGCAGGGCGTAACGCGTCTCGACGTGGTGAATTTCATTTCCCACGGTGTACGCAAAGACCAGCAGGTCGATGCCCAGAAAGCCCCGGAAGGCGTGGAAGAAGCGCAGGTCGAAGGACAGGCGAAAGAAAGCCCGCTCGACCAGTTCACGCTGAACCTGAACAAGGCTGCTGCTGAAGGCAAGATCGATCCGTTGATCGGCCGCGAAGAAGAAGTCGATCGCGTCATCCAGATTCTGTGCCGACGCCGCAAGAATAATCCGCTGCTGGTGGGTGAAGCAGGCGTGGGTAAAACCGCGATTGCCGAGGGACTGGCATGGCGCATCGTTCAGGAAGAAGTGCCGGAAATTCTGCAGAACGCGGTGGTTTTCTCGCTGGACATGGGCGCTCTGCTGGCCGGTACCAAATACCGTGGCGATTTCGAGCAGCGCCTGAAAGCTGTGTTGAAGCAGCTGAAGGAAACGCCGCACGGCATCCTGTTCATCGACGAAATCCACACCATTATCGGTGCGGGTTCGGCATCGGGCGGCACACTGGACGCGTCCAATTTGCTGAAACCAGCGCTGGCCAATGGCCAACTGAAGTGCATCGGTGCGACCACGTTCACGGAATACCGTGGCGTGTTCGAAAAAGACCATGCGCTGTCGCGCCGGTTCCAGAAAGTTGACGTCAACGAGCCAAGCGTCGAGCAGACCATCCAGATTTTGCGTGGCCTGAAATCGCGTTTCGAAGAGCACCATGGCGTGAAATATTCGTCGTCGGCGCTCTCCACCGCGGCCGAACTGGCAGCGCGCTTCATCAACGACCGTCACTTGCCTGACAAGGCAATCGACGTCATTGACGAAGCCGGTGCAGCACAACGTATTTTGCCGAAGTCGAAGCAGAAGAAAACGATCGGAAAGACCGAGATCGAAGAAATCATTGCGAAAATCGCCAGGATTCCGCCGCAAACGGTCAACCAGGACGACCGCAGCAAGCTGCAAACCATCGATCGCGATCTGCGCAACGTGGTGTTTGGCCAGGACCCTGCCATCGATGCGTTGTCGTCGGCCATCAAAATGGCGCGTGCCGGCCTGGGCAAGACCGACAAGCCGATTGGTTCGTTCCTGTTCTCCGGTCCTACCGGTGTCGGCAAGACCGAGGTGGCCAAGCAACTGGCATTTATCCTCGGTATCGAGCTGATCCGTTTCGACATGTCGGAATACATGGAGCGCCATGCAGTGTCGCGCCTGATCGGTGCGCCACCGGGCTACGTTGGTTTCGACCAGGGCGGCTTGCTGACCGAGGCGATCACCAAAAAGCCGCATTGCGTGTTGCTGCTCGATGAAATTGAAAAAGCCCATCCGGACATTTTCAATATTCTGCTGCAGGTGATGGACCACGGCACGCTGACCGATAACAACGGTCGCAAGGCAGATTTCCGTAACGTGATCATTATCATGACCACAAATGCTGGCGCGGAAAGTCTGACCCGGCGTTCGATGGGCTTTACCGACAGCAAGGCTGCCGGCGACGAGATGGCCGACATCAAGCGGATGTTTACGCCTGAGTTCCGCAACCGGATCGACTCGATCATCAGCTTCGGTGCGCTGGACGAGGAAGTCATCCTGCGCGTAGTCGACAAGTTCCTGATGCAACTGGAAGAGCAGTTGCACGAGAAAAAAGTCGAGGCTATTTTCACCGAGAAGCTGCGCAAGTTCCTGTCGAAAAAAGGGTTCGATCCGCAGATGGGTGCGCGGCCAATGGCGCGTCTCATTCAGGACATGATCCGCAAGGCGCTGGCCGACGAATTGTTGTTCGGTCGCCTGGTCAACGGCGGCCGTATCACTGTCGATCTGAACGAGAAAGACGAAGTGGTACTCGAGTTCCCCGAGTCCGATCCGTTGCCACCACCGGCACCGGCAGAGACTGTCGAAATCGAGTAAGCATTTTTGCAAGAACGCACAGAAGCCCGGCAATTGCCGGGTTTTTTTCGCCTGAACTATGGCGTTGTTGCCCCTGACATGGCTGCCATGCCAGCCATGTCAGCGACACATTGCGCAATGAAATCCATGAACAACGTCGTGCGCAGCGGACGATAGCGCCGCGATGGATATAACAGGGAAAATTGCTGCCCATCGCCTTGCCACTTGGGCAAGACGCGAACCAGCTGCTTTGATGCAACCAAATCGTCCACCAGCCACAGCGGGCATAACCCTATACCGGCGCCAGCTACCAGGCTGTCGCGAATGGCGATGGCATTGTTCACGCGGAAGCGGGCACTGGTCGTCACATGCACCGTGTGTGCCCCGGCGTGCAGATCGACGATGTCGCCGCCCGGCGCCCAGGCAAAGCGCACATAGGCATGGTCCGCCAGCTGCTGCGGCTGTCCGGGCGTGCCATGCCGGGACAGATAGGCCGGTGCTGCCACCAGATGCCGGGGCGACTTTCCCAGCGCGCGCGCGACAACCGTCGGTGGCAAGGTGCTACCGAGGCGTACTGCCAGATCGACGCCTTCTTCCACCAGATCGACAAAGCGGTCATTCAGGATCAGCTCGACTTCCACCTGAGGGTACTGTGCCAGAAACTGCTGGACGAAGCCGGTCAGACGTAATTGTCCGAACGCCACCGGAGCATTCACGCGGAGCAGGCCTGCCGGGACTTCCGACAAGCCCTGCGCATCGGCAACCGCCTCATCGAATTCCTCCAGCACCAGCACCGCGCGCGCGTAAAAGCGCCGGCCCTGTTCAGTTACCGATAGCCCGGTCGTGCTTCGTTCGAGCAGCCGCACGCCCAGTTCCTGCTCAAGCGCGCGGAGCACTTTGCTGATGTGCGGTTGCTGTATCGCATGCGCACGCGCGACTGCGGACAGGCTCCCCAATTCGACTGCCCGCACGAAGTAGCGCATTGCCCTGATCGTATCCATTGCTCACTCCAGTTATTCCGTTATGGAATATAGCATAGGCATTTTGATGGTCTTCCCGATAATGACGGCATGGCTTACGGTAGTGTTCCTTCACACGAAAGCCACTATGCATCCTTTATATTCCCTCGGCGCAGCGTTGATCGCCTGGCAGACGACCTGGTTTGCCAGTCCCCAGCCCACGTGGAACCACGATTTTATTTTGCCGACCAATCTCCCTGCCAGCCTGGCCGGGCAGACGGTGCGCGAAACGGTGCGTACAAGCGTGGGCGGCAGGCGGGTGCGGGTACAACTGTCGAATCGCTACGGCAGGGAACCGTTGGTCATCGGCACGGTCCATATTGCACTATTGCGCGAAGACAGCGTCACCGTGGCTGCCAGCGACCGCGCGGTGACATTCAATGGCCGCGCGTCGATCACGGTGGCGCCTGGCGCGCTTGCGCTCAGCGATCCGGTCGATTTCAACGTGGGTCCGCTGAGCCGGGTTGCCGTCAGCACGTACTTTCCCGCCTACACGCCATTGCAGACGTTTCACTGGGGCGACCAGCAAACTGCGCTGGTCGGCGCAGGGGATGTTACGGCGCAGGTACGGTTCTCGCCGGTCCAGACTTTCAAGGGCAGGGTGTTCCTGACGGGGTTGCTGGTCGACACCGATCACATGCCGCGCACGGTGATTGCCTTTGGCGATTCGATTACCGATGGCAACGGCTCTACGCCCGATCGCAATCGCCGCTGGCCGGATGCGCTGGCTGCACGGCTGGCCGGACGGGGTGTGGCGGTGATCAACGCAGGCATTTCCGGTGCACGTCTGTTGCAGGACAAGATGGGCGTGAATGCACTGGCCCGCTTCGAGCAGGATGTGCTCGGTCAGCCCGGGGAGAAGACCGTCATCGTGCTGATCGGTATCAACGATATCGGCTGGCCGGGCAGTCCGTTTGCACCGGCAGAGCGCGCGATCACCGCAGATGAGCTCATCGCCGGCTTCCAGCAACTGATCACCCTGGCGCGGCTCCACCGTGTGCGGATCGTTGGTGCCACCTTGCTGCCGTTCGAAGGCGCGCTGGCCGGCACGCCATTCGAAGGCCATTTCAGCCCAGCCAAGGAGCGGGTTCGCCTGGCCGTCAACCGCTGGATCCGCTCGGCCGGTGCGTTTGACGCCATCATCGATACCGATGCATTGTTGTGTGATCCCACCAGACCGGCACGACTGTTGCCAGCATTCGATTCGGGCGATCACCTGCATCTGGGCGATGCGGGCTACCAGGCAATGGCCGATGCGATTGACCTTGAAACATTGCTCAGTGATGAAAGAAACCCATGATTATTTCTTATAAGTAATATCCTGGTCACAAATATTTCCTACATTAGGTGCACTTTGATCACGGAATAATCATGCGCCTGCTCTCACTTCATACCGGTCCCCGCATTCTCTGCGCTTTTGCCATCGTGATCGCCATCGTGGCAGTCAACAGCAGCGTCGCCAGCTGGCGCCTGCTGGCCGCCGATGCCCTTGCCACCGACCTCGTCTCGGACAAACTGGTGCGCCAGCAGCTGGCTGCCGCCTTGCTTGGCGAAGCGCGGCTGCGTGCGCTGAGCATGGTCGCGATTGCCCGCAGCGACAGTCTGGAAGTCGCCGATTATTTTGCGGCCCGCATGACGCTGGGCGACCGTCAGGCGGAGCAGATCATGCAGGCAATCAAGAAGATGCCGGCGCTGCCCGTCGAGCAGGGATTGCTCCGGGCTGTCGTTGTGCAGCAGGCTGCCGTGGTCGCGGCCGGGCAAGAGATCATGAAGCAGAAGGACATGGGCCGCACGCAGGAAGTCGAGGTGCTGCTTGCCAGTACGTTGCAACCGGCGCTGGCGCGCCACACGGCAGCGCTGCAGGCGTTGCTCGACCTGGAGACGCGCCAGGCCCGCCAGCTGGCGCAGGAATCGACAAGCGCTGCGCAGGCCAGCCTGATGCTGCTGCTGGGCCTTGGGCTGGCGGCACTCGCGGCAAGTCTTGCGCTGGCGTGGGGTCTGGCGCGTTCGATCGTGCCGCCATTGCAACAGGCACTGGCGCTGGCGCAACAAGTAGCCAGTGGCGACTTGCGCGCCACCATCGACCATCGGCGCCGCGATGAAATTGGCCAGTTGTTCGATGCGTTGAATGGCATGACGCGCGCCGTGTCGGCCACGGTGTCCCAGGTGCTGCAGGGTGCGCGTGCCATCGATGGCGCCTGTGCCCTGCTGGCCAACGGTAACCAGGCCCTGGCCGCGCGCAGCGAGTTGACGGCTGGCACGCTAGAGGAAACGGCAGCATCAATGGAGCAATTGACTGCATCGGTCCAGCATAATCACAGCAATACCTGCGAGGCCGACCGCCTGGCGCGCGCGACGTCGCAAGTGGCGGGTGAGGGCGGCGCGGCAGTGGCGCGCATGGTCGCCAAGATGCAGGCCATCAGTGACTCTGCCAAGAGGATCGTTGATATCACCGGCATCATCGACGGCATTGCATTTCAGACCAATATCCTTGCGCTGAATGCTGCCGTGGAGGCCGCGCGCGCGGGCGAGCAGGGGCGCGGCTTTGCAGTCGTCGCCTCCGAGGTGCGCAACCTGGCGCAGCGCAGCGCGGCGGCTGCACGGGAAATCAAAACGGTGATTGTCGCGTCGAACCTCGAAATTGCTGCGGGCACGACGATGGCCGAGGCAGCTGGCACGACCATGCAGGACATTGTGCACGGAGTCAGCCGTGTCTCCACTATCCTGACCGCCATCAATGTGGCCAGCACCGAACAGGCGGCCGGTATTGCCGAGGTTGGGCAGGCCGTCGCCGACATGGACGGTGCCACGCAGCACAATGCCACGATGGTGCAGCAGGGCGCCAGTGCGGCCGAAGCGATGCGGCGCCAGGCCAGTGACCTGACTGCGCTGGTAGCATCGTTTACGCTGGTAAGCGACGTGCCCGCTACGCCGCAATTGCGACTTGGAAACTATGCGTGAATGAATTTTTTCTGCTGAAAAGGTGGGCGGCGCTTGCTGCGACAGCATACACCGCCGCGCCAAGCCAGCCTGGCCAAGCCGCCGATGATCGACCCCCTGATCGGGTCGATGACGGAGCAGGCCCCGCAGCCGGGATCAGTCGCTGGCCGGTTCGATCAGTTTGACGATGGCCATCGAGCAGTTGCCGCCTTTTTCCTGCGACCGTTCGGCAGCCTTGTCGATCAGGCGCTGCGACGAGGCGCGCGGCGTCGTACGGTGGACTGCGGCACCCAGTTCTGCATCGATAAAGAAATGCCAGAGACCATCGCTGCATAACAGGAAACTGTCACCGGGAACCACCGGGGCCTGATGGGCGACCGTGACGAATGGTTCCTTGCGGCTATTTCCCAGCAAGTTGATCAGCAATTTCGAATGGCGATGGTTGCGCGCAGCCTCGAATGGCAGGCGGTCGGCCACCAAACTCTCGATATATTCGGCGTCGCCGGTGCGGCTGGCGCATGTGCCCGCCGCAAAGCGGTACAGGCGCGAGTCGCCCACGTGGGCCCAGACCGCTTCGCCGTGGGGCGAAATCAGCAGGCCGACAAACGTGGCGTGCACTTCCGATTTGGCAGCCACTGCGTTCATGCACATCACCAAGTGTGCTTCGTGAACGATGTCCCGTAATAACTGTTCCATCCGGGCGCCATCGGCCTGATCGCTGCCTTTGTACAGATCGAAGGCGGTTTTGGCCGTGTGCAGAACCTGCTCGGCGCCTGCCGCACTGTTCAAGCCGTCTGACAATACTGCCAGAACGTAACCAGGCGCACGCGCGCCAGTCATCAACGCCACACGGTCGTTTTGTTGGGGTTGGTTGCCGATGTGTTGCGCAGTCCCCGCTTCGATCTTGAATTGGCTCATAAAACAGGTGCTTTCCCTCATCCGCTGCCAGTTCGATATTGGCTGTAGCGTCGCTGTAGATTAAACTATGCACCAAGATGCACGAATGTTGCAATATGTAAATTTAACACGCCCGCAAGCCCGCCGCACCAGGCGGCGCATTTTCTTACATTTCTGCCTGGACCCAGCCATCATGATCGAAGTTAACGATATTCAGCGCCGTTTGATTGAACTCGACGTGGAACATCGCGACCTCGATGCTGTCATCGACGTGCTCATTCATGAAGGTCACGCCGATCAGTTGCAACTGCGCCGCCTGAAAAAGCGCAAACTGCAGCTGAAAGACCATATCACTTTGCTGAAAATGCAACTCGTACCGGATGTGCCGGCCTGACGCTGTCTCCGCCTCTGAAAAGCCAATTTGACTGATTCTCTCCCTGACGCCGTCGGCGCTGTCGACGCGGTCGACCCAAGCGCCGCTGATGCAACCCTGCCGGTCGGCAAGCACGACGCGGAAATCGACCGCCTGTTCGGCGCCGGCGGCCCGCTCGCGCCTGCTGTCGGCAGTTTCAGTCCGCGCCGCTCGCAAACCGAGATGGCCAAGTCGATCGCCACCGCGATTGCCGACCAGAAAGTCTTGATGGCCGAGGCCGGTACCGGCACGGGGAAAACGTTTGCGTATCTGGTTCCGGCGCTGCTGTGGGGTGGCAAAACAATTGTATCAACCGGTACGAAGAACTTGCAGGACCAGTTGTTTTTACGGGACATTCCCACAGTGCGCGCTGCGTTGAAAGCGCCGGTCTCGGTCGCCCTGCTGAAGGGGCGCTCGAACTACGTTTGCCACTACCATCTCGAACGGACGCTGCAAAATGGCCGGCTGACGTCGCGCGACGATGTCGGCTACCTGCGCGAAATTTCCCGTTTCATCAAAATGACCAGTTCGGGCGACAAGGCCGAGTTGTCGAAAGTGCCGGAAAATGCGCCGATCTGGAATCTGGTCACCTCCACGCGCGACACCTGCATGGGCGCCGAATGCCAGTATTACCAGGATTGCTTCGTCATGAAGGCGCGCCGCGAAGCGCAGCAGGCCGACGTGGTCGTCGTCAACCACCATCTGTTCTTTGCCGACGTGGCGCTGAAAGATACTGGCGTGGCCGAGTTGCTGCCCTCCGCCAATACCATCATTTTCGATGAAGCCCACCAGCTGCCCGACACGGCGACGCTGTTCTTCGGGACCACGGTGTCGAGCTCGCAGGTGCTGGAACTGTGCCGCGACGTGCTGGCCGAAGGGCTGGCGCACGCGCGCGGCGGGCCGGACTGGGCGAAAGTCGTGATGGCGGTGGAAAAAGCCGCGCGCGACATGCGTCTGACGTTCCCGCAGGACAGCATGCGCCTGGCGCTGCCGCAAATTCCCACCAGCTCCGAATTTTTCCCGGCGCTGGAAAAGCTGCAGCTGGAACTGGACGGCATGATCGACACGCTGGAAGACCAGGCCGCGCGCGCCGAATCGATCGAGGCGTGCCGCGTGCGCGCAGTCGATCTCGCGGCGGCCTACAAAGCGTGGAAACCCGATCCGAAAGGCAAAGTTGCCGCCGGTGAAGAGGCGGTATTGTGGGTGGAAGCATTCTCGTCGTCGGTGCAATTGCACAAGACGCCGTTGTCGATTGCGCCCATTTTTTCCAATCAGCGCGAAGGCACGCCGCGTACCTGGATTTTCACGTCCGCCACGCTGGCGGTCAAAAACGACTTCAAGCATTTCTCGAACCAGATGGGGCTCACCGGCGAGCCGGCGATGACCTGGCCCAGCCCGTTCAATTACGAGCAGCAGGGCTTGCTGTATGTGCCGAACGGCATGCCGGAACCGAATTCGATGGGCTACACCGATGCTGTCGTCGACATCGCCTTGCCGGTGATCGAAGCAGCCGGTGGCCGCACCTTTTTCCTCTGCACCACGATCCGCGCGGTAAAACATGTGTCCGAGCGCCTACGCAAGGATTTTGCCGACCGCGGGCTCGACTATCCTTTGTTCGTCCAGGGTGAACGCGGCCGCACGGAATTGCTCGATTCGTTCCGCAGCGCCGGCAACGCCGTGCTGGTGGGCAGCCAGAGTTTCTGGGAAGGTGTCGATGTGCGCGGCGATGCGCTCTCCCTGGTCATCATCGACAAGCTGCCGTTTTCACCGCCTGACGATCCGGTGCTCGCCGCGCGCATCGAAGTGATGGAAAAGCAGGGCATGAATGGCTTCATGCACCATCAACTGCCCGAAACCATCATCAACCTGAAGCAGGGCGCCGGCCGCCTGATCCGCGACGAAACCGATCGTGGCGTGCTGATGATCTGCGACCCGCGCCTGATTTCCAAGCCGTACGGCAAGCGCATCTGGCAAAGCCTGCCGCCGTTCAAGCGCACGCGCCTGGAAGCCGACGTGATCGCTTTTTTCAAGACGAAGGATTGATGACGACCTTGCCGGTCACCTTGCGTGCGGCCATGTCGTTCAGGGCCTGTGCAGTCTGGTCGAGCCGGTAGCGTGCAGAAATGTGCGGCCGGAGTTTGCCTTCGGCCAGCCAGCCCAGCAACTGGCCCATCGCCGCCAGGTTGGCCTTCGGCTCGCGCTTGACGAATTCGCCCCAGAACACGCCGATGACCGACGCGCCTTTCAACAGCATCAGGTTGAACGGCAGCGCGGGAATGGTGCCGTTGGCAAAGCCCACCACGAGGTAGCGTCCGCGCCAGCCGATTGCCCGCAGCGCCGGTTCGGCATACTCGCCGCCCACCGGGTCGTAGATGACGTCGGGACCCTTGCCGTCGGTGGCGGTTTTCAGCGCGGCGCGTAAATCTTCCTTGCTGTAATCGATGCAGACATCAGCCCCGTGCGCACGGCAGACAGCCAGCTTTTCGGCACTGGACGCCGCCGCAATCACGCGCGCGCCAAGTGCCTTGCCGATCTCGATGGCAGCCAGGCCCACGCCGCCGGCCGCGCCCAGCACCAGCATGGTTTCGCCGGCTTTGAGTGCGGCGCGGTCGACGACTGCGTGGTGCGACGTGCCGTAAGTGAGGGTGATGGCGGCAGCCGTATCGAAGTCCATGCCGGGTGGCATCGGCATCACGCTTGCTGCCGGCACCACGGCCTGTTCGGCGAAGGCGCCCTGCTGCGTGAAGGCAATCACCCGGTCGCCTGGTGCGCACTGCACGACACCATCGCCCACCGCGCGGATCACGCCCGCACATTCCACGCCGGGAGTGAATGGCAGCACCGGCTTGAACTGGTACTTGCCCTGCACCGTCAGCACGTCGGGGAAATTGACGCCGGCAGCGTGCACGTCGATGAGGACTTCGCCGGGCCCCGGGACCAGGTCGGCCACTGTTTCCACGACGAGGCTGTCCGGCGGCCCCCATGCCTTGCAAATCACAGCTTTCATTGATGTCTCCTGGTAATTGTTGTAGCAATGATTATGCCCCAGGGCGTGGCGCGTCTTTGTCTCGTCCTGACAACGCTGCTGCCAGGCCTGCACGCGAGGCCACAGCAACTATCGGTAAATAAATTGCCATAAATAAAGTTTGCCAGACGTGCCGGGGCAGGTTGCTTCAGGTAAAATCGGCGTATGCGTATTCTTATCAGTAACGATGACGGTTATCTCGCGCCAGGCCTCGCGGCACTGGCCGAGGCACTTGCGTCGGTTGCCGAGGTGACGGTGGTGGCGCCCGAATCGAATCGCTCCGGCGCCTCAAATTCGCTGACACTCGACCGGCCGCTGTCGGTGCAGCGCGCGGCCAATGGTTTTTATGTCGTCAACGGCACGCCCAGCGACTGCGTCCATATCGCCATCACTGCCTTGCTCGACACCTTGCCCGACCTGGTTGTTTCCGGCATCAACAATGGCCAGAACATGGGGGACGACACCTTGTATTCCGGCACCGTTGCTGCTGCCACCGAGGGCTTCCTGTTCGGCGTTCCGGCCATCGCTTTTTCGCAGGTCGACCATGGCTGGGCGCATATCGACGCGGCCGCCCGGGTGGCGCGCGACATCGTGCTGCGCCATGCCGCCATCCTCGACGCGCCGTATCTGCTGAACGTGAATATTCCGAACCTGCCGTACGAGCAAATGGGCGCCTTCGAAGCGACGCGGCTGGGCAAGCGCCATCAGTCGGAACCGGTGGTGCGCACCACGGACCCGCGCGGGCGCGAGATTTTCTGGATCGGCGCGCCCGGCGCTCGCCGCGACGGCAGCGACGGCACCGATTTTCATGCGACCACGGAAGGCCGGGTGTCGATTACGCCGCTGCAGGTCGACCTGACCCACAAACCGCAACTGGCGCGTCTTGCGCAGGGGCTCGCATGACCGAGAAACGCAGCACGTTCCCGTTGCCGCTGTCGTCGGTCACCGGGCCGGCCAGGAAAGCCACAGCGCCGTCCCCGGTAGCCACGCCGCAGACGGCGACGCGCAACGCGACGGCCGCCCAGTACCACACCGTGCCGGCGGCGCCGTCGTACGCGCTGCCCAGCCAGGTCCGGACGGACAAGCCGGCGCCCATCGGCGAATCGGCGCATGCACGCCGCGTGCTTGAGCAGCAGCATGAACGGTCGCACCAGGAACGGCGGGCCGGCGCGCGGCCCGACATGATGGTGTCGGACGCGGTGCGGCGCGCCATGGTGGCCCGCATCGCGCGTCAGGGCGTCCGGGATGCCAAAGTGCTGGCGGCGATGCAGGCCATACCGCGCCATCTGTTCCTCGAGCCGGCGATGTCGGCCCAGGCGTACGTCGACGCCTCGCTGCCGATTGGCCACAACCAGACGATCTCGCAGCCGTACATCGTGGCGCGCATGATTGAGGCCATGCATGCCGACCGTCCATTGACGCGCGTACTGGAAATTGGCACCGGTTGCGGCTACCAGGCGGCAGTGCTGGCCAGTGTCGCGCAGGAGGTGTATTCGATCGAGCGCATCAAGTCGCTGCATGAACTGGCGAAGACCAATCTGCGCCCGCTGCGGATCCCGAACCTGCGCTTGCACTACGGAGATGGTATGCTGGGCCTGCCGCAGGTAGCGCCGTTTGACGGTATCATCCTCGCTGCAGCCGGCCTGGAAGTGCCACGCGCGCTGCTGGAACAGTTGGCCATCGGTGCCCGCCTGATTGCACCAGTGGGTGGCCAGGAGCAGCATTTGCAGCGGATAACCCGTACCGGCCGTGCAGAGTGGACCAGCGAAACGCTGGAAGCCTGCCATTTCGTGCCACTGCGCCCAGGCACTGCCTGATCACCGCACGCTGCGGCCCGCGCCCAGTTCGTAACATGACAAGATGAGAATGAAACCAACACCCCGTTTAGCCCTGCTGACCCTTTCCATTGCCCTGCTCGCGGCATGCCAGACGCCGACCCGCAAGGCCCCCGTCGTCGAACGCTCGAGCGCCGCGTCGCCCTCCAACTACCGTCCTGTGACCCCCACCGTTGTCGAAGAAACGCGGTCGGATGTGCGTGGCAGTTATACCGTCAAGCGTGGCGACACGCTGCTGCGCATCGCTCTCGACCATGGCCAGAACTACCGCGACCTGGTGGCCTGGAACAATCTCGCCGACGCCAACGATATCAAGGTCGGTCAGGTCTTGCGCGTGGCGCCGCAGAACGGCGTGGCCGAGCGCACTGCCGGCGTGACCACGTCGCCCATCAGCATGCCGCCGGGCGATACCCGTCCGTCCGGTGTCGCCGGCCTGAAGAAAACCCCGCCGCCAGCGCCTGCAGTATCGCGCAAGCCGGCGGAGGTGATCGCCGATACGCGTTCTGGCGAACCGGCGCGTCCCGATGTCACGGCACCGGCAGCGCCCGTCATCACGGCCCCGCCAGCCACCGCTGGCGCGACGGATGAAGAGCGCGTGAGCTGGATCTGGCCGTCCGAGGGCCGCGTCGTGGGCAGTTTCGAAGAAGGCAAAAACAAAGGTATCGACATTGCCGGCAAGGCAGGCCAGAAGGTGGTGGCGGCCAGCGGCGGAAAAGTCATGTACGCTGGTTCGGGCATCCGCGGTTATGGTAATCTGGTGATCGTCAAACACAGCAACAATGTGTTGTCGGCGTACGCGCACAACCGCGCCATCGTGGTCAAGGAAGGCGATCCGGTGGTCAAGGGCCAGACCATTGCGGAGATGGGCAATTCGGATTCCGACATCGTCAAGTTGCACTTCGAAATTCGCCAGCAGGGCAAACCAGTCGATCCCATGAGGTTCTTGCCCGGCCGATAAAGGTTACCGATGACGCATCCGCCGAACGCGATGGACGACGCTCCCGACGACGATCCGGTCGACGAGAGCGACGCGAATGCGGAAACGGAACAGGCTGCGGCCGAAGTGGTCGTCGCCGGCGATACGGTCGACGACCTTAAAAAAGTGCTGGCGGCCGAACTCTCCACCGACACCACCCAGCACTATCTGAACCAGATCGGCACGCGCCCGCTGCTGACCGTACCCCAGGAAATCCACTACTCGACATTGGCCAAGGCCGGCGATTTTGCCGCGCGCCAGGTCATGATCGAACACAATCTGCGCCTGGTCGTGTCGATCGCGAAGCACTACATCAACCGCGGCGTGGTACTGCTCGACATGATCGAAGAGGGCAATCTCGGCCTGATGCGGGCGATCGATAAATTCGAGCCGGAGCGCGGTTTCCGCTTTTCCACCTACGCCACGTGGTGGATTCGTCAGAGCATCGAGCGCGCCATCATGAACCAGGCCCGCACGGTGCGCCTGCCGGTGCACATGGTGCGTGAGCTGAACCAGATCCTGCGCGCCAAATACCATCTCGAAAGCCAGCAGGGCGCAGGTCCCGATGCCGGCAAGGATGCCAGAGTCGACGATATCGCCCACCTGCTGGGGCGCCCGGTCGACGAAGTGCAGGACCTGCTGGCGCTGTCGGAGCATGCCACCTCGCTCGATGCGCCGCTCGACAACGATCCGTCGTCGAACCTGATGGATCTGCTGCCGGGCGAGTCCGACGATGGCCCCGACGCCAGAGCCGAGCATCACGAAATGACGCTGCTGGTGCGCGACTGGCTGACGCGCCTGCCGGACAAGCAACGCATCGTCGTCATGCGCCGGTTCGGCCTCGACAACGACGATCCGGCCACGCTGGAAACGCTCGCCGAAGAAATGGGCGTCACGCGCGAGCGCGTGCGCCAGATCCAGCAAGAGGCGCTGATCAAGCTGAAACGGGCCATGGCCGCCCGTGGCGTGGTGCGCGATTCCTTGTTATGATGCGCGCGGCCGATCCGGCCCTGTCTTTCTCACCTTACACGTCCATGTCCGAACCTTTCATCACCATCAAAACTCTCGATATGGACGCCCGTGGCGTCGGCCATTTGCAGAATGAAGATGGCAGCAAGGGAAAGGTGATTTTTGTCGAAGGTGCGTTGCCGGGCGAGCGCGTCAGCTTTACCAGCTTCAAGAAAAAGAAGAACTGGGAAGCCGGGCGCATGACCGGCATGCGCGGGCAGCCGTCGAGCATGCGCGTGACGCCAAAGTGCCAGCATTTCGACGTGTGCGGCGGCTGCTCGATGCAGCACCTCGATGCCACCGCCCAGGTGGCAATGAAGC
>JALYUM010000019.1 GCA_030853745.1 Pseudomonadota bacterium | reverse complement strand
CCGAAAGTGGTGCAGGCGTTCATGCAGAAATACCCGAAGGTGCGCCTCTCTCTGCTGCAGGGCAACCCGCGCCAGATTGCCGATATGGTGAAAAGCGACCAGGCCGACCTGGCCATTGCCACCGAATCGATTGCCGTCGTCGACGGCCTGATCACGCTGCCATGCTACCAGTGGGAGCACGTGGTCATCGTGCCGCACGATCATCCTTTGCTGCGCTCGGCGGCCGTATCGCTGGAAGAAATTGCTACTTATCCTTTAATTACCTATGATGCCGCTTTCGCCGGGCGCAGCAAGATCGATCACGCGTTCGGACTGCGCAGCCTGAAGCCGGATGTATTGCTGGAAGCCATCGATGCCGATGTCATCAAAACGTATGTCGAACTGGGCATGGGTATCGGCATCATTGCCGGTATGGCGTTCGATCCCGAGCGCGACAAGAACCTGCGTGCCATTCCAGTGGGTCACTTATTCGGCATGAATGTATCGCGCGTGGCGATCAAGCAGGGCGCCTACCTGCGCAGTTATGTGTATACCTTTATCGAATTGCTGGCCCCGACGCTGAACCGCAAGATGGTGGAATCGGCGATGCGTGGCGACAGCGAGACTTACGAACTATAAGCAAGAGAGCTCCATGAATATTCCTACTTTGATCACTGGCCAGTCGGCTGAATACTACGCAAAAATGGCCGAGCAGCATGATGCCGTCTATGACCTGGAAGAGCGCGAGGACGACCAGGAAGAACTGTGCGACCACGTCGCCGAAGCGCTGGCCGGACATATCGTGCTGGAGCTTGCGTGCGGCACCGGCTTCTGGACCGAGATTGCGTCCGAGACCGCCTTGTCGATCGTCGCGACCGACATCAATCCGAACCTGATCGAGCTGGCGCGCACGCGCGGCTTGCCGGAAGAGCAGGTAACGTTCCGCGTGGCCGACGCTTACAACCTGCCAGCAGACCTCGGCGAATTCACTGCCATTCTGGTGGGCTTCTGGTGGTCGCATGTGGCGCGTGCCGACCAGGAAAAACTGCTGGCGCACTGGCGCGCCAATTTCGGCAAGGACATCATGATCGTGCTGCTGGACGACACGTATGTCGAAGGCACCAGCGATACGGTCGCGCGCACTGACCTGGAAGGCAACACGTACCAGATCAAGACAGCGCCCGATGGCATGCGTTACGAGATCCCGAAAAATTACCCGTCCGACAGCGCTTTGCGGAAAAAGCTGGCAAGTTCGGTACGTGAAATCAAGATCGTCCGGCTCGAGCATTTCTGGATGCTGCGCGCAAGGCTGAAATAAAAAAAACCGCCATCTGGCGGTTTTTTCATCGTGCTGTGTGATCAGAACGAGTGGCGCATACCCAGCGACAATACTTTCGGATCGCCTCCCAGTGCGGTGGCAGCTGGAGCGATGGCAACGCTCGACGAACTCAGGCCAAAGACGCCCAGGTTGTTGTTGTCCAGCGTGGCGTACGACGCGTACAGATTGGTGCGCTTCGACAGCGAGTAGCTGTAAGCAACTGCGTAAGCCTTGCCTTTGGCGCCGGTTTCAATTTTGTCGTTCTGGTAGTTGAAGTAGAACTTGTTGGCAGCCAGTGCGTACGCAACGCCCAGGTTGTACTGCTCGAACTTGTTGTTCGGGCCAACCTGGTTTTGTACCAGGTAGCCGCCCTTGAATTCGAACTGACCCAGCTTGTAGGCTGCGCCGAATGCCATTTCCTTGTCGTTGCCGGTGGCCAGGCGTTTGATTTCATGGTAACCAGCCGACATGCCCAGGTCGCCCAGGTTATATTCCACTGCGGCGCCGTACAGATTGCCCGATGGACCGATGCCGGTCAGGTTCTCGCCAGCCGAGTAGGCCAGGTAACCGCGCAAACCATTCCACGTCGAGCTCTTGTAGTTGACCGAGTTCGACAGGCGACGGGTCAATTTGGTGAACGCGGAAAGGTTACTACCGTAGAAACCCTGACCGAAGATGTCCGACATGGCGGCGACGGCAGCAATCGGGCTGTACTCGCGGCCGACCGTGATCAGGCCGAAATTACCTTGCAGACCGACTACCGAGCGGCGGCCGAACATCGCGCTGTCGGCAGCGCCGGTGTCGAGGGCGACGCCGGCTTCAATGTTGAACATGGCTTGCAGGCCATCGCCCAGGTCTTCGGTACCGCGGAAACCGATGCGGCTGCTCGACTGGTTGCCGGAGTTGACAACCCAGTTCTTGCCGGTGCCAGGGGTGCCGGTGTCTTGCTGCGAAATGGCGGCATCTGCAACACCGTACATCTGGACATTCGACTGTGCCATGGCGGCGGCAGGCAGGATGGCGAAAATGGCGGCAGCCAGGATTTTGCGTTGCATGTGTTCTCCGTTAAATTCAATCAAGGGTCATTCGCTGAAGCACATCAAAATGGCCTCAGAACGATCGAGATCTTATCGAACACATATTTCAGCAAGATGACATGTGGCAACTTTACAACAGGTGCTGGCGGATTGGCAACACGATGTCGATGCGGGTCCCGGGAGGTTCGTCGCTGGCCACCACGATTTCACCCTGCATGTTCCACACGCGCTCGCGCATGCCTACCAGCCCCAGCGACCCGGTTTTTTCCAGATCGATTGCGCTGATGCCGCGGCCGTCGTCACGAATCGTCACCAGCAGGTCGCCGTTGAGGCGATATACGTTGACCGTGACATTGGCAGCCTCGGCATGGCGTGCGATATTCGTCAGTGCTTCCTGAATGATACGGAAGACTGCGGTGCTGGCGGTATCGTCGAGCTGCAACTCATCTTCATCGGCATACAGGGTGCAGGCTATGCTGTGACGCTGCGAAAAATCGTCGCGCAACCCCTGCAGCGCGAAATACAGGCCGCCGTCATCGAGTGCGCGCGGGCGCAAGTTGGTGGCAATCCGGCGCAGCGAAGCGATGGCCGTGGCCAGGTTGGTTTGCATCGCATTGATCAGGCCGAGCTCGTGTGCATTGTTGTCGTTGGTTTGCCGGAGCAGCGCCAGGTCCATCAGCAATGACGCCAGCAACTGGCCCAGGTCGTCGTGCAATTCGCGCGCGATATAAGTGCGCTCCTGTTCGCGGATGGTTTGCAGCGCGGCCGACAACTGGCGCAACTCGTTGTAGGAGCGCGCAAGCTTGACTTGCACGCCGGTGGCGGCATGGTCGGCAAGGCGGCGTCCTGAGCGATTCGGACCATCCTGCGCGCGCAGGTTGCGGCGCAGATAGTGGCCGGTGGCCACTCCGAGCGCAAATGCGAGGGAAAGAAGTTTCATGGTGTCCGCCGGTGAAAAGTGGCGCGCGACAGCGCTTCCGGCGAGAAGCTTACTGCGGTACTTCCCTCGACTTATTGCGCCGAGGCAAGTAAGGGCGGTGTGCTACAGCTTACATCTGCTTGAACAGATGGAGAAAACTGCGGCTTACTTCGAGCTTGTCGGATTTCCCTTTGATCATCACCAGGTGACGGCCGCGCAAATCACGGGTGACGCCGTCGATGGCGTTGACATTGACCAACGTGGCACGGTGAATTTGCCAGAACAGCGCAGGATCGAGTTCTTCGGCCAGGTCGCGCACCGGTTTGCGGATCAGCGCCTCGAATTTCTCGGTTTGTACGCATGTGTATTTTTCGTCCGAGCGGAAAAACAGGATGTCTTCCACCGGGATCATGCGCAGGTCCTGGCCAATGCTGGCCTGGATCCATTGCAGGTATTTCGGCTTCGGTGCAGCAATCTTTTCGGCCAGTTGCGACAGCATCAGCGTCACGCTGTCGTTGACCGGCAGGCTTCCTGGCTGTTCCGCTTGCGCCTTGAGGCGTGCTTTCAGCCGGTCCACCGTAACCTGCAGGCGTTCCTGTTCAGGCGGCTTCAGCACGTAATCGATCGCGCCCCGTTCAAATGCTTCCACCGCGTACTGATCGTATGCCGTGACGAACACGATGGCGCTTTTGTCGCCAATGTCGCGCGCCGCTTCCATGCCGGTCTTGCCGGGCATGCGGATATCGAGGAACGTCAGGTCGGGCTTCAGGTCGGTCACCATCTGCACGGCTTCGTCGCCATTTTTGGCTTCGCCGATAATTTCCAGCTCCGGCCAGACCTGGTTCAGGCGCAGGCGCAACTGGTCGCGCATCAATCTTTCGTCGTCAGCAATTATGGCGGTAGGCATGGATGTGTGATGAGTGGTTGTGAATGGTGAATGATGAATGATGATTATTCAACACATCGGCGGTTCAGGCAATAGCGCCTACCTCGAGGTTGTGTAGGGCACTTCGATGACGGCAATGACGCCGTGCGGGACGTTGGCCGTGATGTGCAGCTGGCCGGCTTCGCCGTGGAGCAATTTGAGGCGTTCACGGATGGTCGGCAAACCGAGGCCGGTGCCATCGCTGGGCATCACGCCGAAGCCGACGCCATTATCGGCTACGGTCACGCGCAATTTTTTGTTGACGATGTGGTCGGAGACCGCCACGCTGATGCGCAACGTGCCGCCTTCCGGCTTGCATTCGAGACCGTGCTTGATGGCGTTTTCCACCATCGACTGCAGCATCATCGGTGGAAAGGCTGCGCTGCGCAGGTCGTCGGGAATATGCAGCTCGACCGTGAGGCGCTCTTCCATGCGCATTTTGAGAAGGTGCAGGTAGGCAGTAACCATATCGACTTCGCGGCCCAGGTTGGTCACGACGGCGTTTTCTCGCATTTGCGGCAACACTGCGCGAAGGTACTGGATCAGGCTGCGCTGCATGGCAGAGGCGCGCGGCGGGTTGGTTTCGATCAGGTACTCGACCGAGGCCAGTGTATTGAACAAAAAGTGTGGCTCCACCTGCGCCTGCATCATCTGCATTTTTGCTTCGGACAGCTGGCGCTGCATCGATTCGCGTTCGGCGGCGGCATTCGCGGTCTGGGTCAGCGCCTCTGCGCGCTTCTTGCCGCCCACCAGTGCCTTGGTGGCAAACAGGGCCAGCACCAGCAGGTAGACAAAACTCCGGAACCAGGTCGATGCCTGCTTGTGATAGCGCGTGACTTTCGCTTCAGCCGCATCGTCGACCGCCGCTTCGATTGCATCCGACAACTCTTCGCCAATCTGCGGCGGCAGATCGATGTGTACTTCGCCGTCGGCACCGGGACGAACGATGCCGCCGCTGGCCTTGGCCGCGGCAGTTGCTGCGGCAATGCCCGCTTTGGCGGCTGCATGGCCAGCTTGCGCTGCTGCAGCGCCAGCGGCTTCCGCTGCTTTGGCTGCTTTGGCAGCTTCGGCCGGTACAGCCGGGGCGGCAGGCGCCTCGGGCGGTTCGCCAGGCTGGGTAATTTTATTGCGTGGATTGAAGTGAATGCCGCTGTCGTCGAACACGATGCTGGGCTTGGGTTTGCCATTCCTGGCGCCGCGTTCAGTGCGGACCACGGTTTCTTCGGCGGCGCTGGAAAACAGCTCGTCCTGCAGGATCGAGCCGGCAATCACCGCGAGCGCCGCAAACAGAAAAAACTTCCACCACGACAGTTGTGTCACCCATGTTGCCACCGCATCGAAGCCGCGATAAAGCGACGTCAGGAGCGTGGCGAACTGTTGTGGGGCAGGGTGGCGTGACGGCATGGGCAAGTGATTCGGTAGTCGTAATAAAAGCAAGTGTATAGCGAGCACTTGAGACGACACAACTTTAACCTGCCTGCCGCTACATCGCTGCCACCATGCGACAGTTTGCCAAACCAGCCATCTGAAACGCATTGTTGTGCATCGATCGACCGCAATACCTGGCATGCGAAATCAGTATTGATCCTGCCAGCGCTTACGGCCGCCTTCGGGTGGATGAGGACAATTTTCCGTCCTCTGGAAACGGCTCCCTTACTTGCCTCCCGTAATTATCAATAGCGAAAACCATATTCCCAATGGTAATATTTTGATTGAATTTTGGTGGAATAGATCGTATGGCCAACGCCGTCAGCGACGAAACTGGCATGGTCTTGCAGCGCAACGTATCGATTGCTTTGCGCGGCAAAAATTATGCGGGACAACCCTGATTGAAGGTGTTTTCATGCAGAGCGTGATGAACCGCTTTCCTGGTATAAAAATAGCGCAGTCAAGTATTCACATGCGCCCGATATGCGCCATTGGGTTTGCCCGGTATGTGGCCACATCTTTCCTGTAGGGTGGTATGACTGCTGATAATGACTGGCATGACACTGGTGCGTGCCCCATCGTCATACCGCATGGTGTGGTGGATATATGGACCACTGAATTGTCCAAAGTAACGCGCAAGCAGGCTGACCGTTATGTTGGGCTGTTGACAGCGCCGGAACTGGAAAGGTTCAGGCGTTTCGTGGTTCCCGGCGCTGCCCTGCAGTTTCTCGTCGCGCGGGCATTACTCCGGACGGTATTGTCGCAATACGTTGCCGCTCCTGTGACATCGTGGCGCTTTCTTACGAGCAGCTACGGAAAACCCTACATTGCATACCCCGACAATTCACGATTGAATGTGCGATTCAACCTGTCCCATACCGACGGTTTGGCAGCATGCGCCATATCAGCGGGGATGGAAGTGGGGGTCGACGTAGAAAATCATCAGCGCCGGATTGCTGTTCAGGACCTGGTGAGCAGCACTTTCACGCAACAGGAGCGGGTCCAGCTGGATGGACTCGACGAGGTAGGTCAGCGCAGGCTTTTCTTTGCCATCTGGACGTTGAAAGAAGCGTATGTCAAGGCGTGTGGACAGGGCTTGTCACTGGCGCTGGACGCATTCTGGTTCGACTTGTCCAATGCCGATATTCAACTACACTATTTGCACCGTGGACAGGATGTTTCATCCGACTGGTTTTTTGCCCGCTTTCAACCGACGCTGGAACACGATATGGCTCTGGCTGTCAAAAAACCCACGGATGGCGGAAAAATCAAGGTGCGTATCTGCCGGCTCATTCCTCCCTGATCATCGGCTTACGCAAAAAGGAACGATTCACCGATTGGACTATGTTGGCAATATATTTACGGGGGGCGGTGCACTTGCCATCGGTGTATCTGACGTAATGCAGATGATCGATAGATTTTGCCGGAACCACTGGGCGGTAGGCACCGGGAGCCAGTGCAGGCGGCCGCGGCGCTCAAAAAAGGGCTGCCGGAGAGTTTTCGGCAGATTGACAGCCTGCCGATTCCCGCGCTGCCCGAGCGCCGGAATTATCGCCTGATGCGTTATGGCGTGGTACAGGAACTGGATGACGCTTCATAACATCCCGCCCGGTAGCGCTACCGGCTGACGTGCATCGGGCACCCATAAAAATGTCGGGATGCCCTTTTTTATGGCGCGCTGATTTTTGCAGTGAGACGGGATGCAGGTTGCGTCAGGCCGGGATAGCTTCTTCCTTGACCGGCAGCGCAATCTGGTTGTCGATGCTGAACTGATAATCTTCAAACACGTGCTGCGCCGACAAAATCTGGTAGGTGCCGTCCTCGCGTTTGTGCGTCGTATCTTTCAGGCGGTGGGTCAGGGCGCCGCACGTCCAGCAATTGAAATTGCGCATGTGCGTGCACAGACAGGTTTTATCCATCACCACGATGTTCTTGCTGCCCGGATTGGCCAGCACTTCGCGGTTATAGGAATTGATGTACGCACAGTTGCCGGTGGCATCTAACAGGTAGCCATACGACTCGCAACCCGGACGGATACCCGAGCCAATGGCCGGCGTGCTTTTCAGCATGCGCATCGGATAACCGGTGGGCGACACGCCGTTGACGATGATGTCGTCTTCGGTGGCGCGGATGTATTCCTGCTTGACGTCGTCCGGCATCCCGCACTCGTGCGTGATGGTGAATCGGGTCGCCACCTGTACGCCGGCCGCACCTTTTTCAAGAAAGCCGACTGCATCCGAGCCGGTAAAAATGCCGCCCGCGGCAATCAGCGGAATCGACAGGTTTTCGGTGCGCATCCACGCATGGATTTCGTCGATGATGGTGTGCAGGTCGTAAGCGGCCCAGTCGGTGCCGAAGCCCAGGTGGCCACCGGCCAGCGGACCTTCGACGATGATGTAATCCGGCAGGCGGTTCAGTTTCGATACTTTGCGCAGGAAAATTTGCAGTGCGCGCACCGACGAGACGATGATGCCCAGCTTGGCGTCGCGGAACCGTGGGTGGTCCTTGATCAGTTCGAACGAACCCAGGTGCAGGCCGGCCGACATCGTGATGCCGTCGATGCCCGCGTCGAGTGCCGCCGACAGGCGCGTGCGCAAGGTTTCCTTGGGCGCGTTCATGGTCAGCTTTTCCATGCAGTTGACGAACACCAGGCCGTCGCCGCGCTTCGCTTCCATGGTCGCGCCCACGTGCAGTTTGGTCGCTTCGGCCAGGCGTTCGAGGTCGAACTGGACGACCGCCTTGTCCATATTGTTGATGTTGAACTTGTACAGCTTGGTCTTGTCCTTGACGAAGCTCGTATTGAACTTGCGATCCGACACGTCCTGTACCATGGCGTCGGAAATGTGGCCGATGCCGCCCAGGCGCGCGGTTTCCAGCGCCAGTTCGGACGTCGAAATGTCCACACCCATGCCGCCCACCATGATCGGCACATATTCCTTGTTGCCCAGCTTCAGGCGGAAATCATCAACACGTTTCATTGCTATCCTTAGACCAGCCCGATCGCGCTACTGCACGATCTCGGGGCATGTTTGCGCGGGCTCAATTTTACCCGAAGCAGTAGTGTGGCTTGCGCCCGGGAGAGCGGCACGCCGCGGCGTGCGCAGGCAGTTGTTCAGTCGCGGAAGTTATTGAACTCGAGCGGCATGTCGGGCACGTCCTTGCGCAGCATGGCCATGGCGGCCTGCAGGTCGTCGCGCTTGGCGCCGGTGACGCGTACCGATTCACCCTGAATGCTGCCTTGGACCTTCAGCTTGCTGTCCTTGATGGCGCGCGTGATTTTTTTCGCGTCTTCGGTCTCGATGCCGTTCTTGACCTTGATGACCTGCTTGACCTTGTCGCCACCAATTTTCTCGACCTTGCCTTCATCGAGGAAACGGACATCGACTTTGCGCTTCGCCATTTTCAGCACCAGCAGTTCGCGCACTTGCGACAGCTGGAAGTCGGCGTCGCCGTAAATGGTGATCTCGGCTTCCTTCTGTTCGACCTTGGCCGAGCTGCCCTTGAAGTCGAAGCGCGTGATGATTTCCTTGTTCGATTGCTCGACCGCGTTTTTCACTTCAATCATGTCTGCTTCGGAGACGACGTCAAATGATGGCATGATATTTTCCTTGTGCGTATGTGTGCATATATTGCGATGGCAGTATTTTAACGGACAACCGCCTTTCTCTCCCAGCATCGGCCCACCTTTGCCCGGGTTTGACCATATAATCGTCCGAAAAACGGACTCCCATGCGCTTCGATTACTCCCTCCAGCATTTCAATACCTTCGGCATCGCCGCGCGCGCCCGCCATTTTGTCGATATCACCAGCACCAGCCAGCTCGCTGCTGTGCTGGCAGACCCCACGTTGTCAGCGCTGCCGCGTCTGGTACTGGGCGGGGGCAGCAACCTGCTGTTCACCCGCGACTTCGATGGCCTGGTGCTGCGCATGGCCAACCTCGGCAAGGAGATCGTGGGGCATGAAAACGGCTGCACATTGGTGCGCGCCGCGGCTGGCGAACACTGGCATGGCTTCGTCCAGTGGACCTTGCAGCAGGGCCTCGGTGGCATGGAAAACCTGTCGCTGATCCCTGGCACCGTGGGTGCCTCGCCCATCCAGAATATTGGTGCGTATGGTGCGGAAATCAAGGACACGTTTCATTCACTGACCGCATTCGACACCGCCACCGGCGCCACGCGCACGATGACTGCCGCCGACTGTCAATTTGGCTACCGCGACAGCATCTTCAAGCATGCCGGGGGCGCCGGCCTGATCATCGTCGATGTCACGTTTGCGTTGCCCGACGCCTGGCAGCCGAACATCCGCTACGCCGAACTGGCGAATGCCCTCAGCGCTGCCGGACTATTGCATCCGACCCCGCAGCAAGTCAGCGACACGGTCGTCGCGATCCGCCGCCGCAAGTTGCCGGACCCTGCCGTCATCGGCAACGCCGGCAGTTTTTTCAAGAATCCGGTGGTGTCCAGGGCGCAGTGCGCCGCGCTGCTGGAACAGTTTCCCGACCTGGTCCATCATGTGCAAGCGGATGGCACGGAAAAGCTGGCCGCCGGCTGGCTGATCGACCAGTGCGGCTGGAAGGGAAAGAGCCTCGGCGCGGCCGGCGTCTATCCGAAACAGGCGCTGGTGCTGGTCAATAATGGCGGCGTGACCGGCGCGGAAGTCGTCGCGCTGGCCGCAGCCATTCGCGCCGATGTGCTGCAGCGCTATGGTGTGACGTTAGAGGCGGAACCAGTTTTCATTTGAAAGGTCGAACATGATCAAGGCAATCGTTACGGGCCATAGCAAGGGCCTGGGAGCAGGTATTGCTGCGGCGTTGCTGGCGCAGGGTATTGGTGTACTGGGCGTGTCGCGCGGCGCATCGACTGAACCGCCGGCATTGCTGGTGGAAGTGGAAGTAGACCTGTCCGATGGCGCTGCGTTATCCGCATGGATTGCCGGGCCGGCGCTGCGCGACTTCGTCCAGGGGGCAAGCACAATTTTGCTGGTGAATAATGCTGGCACCGTGCAACCGGTGGGTGCGCTGGCCGACCAGGCGCCCGATGCAGTGCTGCGCGCCGTGACACTGAACGTGGCGACGCCGCTGGCGCTGGCGGCAGCCGTGGTGCGCGTCAGGGGCACGGCGGATTGCAGGATCCTGCATGTCTCCAGTGGCGCGGGCCGCTCGGCCATGGCAGGCTGGAGTGTGTACTGCGCCACCAAGGCTGCGCTTGACCGGCACGCCGAAGCAGTGGCGCTCGATGGCGATGCCAGCGTGCGCTGTGTCAGCCTCGCGCCGGGGGTGATCGATACGGGCATGCAGGGCGAAATTCGTGCGTCGACCGAAGCGCAATTTCCGAATCTGGCGCGGTTTATTCAGATGAAGGAAGAGGGTGGTTTGCAGTCGGCGGAGGATACAGGGACGGCGATCGTCAAGTACTTGCTGGCGGAGGCGTTTGGCAGCAAGCCTGTTGCCGATATTCGTGGTTAGCGATTCTTTGAGGTGGTATGGGTACCCGCCTGCGCGGGTATGACGGTTTTTAGAGCAGGGGAATAGAAAAAGCCGCCAATTGGCGGCTTTTGTTTGGAGCGCTGACGCTTACTGCGCGCGCTTGGCCCGGGCCTTGGCAGCGATGCGCATGCGCAGCGCGTTCAGCTTGATGAAGCCGCCCGCATCGGCCTGGTTGTAAGCGCCGCCATCTTCGTCGAACGTCGCGATGTTCATGTCGAACAGCGAATCGGTCTTCGAATCGCGCGACACGACAATCACATTGCCTTTGTACAGTTTGACGCGTACCCAGCCGTTGACGGTATGTTGCGTGTGGTCGATCAGCGTCTGGATCGCCACGCGTTCCGGGGCCCACCAGTAGCCGTTGTAGATCATCGACGCGTAACGCGGCATCAGGTCATCCTTCAGGTGGGCCACTTCACGGTCCAGCGTGATCGATTCGATCGCGCGGTGCGCGCGCAGCATGATGGTGCCGCCCGGCGTTTCATAGCAGCCACGCGACTTCATGCCGACGTAACGGTTTTCCACCAGGTCGAGGCGGCCGATGCCGTGCTTGCCGCCGACGCGGTTCAGCTCGGTCAACACGGTTGCCGGCGACATGCGCACGCCGTTCAGCGCGACGATATCGCCGTGCTCGTATTCGATGTCGAGGTATTCGGCCTGGTCAGGCGCCGCTTCCGGGCTCACGGTCCAGCGCCACATCGATTCTTCGGCTTCGGCACCCGGGTTTTCCAGGTGGCGGCCTTCGAACGAGATGTGCAGCAGGTTGGCGTCCATCGAGTACGGCGCGCCGCCGTTCTTGTGCTTCATGTCGACCGCGATGCCGGCATCTTCCGCGTACTTCAGCAATTTTTCGCGCGACAGCAGATCCCACTCGCGCCATGGGGCGATGATTTTCACGTCCGGCTTCAAGGCGTAGGCGCCGAGCTCGAAACGGACCTGGTCGTTGCCCTTGCCGGTGGCACCGTGCGACACCGCATCGGCGCCGGTGAGGTTGGCGATTTCGATCAGGCGCTTGGCGATCAGCGGGCGTGCAATCGACGTGCCCAGCAGGTATTCGCCTTCGTACACGGTGTTGGCGCGGAACATCGGAAACACGAAGTCGCGCACGAATTCTTCACGCACGTCGTCGATGTAGATGTTTTCTGATTTGATGCCGAATTTGATTGCCTTGGCGCGTGCCGGCTCGAGTTCTTCGCCCTGGCCGAGGTCGGCGGTGAAGGTCACGATCTCGCATTGGTAATTATCCTGCAGCCATTTCAGGATGACGGAGGTGTCGAGGCCGCCGGAGTAGGCGAGAACTACTTTTTTGATGTCGCTCATGATGTTCCAGTAAGGGTGGTGCGTGAAGAACGGGTGGATGGTCAGCTGACCCCGGAACGCAGGGCCAACGATAAAACAACAGCTGGTGGTGAAATCTGTGCTTACTCTGCGACGCGTCCCAGCAGCAAATATTCGATCAGCGCCTTTTGCACATGCAGGCGGTTTTCCGCTTCATCCCAGACCACCGATTGCGGCCCATCGATGACGTCGGCGGACACTTCCTCGCCGCGGTGCGCCGGCAGGCAATGCATGAACAGCGCTTGTGCATCGGCCCGGGCCATTTTAGCGCCATCGACGATGTAGCCGTCAAAGGCTGCCAGGCGTTCTGCGTTTTCTTTTTCGTAACCCATGCTGGTCCACACGTCAGTGGTGACCAGGTGCGCACCGGCGCAGGCGTCGGATGGATCGGTGAACACGGTAAAACGCTTCGTCGCGACGCGTTCCATCTCAAGTTCGTAGCCGGGCGGTGTGGCAATGTTCAGGTGGAAACCGAACACTTCCGCGGCCTGCAGCCACGAGTACAGCATGTTGTTGGCGTCGCCGATCCACGCAACAGTCTTGCCGGCGATGGCGCCGCGGTGTTCGACAAAGGTAAAGATATCGGCTAACACCTGGCAGGGATGGTGCTCGTTCGTCAAACCGTTAATTACGGGAACGCGCGAATTGGCGGCGAAGCGCTCGATGATGTCCTGGCCGAATGTGCGCACCATGATGATGTCGCACATGCGGCTCATGACCTGGCCAGCGTCTTCCACAGGTTCGCCTCTGCCCAGCTGGCTGTCGCGGGTATTCAGGTAAATGGCGGCGCCACCAAGCTGGTGCATGCCGGCTTCGAACGACAGGCGCGTGCGCGTCGAACTTTTCTCGAACACCATCACCAGCGTGCGGTCGACCAGCGGGTGGTACACCTCGTAGGCCTTGAATTTGCGCTTGATGACCTTGGTGCGTTCGAAGACGTGTTCAAACTCGTCGAGCGAGAAATCGGAGAATTGCAGGAAGTGCTTGATCGGGTGTGTGCCGGGCATGGGAAAGTCGTCAGTCGATGGTTTATCCCTTGAATTATAAGGGTTTTCTTGCCAGTGGTTAAGATAGGTTTAGTAGAGAGTCTGGGCCGACTCGTGCAGTAACTGCCCGTATAAAGTGTGGCGAAATTTGGCGATCTTGCCCTCGGCCACCGCTGCCAGGATGGCGCATTGCGGCTCGATCAGGTGGCGGCAGTTATAGAACTTGCAGCCGCCCAGGTAGGGCTTGAATTCGACAAACGCACGTTCGAGCATGCCTTCGCTGAGGTGGTACAGGCCGAATTCCTGGAAGCCGGGAGAATCGATGATCGATCCGCTGACTGCGCCGTTGCCACCAAGATCGTACAGGCGCGTAAAAGTCGTCGTGTGCTTGCCGGTATCGAGCGCGGCGGAGATTTCGCGTACGGCAATGTCGGCATCCGGCACCAGCAAGTTGATCAGCGACGATTTGCCCATGCCGGACTGGCCGATGAAAATCGACGATTGTCCCGCCAGGAGCGGCATCAGCGTGGCTACTGCATGCTCGGGGTCGGTGCGCGCCGACACTTCATGCAGCGGGTAGCCCAGTGCCGTGTAAATGCCGATGCGTTCGCGCGCTTTTGGCAGCAGGTCGGTGACGTCGGTCTTATTGAGGATCAGGTGCGCATCGATGCCGGCAGCTTCGGCGGCGACCAGCGAACGCGACACCAGATCATCGGCAAAGCCCGGTTCGGTGGCGACGACAATGAAGAGGCGCGTCAAATTTGCCGCCAGCAATTTCGATTTGTACTGGTCGGAGCGGTAGAGCAGCGTGTCGCGCTCGGCAATCGACTCGATGACGGCCTGGTCTTCCGACGTCATTTTCAGGTTGACCTTGTCGCCCACAGCCACATTGGTTTTCTTGCCGCGCGTGACGCACTGCAGCTTGCGGCCCTCGACGTCGGCCAGGTAGTGGCGTCCGTGGGCGGCAATGATGATGCCGGTCAGGGCGCTCATGCGTTCACCTGCGGATGTTGAGCGTCATAAATAGCGTTCGCGCCAGCGGCAGCGATGAGATCTTTACTGGAAATAGTATTACCTGCTGAGTGAGTGGTGTAGCTGAGCTTGCAGTGACGGAAGCTCACGGTCAGGACCGGGTGATGGTCCTGTGCATGGATCATCGGCGTCAGGGCATCGACGAACGCCATGGTTTCATGGAAATTGCGAAATTCGAACACGCGCGCGAGGTGGTGGCCTTCCACACCCCAGCCCGGTATCTGCGCCAGCGCGGCGAACACGTCGTCCGGCATCATGCGCCCGCCAGTTGCAGCTGGGCGATGCGCACCGAAGCCGGTGGATGCGAATCGTAGAAGGTGGAATGCAGCGCGTCCGGCGTCAGCGTCGATGCGTTGTCTTCATACATTTTTACCAGCGCCGAGACCAGGTCGCGCGCGTCGCTGTGCTTTGCGGCAAACGCGTCGGCTTCGAATTCGTGCTTGCGCGAACCGATCGATGTCAGCGGCGAGAACACAAAGGTGAACACCGGCAGCACCAGCAAAAACAGCAGCAGCGCCATCGCATCGTTCGGCGCGCCCAGCAGCGGCGTGACGCCGAGGCCGGTATAGAACCAGGCCTGCTCTTTCAGGAAGCCGAGCACTGCCAGGAACACCAGCGACACGGCAAACATCATGACGATGCGCTTGACGATGTGGCGCAGTTTGAAGTGACCCAGCTCATGGGCCAGCACCGCTTCAATTTCCTGAGGCGCCAGGCGCGCCAGCAAGGTGTCGAAAAAAACGATGCGCTTATTGGCGCCAAAACCGGAGAAATACGCGTTGCCGTGGGCGCTGCGCTTGCTGCCATCCATCACGAACAAACCTTTCGACGCGAAGCCGACGCGGCCCATCAGGCCTTCGATGCGCGCCTGCAGGCTGGCGTCGTCCAGCGGGGTGAATTTATTGAACAGCGGGGCGATCACGGTCGGATACAGCACCATCATCAACATTTGAAAACCGCTCCAGAACGCCCATGCGTACAACCACCACAGCGCGCCGGTTTTGCCCATCAGTGTGAGCACGACCCAGATCAGCGGCAAGCCGATGGCGGCACCGACCAGCGCACCTTTCAGCATGTCGCCCAGCCAGAGTCCTGGCGTCATCTTGTTGAAGCCAAAACGTTGTTCGAGCACGAAGTGGCGATACCAGTCGAACGGCAAATCGAGCACGCCTGACACGATGGCAAACGCGGCAATCAGCGCCAGCTGGTACACCATGCCGGTACCGGTGTAGGGCATCAGGTGGTCGGACAGCCACTGCAAGCCGCCCAGCAACGTGAACCCGATCAGCACCAGGCTATTGAACAGCATGGCCGCGATGCCGAAGCGCGTCTTGGCGACCGTGTAATCGGCGGCTTTCTGGTGCGCATCGAGCGGGATTTTCGCGGCAAACTCGGCAGGTACAGCAGCGCGGTGACGCTGGACGTGGCGAATCTGGCGGTTGGCCAGATAAAAGCGCAGCGCGAGCGTGGCCACGAAGAAAGTCACGAACAAATATGAAAAGCTGGAGGAAACCATGCTGTGCCTGTGAGAAAATGCAGGATTGTTGATTAGGCTGAAAGAGAATTATGTCACAAGCGACCGAGAACACAGCTACCACGCCACTGGCGAAACCAAACGACATGAACCTGGTATGGGTCGACATGGAAATGACCGGCCTGGAGCCGGACACCGACCGCATCATCGAGGTGGCCGTGGTCGTTACCGACATGCACCTGAACATCCTCGGCGAGGGTCCTGTGTTCGCCATTCACCAGTCCAACGAAACGCTGGACAAGATGGATAACTGGAACAAGGGCACGCATGGCAAATCGGGCCTGATCGACCGCGTAAAAGCTTCCACCGTGACGGAAGAAGAAGCGCAGGAAAAACTGATCGCGTGGCTGAAACAATACGTTCCTGCGAATAAATCGCCGATGTGCGGCAACACCATTTGCCAGGACCGCCGCTTCATGGTGCGCGGCATGCCGAAGCTGGAAGCGTTTTTCCACTACCGCAACCTGGATGTGTCGACGCTGAAAGAACTGTGCCGCCGCTGGAAGCCGGAACTGGCGTCCGGCTTCAAAAAGCACCAGAAGCACACGGCGCTGGCCGACATCATCGAGTCGATCGAAGAGCTGAAGTACTACCGCGAACATTTCATCAAACTGTGATGATCGCACCATAAAAAAACCGGCAGCTGCCGGTTTTTTAACGCTTACTGCACGCGCGTGAAATTCACCGGTATCCATTCATAGCCCTTGCCCTTGATG
>JALYUM010000005.1 GCA_030853745.1 Pseudomonadota bacterium | reverse complement strand
CGCGGTAACTGTCGTTGTACAGCACATTCAAGGCCGGCCCCCAAGCGACCGCCATCGGCTGGCGCGCCTGCATGACAATCGATACTGCCGTGCGCAGACAGGCCGGCCAGTGCTCTCTGGGCCCCAGCGCGGTACCCGACCAGTCGATGGAATGCAGCAGCACCTGCATGGCGCCGGGGCGACGAGGTGGATGGGGCGGGACAGGCGAACTGCTGCTTTTCATCGGTGTGTCTGCGGGGACGAGTGACAACCATTTTAAGGTAATCGCCATCCATAATGCATATTTTTCGCATCGAGCGCGGTGGGGAAAACGCCCGTCTCGCAGCCCCGGCGTGGCATTCAGCAGCACTTGCCAGCGCCAGCGCGCCACGGCCGGGCTGACCATCACGGACATGGCTGCAATGGCCATCCAGAACGCGGGCGTGCCATGGCCATTGCTGACGGCAACGACGGCACCGCCAGGCACGGGCACCCCCAGCCAGCTGCGGACAAAGACCGCGATGAGGTTGCGGGCCAGCAGGCGGTGCATGGCACGGCGCTCGGGCACTGCCGGCGCCAGGCACTGTTTGCCTGCGCCGGACTGGCGGCACCGGCCATGCCTTGATGACGGCTGCGCAGCAGCATACCGTCCATTTCCGGCAATCCGCAGGCTTTCGGGACCGTCATCGGGTTGATGGCAAGTGCCTGGGCGATGTCACGTACCGACGGCATCGTGTCGCCCGGCGCCAGCTGGCCGCCCGCCACCTGGCGCCGGACCAGTTCCACCCGCTGGCGGCAGCTGGGCTTGGTCGAACCGGGAACGATGGCAAAAATCCGGGCAGTGTGCTGTGTCATGGCAGGCGACGAACTCTCTGCATGGATGCATTGGTTAATTCATTCAGCAAGCATTGCGTCCGCTACCGTCCAGCAATTTTTTCAAGTGGCTTGTTGCGGCTGGGATATACTCGCCAGCACATGGTCTTTTCCCCAACATTGACGTTTGCAATGCGCGGTGCCCGCGGGCGCGTGCCCGGCATTGCCATCACCGTGCTGTTGCACCTGGCGCTGCTGCTCGTGTGGAACAGAACACGTGCACCGGCGCCGACAGAGGATCAGGATCAGCGTGCATTCATTCAGTGGATACAGTTGCCCGCGATGTCGCCGACGCGCGTGCCGCAGCAGCTGCCGTTGAGTTTGCCGCAGCCGTTGCCGTTGCCGTTGCCGTTGCCGTTGCCGTTGCCGTTGGAGCAGCGCCAGATCGGGCCCGCGCCGGCACATCCGGCGTCTGCACTGGCAGCGCAACCCCGGCCGGCGGTGACGAACCTGCCTGCTCCCGGCCCGGCGCCAGCGACAGAAACGCCGGCGCCAGGTCCGGCAATGACACTGGTCGCCCCGTCCGATGCATCGGCGGATACCATCATGGAAAAAGCCCGCCGTAGCGCCGGTGCGGTCGATCGGGCATTGCGCAAACAAAACAACCCGTACATCATCGCGCCGCTCGACAGCCCGGAAATGCGCATGAAGCGCGGCATGGCGGAGGCGCACGCACTGGCCCCGCCGCGCTTGTGGGAAGCGCCGAAAATCACCGAACTGGTGAACCAGACCGGTGATGGGATGCGACGCGACCGCGTCGTCGGCGCCAACGGCACCTACTGCCTGTCGGAGCGCGCCACCAACGCCAGCGTCGAAACCATCGAACGCCACGGCAAACTCCGCATCACCAACTGCCCCCAGCACGAAAGCACTGCCAACGACCAGGAATGGCGCACCGCCCGCGACTAGGCGCCTGCACCGCTACCGCCCACAGCTGGTGCCACGTCTGACATTCGGACACAGCCTCATCTGTCGCACCACCGTCTCCCGTGAAAACCTCCGCGCGCCCGCACGCCTGTTGTCTAATTGTTTTAAACAAGCACGAAAAATAAGACACCAAGGAGCACACTGGTGGTGCCACGTCTGACATTCGGACACGGCCTCATCTGTCACGCCACCGTCTCCCGTGAGAACCTCGTGCGCGCCCGCATGCCTGTTGTCTAATTGTTTTAAACAAGCACGAAAAATAAGACACCAAGGAGCACACTGCGAGGCGTTTTCACGCCAACCGACCGCTTGCTGGAAGTGACGCTGCAAAACGAACAGGTATTCCCTATCGACAGTGCGATGGTGGCATAAACCGGCACGATCAAGTTCGAAAAGTCGCTGCTAGCCTTCAACCGGTTCCTCTGCGCGCTCAAGCGCAAGGCGACCGACGAAGGCATGCAAATCATGCACGCCTCCGGCACCGGCACCGTGTTTTTCGCCCAGAATGCCGCGGCAATTGCCATCCTGCAGCTGCACGGCGACAGGCTGACGATCGAAAGCAGGCGCTTGCTGGCATACGACAAGACCCTCAACACCAGCATCAGTTTTACCGGCCTGCGCGGCGCTGCGTCGGGACAAGGGCTGTTCAGCACCACGATCGAGGGCCGCGCCAATATTGCCGTGATCTCGCCATGCAATCTGATCATGCTGAAGGTCACCCTGCCAATCCGCTCCATGGTGAAGGAAGGCCGCACCTGACCGGCATCGGTAGCGCGGCCGGAGCAATTCGCGGAGATATTCCACCGGCAAGAGCAGGGTTTCCAGTGGAATAAAACGGACACTGCGCGGCATGCTGGCGCCGGTGGTGGCTTTGTTCTTCGCCCGGCGCTGCAACGCGATCGTCACCCCCGAACTTTCCTCCGCTACAACTGCGTCACCAATTCCGAACCTTCTAGTGCTACAACTGCGTCACCAACGCCGAACCTTCCTGCGCTACAACTGCGTCACCTACACCGAACCTTCTAGTGCCAAAACTGCTTCACCAAACACCAAACCTTCCTGCGCTACCACGGCGTCACCAACGCCGGACGACCTGCACTACAACTGCGGCGCCAGTGCCAGATGGCCTGCGCACGATTGGGCGCGCCGCGTCCAGCGGGCATCGTCCGAGCCCGCCGCCGGCGTGCTTCCCGCCACCTGGCGCACCTGGACATATTTCATGGTAGCGTCGCAGCTACCCAGTTCCGCGCCCTCCCGGAACACGGCTGCAGCAAGCTCGTTATCGCCGCGCAGTTGCAGCACCAGCCCGTAGTGGTAATACGCATCCGGGTGGCGCCATTGCGTGCCCTTCTGGTACAGGCGGGCCGCCTCTTCCTGGTCGGGGCCGCCAGCGCGGCCGGCCTCGATCAGCGTACCAAGCGCTGTTTCAGCACGGCCCTCGCTGTGCGTCAGGCCCTTGCGATACAGTGTGACAGCCTGCGCGTCGTTCTGCGCATTGCCCAGGCCCAGTTCGAAACTACGGCCGAGGTAATACACGCCCGGCGGAAAATTCTGCGCCGCTGCCCGCGCCAGCCACGCTGCTGCTGCCGCGCGTTCCGCATCGGTCGCGGCGCGCTGCATCGACAGCACGCCGAGGCGCACCTGCGCTGGCGCCAGTCCACCTTCGGCGGATTTGGTCAGCCACAGGATTGCTTTATCAACGTCCAGCTCTCCGGCGCTGCCGTATAAATAAGACAAGCCCAGATTGGCCTGCCCCCAGCCATGGCCCTGCGCTGCCGCTTTCGCGTACCAGTCTGCTGCCTGTTTCGGATCCCTGGTGACGCCGGCGCCACGTGCATACAAGGTCCCAAGACTATTTTGCGCGTCGGCGTTGCCACTGCGCGCTGCCAGCAGATACCACGCGACGGCCTGCACGGCATCGGCGCCACCCCAGGTACCGTGCAGCGTCCAGTTGCCGAGCGTATTTTGCGCAGCAGCATCGCCGCCAGCGGCAAGCACTTTCGTTCGTTCAAGCAGCGCTGGCTGCCGACCTGCCGCGCTGCTGGTGCCGTCCACCACCCACACATATTGCGCTGTCAACCAGCCGGTGGGCGTCTGGCCGGTGGCCACCACCGCGTGAAAGACGCAGCGACGGATACTGGTCAGCGCGGCGTCGTCGAGATCGGCCCTGCCGCTGGACGTGGCGACGCGCGCATCGCTCACTTGCCCGGCCGTGCCGATCTGCACTTCAACGGTGGACTTGCCTTCGGCGCGCTGTGCCAGCGCCGCCGCGGGATAAACCGGCGGCTGGCACGCATGCACATCGAGGCCGACTACTTTCTCCGCTTCCTGGACGTGGGCCGCGAGGACGTCTGGTGAGCACAGGACCGCCGCGGCGGCAAGGGACAGGAAGACAGTTTTCATCGCATCAGTGTACCGCCGGCGTATCGCCAAAAGATCATCTGTTGTAATTTTTTCACTTTTGCATCGATGAAGACCGTGCGTGGCGACGTGTCATGAAAGCGTCACCCGCGCCACTTACGATGAGCCTTCGCAAACTTTTGGTACCAATCTTCCATGAACGAATCTCTGTCGCGTCGTAAATTTATCCGCAACTTGTCACTCGGCACTGCTGCCGTCTCCGTCATTCCTTTGAGCGCTTGTGGCGGCGAAGGGGCCGTCGACCGCCAGGTCGCGTATGCCCACGGCGTCGCCAGTGGCGACCCGTTGAGCGACCGGGTCGTTTTATGGACGCGCATCTCCGCGCTCGGCACGGAAGACGTCGAAGTAGACTGGACAATTGCCGAAGACAGCACCTTCGCGAAAACTGCCGCATCGGGCACAGTGCGCACCGGCGCGACCAGCGATTTCACGGTCAAAGTGGACGCCACCGGCCTCGCCGCGAATCGCGCCTATTACTACCGCTTTGTGTGTCGCGGGATCATTTCCCCGGTCGGCCGCACCAAAACACTGCCGACCGGCACCGTAACGCGCGCGCGCTTTGCTGTCTTCAGCTGCACCAACTATCCGGCCGGCTACTTCAATGTCTACAACGATGCTGCCAAGTTCGATGACATTGATGTCGGTCTGCACCTGGGCGATTACATCTACGAATATGCGGCCGGCGGCTACGCGTCGCAGAGTGCGGCCAGCCTGGGCCGCGTCTCGGTGCCGGCCAATGAAATCATCACGCTGACCGATTATCGGCGCCGCTATCAGCAATACCGCACCGATCCCGATTTGCAGGCGATTCATGCGCGCATCCCCTTCATTGCCGTGTGGGACGACCATGAGCTGGCGAACGATACCTGGACCGGCGGCGCGGAAAATCACGATCCGCTGACCGAAGGCCTGTGGGCCGGCCGGCGCCAGATGGCCATCCAGGCTTACCACGAATGGATGCCGATCCGCGTGCCGGATGCGGCCAGACCGGACCGGATCTACCGCTCGTTCGACTTCGGCAATCTGCTGTCGCTGCACATGCTCGACACGCGCGTGATCGGCCGCGACAAGCAGCTGGGCTATGCCAGTTATGCGACGGGCGGCAGCTTCAACAGCGCGGCGTTTTCGGCCGATCTGACCAATCCTGCGCGCCAGCTGATGGGCGCCGAGCAGACCACGTGGCTGCAAAGTCAGATGAGCAAATCGACTGCCACCTGGCAAATTCTCGGCCAGCAGGTGCTGATGGCGCGCATGCTGCTGCCAGCCCCGATGGTGCTTGGCACGGTCGGCTATCCGGCGTATTTCGCCCTCGCGGCCAAAGTCAAGGCGGGCGTCGCGTTGAGCGCCACCGAGCAGCAACTGCTGGCGGCAAGCCCGATACCGTACAACCTCGACGCCTGGGACGGCTACCCGGCCGCGCGCGAAACCGTGCTGAACATGGCGCGCACGCTGAACAAGAACCTGGTGGTACTGGCCGGCGATACCCACAATGCCTGGGCGAGCGACCTGCAGGACGTCAACGGCCAGGCGGTCGGCGTGGAGTTTGGTGTCTCATCGGTAACATCACCGGGCTTCGAAACCTACTTCCCGACGCTTGCCCCGACGGACGTGGCAGCTGCCCTCGAACAATTAATCGTACCGTTGCAATACGCCGAGACCGCCACGCGCGGCTTCTGCGTACTGACCGTTACGCCATCGGAGACGCGCGCCGAATACCGCTACGTCGACACGATCAGCGCGAAGGCCTACACAGCCAGGGTCGGCAAAACATTGCGCACGTTGCCAGGTGCTGCCAACCGAAAAATCGCTGCCGCCTGACGCAAAATCCAACCCGGGGTCAGGTCTGCCAATCCGACACGAACTGAGCAATTATCGCCGGCAGCGGCGGGATTTTGTGGCTGAGGTCGTGTACGAATGGCAGACCTGACCCTGGGTTAAAGAACCGGTACGGCGCTCCAGATGATGGCTACGGGGCGCAGAGGCGGCTTGCATTTATGCGTGGGATTTGGCAAAATATCCAGAATTGGACAAATTTTCTTAATTCCGCCGCAAAATGCTGAAAGCCTGCCATGCCGATTTCTTCTTATCTTGATGCCACGCCCGAGCTTGCTGATGGCGTCTACCTGCATCCTTCCGCCCAGGTCATCGGTCAGGTGACCCTCGGTGCCGACAGTTCGGTCTGGTGCAATGCCGTTCTCCGGGGCGATGTGAACACCATTACCGTCGGGCGCGGCACGAATATCCAGGACCTGACGATGGGCCACGTTGCCCACAAGACGCCGATGAAGCCGGGCGGTTCGCCGCTCGTCATCGGGGACCATGTCACCGTCGGCCATTCGGTCATCCTGCACGGCTGCACCATCGGCAATGAATGCCTGATTGGCATGGGCAGTATCGTCATGGATGATGTTGTTGTCGAAGACCATGTGATGCTCGGCGCCGGCAGCCTGGTGCCATCTGGCCGCACGCTCGACAGCGGGCACCTCTACCATGGGCGGCCCGCCGAAAAGATCCGGCCCCTGACAGACGCGGAGATCACCTGGCTGCGCTATTCGGCCGAGCACTATATTCGCGTCAAGAACAATTACCTGACAACACCTGACGTGGCGGCATAGGCCAACAACCACCCAGCCAACAACCACCCAGCCAATATCCACCCAGCCATGTCCAGCAAACACCTGCAGGCCGGTCAAGCCGCCCTCCTCGACCAGCTCCAGCACATCGCCGATGGGCTCGCGCAAACGTTCGCGCCGTTCTGCGAGGTGGTCGTGCATGACCTGCGCGCTCCCGGCCACTCGGTGCTGGCGATCCACAACAACCTGTCGGGCCGCGCCACCAGCGATCCGGCCACCGCACTCGGACTGGCCCGCATCGCCGACAACGATTACCCGCAGGTCGTGGCCAATTACGCCAACCAGTTTGCCGATGGCCGCCCGGCGAAAAGCACCTCGATCGGCATCAAGGATGCGCACGGAACCTATGTCGCCGCGCTGTGCCTGAACGTCGATTTATCGCTGTTTCGCTCGGTCAAAAACGCGCTGGAACAATTCAATGCCACCGATGCGTCGCCGGTGCCGGAATCGATCGACCCGGCCAATGCTGAAGCCATCCGCCGCCGCATCGACCAGTTTGCCGCTGCGCTGGCCGCCGCGCCGCACCGGATAAAAGCCGCCGACCGCCGGGCCCTGATGCGCGAACTGAAAGCCGCCGGTTACCTGGATCTGCGGCGCGGCATGGACATTGCCGCCACCCACCTGGGCGTGTCGCGCGCGACCGCCTACAACGACATCAAATCAACGGAGCTTTCACGATGACATCCCCTCTTTTACCGACCTACGATGACGTGGTCGCCGCCAGCGCGCGCATCGCCGGCGTGGCCAACCGCACGCCGGTCCTGACCTCGCGCACGGCCAATGAAGCCTTCGGCGCCGAGCTGTTTTTCAAATGCGAAAACATGCAGCGCATGGGCGCTTTCAAATTTCGCGGCGCCTACAACGCACTGGCGCAATTCACGCCGGAGCAGCGCCGCGCCGGCGTCGTCGCTTTCTCGTCCGGCAATCACGCGCAGGCGATCGCACTGGCGGCCCGGTTGCTCGATATTCCTGCCACCATCGTCATGCCGCACGATGCACCCGCCGCCAAAGTGGCCGCCACCAGAGGATACGGTGGCAAGGTCGTCGGCTACGACCGCTACATCGAAGACCGCGAACAGATCGGCCGCGACCTCGCGCAACAACATGGCCTGACCTTGATTCCACCATACGACCATCCCCACGTCATCGCCGGCCAGGGCACTGCCGCAAAAGAGCTGTTCGAAGAAACCGGTCCACTCGATGCCTTGTTTGTTTGCCTCGGCGGCGGCGGCCTGTTGGCGGGCTCGGCGTTGTCGACGCGCGCGCTGGCACCCCAATGCACGCTGTACGGCGTGGAACCGGAAGCCGGCAACGATGGCCAGCAATCGTTTCGTTCCGGCGCCATCGTGCATATCGCCACCCCCACCACCATCGCGGACGGCGCCCAGACCCAGCACCTGGGCGAACTCACCTTCCCGATCATCCGGCGCGACGTCGACGACATCCTGACGGTCCCCGACGACGCACTGATCGCCGCCATGCGCTTTTTCGCCGAGCGCATGAAAATTGTCGTCGAGCCCACCGGCTGCCTCGGCTTTGCTGCAGCACAGGGCATGAAAGAGCAACTGCGCGGCAAGAAGGTGGGGATCCTGATCAGTGGCGGGAATATCGACCTGACCCGCCTGAGCCACTTTTTGGCCGGCTGAGTCTTACGCCAGCATGCCTTTCTGGCGCGCCAGCCTGACCCATCCCGGATACTCGGTCATCAGCAAATCGAACAGCGCAGCGTCGGCATGCTCGTCCGGCGTGGCGACGGAAAAATAGTTGGCGTTATCAATCAGCCGACCATCGAGCTCATCGAGTTTTTCCAGCATGGGGAAATCCGAGTCGGCGTACTGCGCCATCTGGCGCGCCTTCGACTTGCGGCCTTTGCCGATGCCCATGAATTGCCAGAAGATGGGCTCGTAACTGGCCCAGCGCAACTGGCGCTCGGTGAATGGCCGGTCCGACGTGCCGCCATCGGTGACAAACATCACGTACACCGGTAACGCAGCCTTGACTGGCGTGGTCCGTGCCGCGCCGCCGCCGTCGGGAAAATAGTGGCGCCGCACACCTTCGATGGCAGCGCCATACCGGGTATCGCCTTCGAGCGGATGCGCATCGATGACCTGTTGCACGTACGCCGACCAGTTCGACAGGTCCATCGGCCTGACGTGATGGACATTGCGGCCGAACAGGAAGACATCGATCTGGCCGTCGTCGTCGAATTTGCACGCCAGCGCCAGGATGCGCTCGGCAAACGCCTGCACCTGCCCGCTGCGATACAGCTTGCTCATCGACGCCGAAATATCGAGCACCAGACACACTTGTGCGCGGTGCGTGGCCAGCCCGGCCTTGGCCAGCGACACGCCCGCCGACTTGACCAGGTTCACCAGTTGCGGCGCCTCGCGCGCGACGCGTTTTTCCAGGTCGATTTTCACCGGCGCCGCCACGGCGACAACCCCCGGCGTCACATCGGCGCCAAAGTGTTTTACCAGCGCATCCAGGCCGCCAGCAAAGCCCTGTCCATTGGCGAGGAAACGCCAGCCACCGTCACGCCGGTACAGCTCGCCGAGCATCAGCGATTTTTCCGTCGTAAAATCGGCGCCGCCGAACGCATACGACGCGATGTCGGCGCCGCCACCGGACAGGCGCAATAGACTTGCCTGCAATTGCGCCATCGTGCCATCGCCGTCGATGCTGGCCGTGATCACCACCCGCACAACCGACGGCGCCAGGCGTGCCAGGTCGAAGACGAAGCCGGTTCCGTCAAGCCTGATGCCACCACATGGGCTGGCCGGCTGATTGAAAAAAATCATCCACGGTTCGCCCACCAGTTGCGCATCGCCGTCGATGCCGAAGCACACGACATCGACCGCCACGCCGGGTGTGGACACGCTGGCATGCAATGGCGCGTCGACCATTGCCGGCGTCAGCGGCAGGCGCTGACCCTTGACCAGTGGATTCATGCGACGTCCACGCCATGCTGTGTTGCCAGTGCAGCCAGGCCGCCAGCGTATCCCTGTCCCACCGCCTTGAATTTCCATTCATCGCGGTGCCGGTACACTTCGGCGAACACCATGGCAGTTTCAGTCGAATAGTCTTCCGACAGATCGAAACGGGCAATTTCCGCATCGGTCTCCATGTTGACGATGCGGACAAACGCATCCTGCACCATGCCGAAATTCTGCTTGCGCGCCACCGCGTCATGGATGGTGACGGCAATGACCAGGCGCGTGATGGCGGCCGGCACGCTGGCCAGTGTGATCGTCAGCGCTTCATCGTCGCCGTCGCCCGCGCCGGTTTTATTGTCGCCGGTGTGCGTGATGGCGCCGCACGCCGATGTCAGCTGGTTATAGAAAATGAAATCGGCGTCGCCGCGCACGCGGCCGTTCTCCTGCACCATGAACAGGCTGGCATCGAGGTCGAAATCGGCGCCGTCGGACGAGCGTGCCGCCCAGCCCAGGCCCACCAGCACCTGGCGCAGGTTCGGATCAGTTTTCGAGAGGCTGACATTGCCGCCTTTTTGCAAAGTAATTGCCATGGATTTCCTTGATTGGTGAGGGCTGAGCTGCGTGCGGATTCTGTTCTTGCAACCTTGCGTGTAATATTAACCTGCCGACCAATTTTGCGAGGATGTCCGAATGAGAAAACTACCCGTCTACCTGCTGCTCGACACCTCCGGTTCGATGCATGGCGAAGCGATTGAAGCGGTCCGCAACGGTATGCAGACGCTGGTGTCGGCGCTGCGCCAGGATCCGCATGCGCTTGAGTCTGCCTACCTGTCCGTCATCACCTTTGCCGAAACCGCCGCGCAGGTGGTGCCCCTGACCGAACTGGCGCAGTTTCAGCTGCCAGCCTTGACCGCTTCCGGCACCACGTCGATGGGCGCCGCCCTCAGCCTGCTGGCCGAACGGGTGCAGCAGGAAGTGGCGAAAACCACGGCGGATCAAAAAGGCGACTGGAAGCCCATGGTGTTCCTGATGACCGACGGCGCGGCCACCGACGATCTCGCGCCTGGCATCGCCGCCATCAAGGCCGCAAAAATCGGCGCGCTGATCGCCTGCGCGGCCGGTCCCGGCGCCGACACGAACGAGCTGTTGAAAATTACCGACGCCGTGGTGCGGCTCGACACCACCGACAGCAATGCCATCCGCGCCTTTTTCAAATGGGTCAGCGCATCGATTGCCACGACCAGCCAGAAGGTCGACCTGAACAAGAAGGAAGCTGCCGGCTTGCTCGACCTGCCGCCGCCCCCGCCGGAAATCAACGTCGTCGTCTGACGCACCGCGTTCCACATTCCACGTTATTCAACAAAAATAAAGGAGCTGCACCATGGCAGTCAGTCTGAACAAGGGACAAGGCGTCAACCTGCGCAAGTCGGACAACGATCTCAGCCAGGTCACGATCGGTCTGGGGTGGGATGTGGCGGAAGAAAAAGTCGGTTTCCTGGGCAGCCTGTTTGGCAAGCAGCCCGTCGAATACGATCTCGACGCCATTGCCTTGCTGCTCGGTCCAAACGGCAAAATGACGGGGCCGAAAGATGTGGTGTTCTACAACGCCATGGAGCACCCCGGCGGCGCCGTCTGGCTCACCGGTGACAACCGCACCGGTGAGGGCGATGGCGACGATGAGCAGATCATCGTCGCGCTCGACCGGCTGGGCCGCGAGTACCAGCGCATCCTGTTCGTGGTCTCGATTTACGAAGGCAAGAAGAAGCAGCAGCACTTCGGCAAGGTCGCCAACGCGTATATCCGGGCGGTCGACGCTGCCGGCAAGGAAATTGCCCGCTATAACATCAGCGGCAACAGCGCGCTCGACGGCCAGTGCTCGCTGACTTTCGCCGAGCTGGTGCGCGACAGCAGTGGCTGGACATTCAACGCCATCGGCACGCCCCACCAGACCGACCGCTTCGTCGAAGTGATGCAGCCGTACAGCTGACACGCGTCCGTCGGTATTCACACGCACTTTTCAACACCATTCAACGCCATTCAACGCCCCTCGGCGTCCACCAGAAAGATCCTCCATGAGCAATCGCCGTTTGCCGGTCTACCTGGCCCTCGACACGTCCGGCTCCATGCGCGGCGAACCCATCGCCGCGGTGAATGTCGGCCTGCAAGCCCTGCTGGCATCGTTGCGCCAGAATCCGTTCGCACTGGAAAGCGTCAGCCTCTCCATCACCACCTTCGACCGCGAAGTCATCCAGGTGGTTCCCATGACGCCGCTCGATCAGGTGGTGCTGCCGGAAATCGTCTGTCCCGAATCGGGCCCCACCTTTCTGGGCGCCGCGCTGCACGATATCTGCGACAAAGTGGCGCGCGAAGTGCGCAAATCGACCAGCGACGAGCGCGGCGACTGGCGTCCGATGCTGTTCATCATGACCGATGGCAAACCGTCGGACACGCTCGCGTTCGAAGAAGCCGTGCCGCGGGTAAAAGCGGCGCAGTTTGCTGCCATCATCGCGTGCGCCGCCGGCCCGAAAAGCGTGCCCGACCAGCTGAAACTGCTGACCGATACCGTCGTCAGCCTTGACACGATGGACAGCAGCGGCTTTGCCAGCTTTTTCCAGTGGGTCAGTTCGGCGGTCACGGCCGGCAGCGCCAGCGTCGGCGCGACCGGCATGGCCCTGCCGCCGCCGCCTGCCGAAGTCAACCTGGTTTTGTAGGAGCACCATGCGCCGCCTGCCCATTTTCCTGTTACTGGATGTCTCCGAATCGATGGCGGGCGATGGCATCCGCCAGCTGCAAGGCGGCATCGAGCGCCTCGTTGCCGGCCTGCGCCGCGATCCACACGCGCTTGAATCGGTGTTCCTGTCGGCCATCGCGTTTGCCGGCCGTGCGCGCACGCTGGCGCCGCTGACCGAACTGGCCAGCTTTTATCCGCCGCGCCTGCCGCTTGGCTCCGGCACGTCGCTGGGCGCCGGCATGCTGCACCTGATGGACGACATCGACCGGTGCATCGTCAGCAGCACGCGCGAACGCAAAGGCGACTGGCGTCCCGTGGTGTATCTGATGACCGACGGCAAACCGACCGACGACATCGAGGCTGCCGTCGCGCGCTGGCAGGCGCAGTACGCTGCGCGCGTGACGCTGGTCGCCATCGCCATCGGTGCGCATGCGTCCACCGGCGCGCTGCTGCGCTTCACCGACACTGTGCTGCAACTCGATGCCACCACCGAAAGCGATTTCAAACGCTTCGTCGACTGGGTCACGATGTCGGTGGTAGCGCAAAGCCGCGCCGTGTCCGACACGTCGGGCGGCAAGGTCAGCCTCGCCAAAGTTGACGAATCCGGCTTGAGCAATATCCTGGCAAAAATCGACGACATCGCGCAGGCAACGACCGTCGACGAAGACCTGGTGGTGCTCACCGGGCGCTGCCAGACCAGCCGCCTGCCCTACCTGATGAAGTACGAAAAGGTGCGGCACGGACTGGACGAACAAGCCATGCACCTGCGCGTCGACCTGTATCAGCTGAACGGCGTATTTGCACTGGAAGCCGACTACGACGCACTTTCCGACCCGCGCGCGCTGGCCCGTACCGTGAACACCGATGCGCTCATCGGCAGCCCCGGCTGCCCGCACTGCGGCAACCCGATCGGCTTTGCCATGTGCTCGTGCGGCGCACTGATGTGCATCAAGGGCGATGGCCCCGCTACCTGCCCCACCTGCCACAACGTCTGCCATTTCGTCGGCGGCGAGGGACCGGGCTTCGACGTCGCGCGTTCGCGTGGGTAAGGGCTGCATGGACATCGATGAACAACTGCGCGAACATGCGCGCGGCTACTTGCTGGGCATGGCCGACGCGGCCACGCCGGACCATGTCGAAGCCTTTTTGTACAGCGCGCCGTTTCGTGCGCTGATTGCCGTGTTTCATGCCAACCTGGAGAAAACCATGCAGGATTTTCCTGCCCCGCCGCCGCCGGCACCGGACGAGCCGGTCCTGATGAAACTGCACGACCTGGCAGCGCCGCCTGAAGAAGAAGCGGCCGTTGCCGCGCCAGGTTTGCCGGGTTTGTCAGGTTTGCCAAGTTTGCCAGGTTTGCCAGGTTTGCCCATCGTGCCGGCACTGCCGGAAGTCGGCTTCCGGCTCCCGAACGGCAAAGCCGGCGACGCGTATCGCCAGCCGCTTGAAGCCGTGCCGCCCTCGGTCGACAAAATCCACTTTTGCACATTGACCGCACCGCCCGGC
>JALYUM010000189.1 GCA_030853745.1 Pseudomonadota bacterium | reverse complement strand
GGCGTGCACGCGCTGCTGGCGCCGGGCCGCGACATTCCCACCACCATGCCGGGCGGACGCTGGGGCGTGGTGGCCGGATCGTCGTACGCCGCCGCACATGTGTCGGGCATGCTGGCGCTGCTGGAAGAACTCAAGCCCCAACTGGCGGCAGGTCGGCTGCGCGAGGCCATCGTCCTGAACGAAGGCAGCGCGCCGTTGACCGGCATCGATCTCTGTGCCACCATCCTCCGCATTTCAGGTAAATGCTCATGCGCGTGTCAACCCGGTACCAGCAGCCACTACGCGCGCTCGCCCTGAGCATCCTGTCCTGGCTATTGGCGCCCGCCGCGCAGGCGCAGCTGAGCGGCAGCGCAGGCCTGCTCTCCAACTATCTTTATCGCGGCGTCTCGCTCAGTGACGATAAACCGGCGGCGCGCCTCGCGCTCAATTATGACGGCATGGCCGGCTGGTTCGCCGGCGGGCAGGTCGTAGCGGGGCAACTGGTGGGTGGACCACGCCGCAGCGCGCAATGGAGCGGCTACGCAGGTTATGCGCAGCGCCTGCCGTCCGGGTTGTCGTGGGAAACCGGCGTGAGCGCCTATGCCTTCCCGCAGAATGCCAACTGGAACTTTCGGGAAGTCTACGTCGGTCTGTCAGGCAGCAAGCTCAGCGGGCGGCTGCATTACTCGTCCGATTACCTCGGCTTCGGCGAACGCACCCTGTATGGCGAGCTCAATGGCGGCGCAATGCTGACGCAGCACGTGCAGGCGTTCTGGCACGGTGGCTATCTTTACTCGCGCGATAACGCACTGAGCCGCCGCGCCGAAGCGCGTATCGGCCTGTCTACCGGCTACCAGGGCTGGAAGGCGCAACTCTCGCTGGATTTTACGCGCCTGCGCAGCGGGATCACCGGCGGCCGCTCCGGTGCCGCCGCGACCACGGTCGATGGCGGCCGGCGCCATTATTTTTTCGTCACGGTGGCGCGGGCATTCTGAATCCGGGCGTCGATTTATTGCCTGTTTCGACGATGTGGCAATGGTGCGTGAAACGGTCGGGCAGTGCCGTGGTCATTGTGGCTTCGCCGAACACGTCCGGCCGTGTCAGCACCTGGCGCGCTGCCCACGTTTGACGTCCGGCCAGCAGTAGACCGACGCCACTGCTTTAACGATCTCCCCGCCGAGATGGCTGCCGTTGTCGCCGTCGGTCATGACGACGACGCCGTTGCCGCTGTCGAGATACATGGCGTACGTGCTTTTGAAGCCGGTGTTGCCGCCGGCATGCATGAAGCCGGTGCTCGCCATCGCTGACCACGAACAAGCCCTGCGCACAATTGTTCAGCCCCGGCGCCAGCAGATCGCGCGCCCCGGGGGCGCTCAGGAAGGCCGTGCCGGTTTTCCACGACTGCTGGATACCGATGGCGAAGCGCGCCAGGTTGCTGGGCGTGGTCCATAGGCCGGCCGCCGCCAGTTCCGGATAGACGAAGGCCCCGCATTCGACTTCGCTGCCGTCGGCGTAGTGGCCATGTGCGCGGTTATGTTCCGTCGCCGGCAAGGGCTGCGCGAATGTGCTGCAGCGCATCCGAAGCGGCTGCGGCACCTGCTGGCGCATCAACTCTGCAAAGGGCGTATGCAGGCATTGCTGATGGCGACTTGGGCGATGGTGTAGCCGCCGCCGGGATACGCATGGGCGGCGCCTGGGATAGTCTGGATAGCGACCGCCGGCGTGGGCGATGGCGGCTTGGCCCCATCTGGAGGTCGGTTGGGATCGCCTGCTACGGCGCATAGCCGGGGAAGCTCGGAGCTTTGCGCTCCGGGGGCAGGGTCCATGGCCGCAGGCAGGCGTCCACTGGATCGTCGAGCTGGAGCCCGGTGCTGCCCGCCAGCCGCTGCGCCAGCGCGCCGGTCACGCCCTTGCTGATGGACGCGGCCTGATACAGCGTGTCGGTGTCGGCCGCAGGCTCGATGCGTTTGCTGTCAGGTAAATCGGTATCGGCGTGGGCGGTGATGGCGACGAGAGCCTGCAGGTTGTCAAAGACGATCTTGGCGGCGACATCCTGGACCACGACCTGCTGAGTCAATCCCGTGACATGCTCCATACTGAGCCGATGCTTCAATCTTTTAAACGCTTCTTCGATTCCCCAGTGCTGCTGGTAAAGCTCGGCGAAGCAGTCGGCCGGGAAGAGCTTGTCGTTGAACAGGTTGGTCATCAACGTGCGCTGTTCGCCGCTGGGTGAGGTATTGCGCACCATGCGCACGTGCCTCGTCGACGAAGATGGGCGAAGAAGGTGTCCAGTTCGGCCTGGACGCGCATGCGCATGCCCGAGAGCATTAGCGTGACCAGCGTCGCCGAAGGCAATTTGCGAGAGCGCCAGAACGCTGTCGGATGGTCGACATGACCGGCGTCGTGGAGAAATTCCGTCGAGCACAGGCGGGCGGCAAGATCCTGGAATAGCGTGGTCAGAAAAACATATTAGCTAAATGCACAAAGTTCTCTTAATTTGGGTGGATTAAGGCACCGGCCCTCCCGCACTGCGCAAGCCAGCCGGATCGCGCAGCGGAATCATCAGCCCGGCACTGACCACATACAGGCCGGCGAAGATCCAGATGACGCCGGCCACACCCAGCGACGCGCCGAAGATGGCGACAATCGCCGGTCCCACCCAGGTCGATGCGCCGGCACCGAGGCTGAGTACCGAGACGGCACCGGCGCGGTTTTTCGGCACCAGCAATGGCATCAATGCCGACAGCGGGACGAAGCCGCCCAGCGTCATGCCGTACAGCGCGCCCATCGCGCAGGCCACGGTAAAATCGCCGATGAAAAGCTGCGGCACGTAAAAGAACAGCGGCGTGGAAATTGCGCTGCCGACGGCGCCCATCCAGATCACGGTATTGCGCAGGCCGAAGCGGGTGGCCAGGCGGCTGGAAATGAGGTTGCCGGCGATATTGCTGACGAAAATCACCGTCACCAGGCGCAGCCACTGGGCCAACGTGAAACCGATCACGTGCATGAAATAGCCGGGCAGGATCACGAAAAAGCCGAACATCGACGCGGTATTGATCGTGCGGACAAGAGCACCCAGCGACGTTTTTGGCTCGGTCCACAGGATGGAAATGCTGCCGATCAAGGACGTCAGCGGCTTTTCACCGGGCGGTGCCAGCCGCTGTGAACCCGACGCATCCTTGACGCACAGCAGCGTCAGCAAAGCGCCCAGCGCCACCAGGATCAGCGACAGCCAGAACGTGGCCAGCGCACCGATCATCGGTACCGTAAAGCTCGCGACCAGCGCACCCAGCGTCGGCAGGCCGGCCGCGTACGCCACCCAGAACCAGCCCATCGCCACGCCGAGTTTACGGGCCGGTGTGGCCGCCACGATCCAGACCAGAAACCCGTACGCAAACAGTGGATAACCGAAGCCGCGCAACGCGTAGCCGACGATCATCATCGGATAACTGAGGCGGCCCACGCCAAGGCTCAGAAAGAGAACTTCGAACACTACCCAGATGGCGGCGCCCAACCACATCACGCGTCGTGGGCCCCAGATATTCGACAGGGCGCCGGCGCACCAGGAGCCGATGGCCACCGTCACGCCATACACCGTGAACAGCACCGCGATATCGCTTTCGGCGATGTTCTTCTGGCCAAGGTAGGGGGCCAGGTAGCCGAGTTCGACGCCATCGCCGATCATGAAGATCAGCAGGCCGACGAAGCCCCAGAACAAAGGACGGGGAATGCCGAAGCGTTCGCAGATTGTGTCCAGCAAGCCTGCTGAGGTCTTGGTAAGACGTGGTGACGCCATGGGCGTGCTCGGGTTTTGGGATGTCAACATACCACCTGCGAAAATATAACGTTCGTGAACGCTTGATTGGCGACCCCATCTGGGGCCAGAAGAACACGCATGGGTGCGTGCCGAGTGCAGCTCCGGGGCGGAGCCTGAGGCCAGGAAGCCTTGAATTGCCGCGGAAAACGGCAAGCGGACAACTCAGGATGAGGTTGTCCGCAGAGAGATCACTGCTGCGATCTTTCTGAATGGTATCACATTTTCACCAAACTGTATTTGTACAAATGTATTTGCAGCAGGGCGATCTGGTTGGTATTTGTCTGGCTGCGCTGCGCCAATCGGTGTCACGCCGCCAGAAAATTTCCGTGAAAGCAGAGCGGCGCCGCATACGGCAGGCGTGCCTGCGCCACCGGCCCCTGCGCCAGATGGTCGCCATCGAACGCTGCCAGCACAGTCTGCTGCCGGCGCAAATCGTACGCCACACCCACCAGCCACTGGCCGCGCCCGGAAGCTTTACGAACTGGAATATGTTCTTCCACGATCCAGTGTTCGCCAAATTCAAAGCGGTCGGTGTGGCCGGTCTCGACATCGATGCGCGCCACGCCGGTGCCGCCAAACTGATCGGTGGCGCGGCTGGTCGTTACGAACAGCTGGCGATAGCGTCCGCCGATATCGGCTGCGGCCACGCGCGGGAATTCGGTACCGCGCAGCAGCGTTTCGCTGCGTGCGGTGCCGGTTGCGAGATTCAGCGTGATCGCTACCGTATCCTTTCTGGCTTCGTGCAAAGTTTCGCCGCGCATCGCGCTGCCCAGTGCACGCAAACTGGTGTCGTCTGCGGCAAGACACGCGTCAAGGCGCACGGTATCGCCCTCATCCCAGCCATTACCCAGGTGGAACAGCATCCCGGCCGGCATCTCGATGGTTCGCTTCATGCTGAAATCGCTGCGGTCGACGACAAGCGCGCGCAGCGGCCGCTTGCCGTTCCAGACCTGGCTGTCCAGGTACGTTGTATGCGGCCCGGGATGCATGTCGAACGGAGGCAACAGGAACACCATATACCGCGCGGTGACGACGAAATCGTGCACCATCGGCAGGTTGGGCACGTCGAGCATCCCGAATTTGCCCAGGCTGCCATCGGCATCGATGCGCCACAGGATCAATTTATTTGCGCCAGGAACGATGCCAAAATTCCACAGCACGCCATCCGGTGTCACGCGTGGGTGCGCGGAAAACGGCAGGGCGGCGAGATCGTCGCGCCACGCATGGATGCCGCGCGTGCTGAGGTCGGCCGGATCGAGTTCGGTGGCCGAGCCGCCTTCCCACAGCGCGTACAACTTGCCGGCATGGACCACGGCGTTGGTGTTGGCGACATTGACAGTGTCGTTGTTGCCAACCGGGCGGCGCTGGATGTCGGTGCCGAATGCGGGATACAGAAATTGTCCGGCGGCGGCTTCCTCGACGTATTTTTTGGTGCGCACAAAGCGCGCTTCATGGCGCACGCTGCCTTCTTCGATACGCCAGGCGTGAACCATGCCGTCGCCGTCGAACCAGTGCCGGTAGCGCTCGTCGCCACGGTCGAACAGCGCCGGCCCGTTGCGGTAAAACGTGCCACGCAGCTCGGCCGGCCAGCGGCCTGTGATGCAGGCCGTGCCATTGACACTATCCTGCGTAAAGCTTTTGAGTGCCGCGAGGCGCGGGTTGATATGGCTGGCATGCGTCTGGCTGGCACGCGCCAGGCCGGGCAGTGTCAACAATGCGCCAGTGGCGGCCAGGGCGCGCAGAAAATCCCGCCGCTGCAGTGGGTGCGCGCTCATCGGAGGTTCACCGTTACGGTGGTGCCGGTGTCGAGCAGATGCACCTGCGCTTGCTGAAAGCTCGGGGGACCGTAATTGCCGGCCGCATCGTTGCTGAAGCCATAGGACTCGATCGGCATCCCGAGCGGGTTTTTGTCGAGTTTGCCGTTGCCATTTTCATCGTGATACAGGCTGATGGCATAGTCGCCCGCCGGCAGGCCGGTGAGCAGCATGTGCACTGTGCCCGCCTGCGCATCGACAGTGCTGGTGCGCATCGGCTGCTTCAAAAAATTGTCGGCGCGGTCGTACACGGCGACCATGACTTTGCCCCTGGCGTTTTTCAGGCCGGCGATGTCGATCGTCATGTCGGCGGCCTGGGCCAGGCTGGTCGCGGCCAGCGCTGCGACGATGGCATATCGTATAAACTGTTTCATCCTGCTGCTCCCCGATGGCATCGCGGCTTGCGATAAACCATCTTGCCGCGCGCGCGACCGGCCGGTGCGGGTATCGGACGAAGCGGCGCGTGCACAGCGCGAACGGCAGTGGGAACGCGCGAGTTGCGCAGAGTTGCACAGGTCAAAAAAATGGCGGCGCGCGCCGCCATGGTTGTTACTGCTGACGCGGCATCAGACGTCCAGGTAAGTCACCCCCACGCCGAGCACCGGATAGACCTGTTGCGCCGGGTTGGTGATGGGCGCCTTGGTAGGCGGACTCAGCTGGAACGTGAAGCTGCTGTTGCTTTGATGCGAAGTGATCGTCGATGTGTAGGTATCAACACTGCCGCTGGCCAGGGAGATGATGCCAAACAAGCTGACGTTGAAGCTTGTCTGGGTTTTTTGCCACGACTGATAAGCGTTGTAGTCGCCATTCGTGACAGTAACGCTGATCACGGGGAAGCCACTCACGACGATCGTCGACGGGTAGCCAAAGTTTTCCGGCAGTGCGCCGCCGATAAAGGCAAAGCCGCTTGGAGCGTCGTTGCCGAGCTTGGTATTTTTGTACGCCTGCTGGGCAATTTGCGGGCTGAACCAACCGGTTGCAGTGCCATCTGCCGCCACCGTCGACAAACCCTGGGGAATGGCAGAAATTGCAGGACTCGCCACAATATTCGGGTAGGTGACCATCACGCTCATCGTGGCCGAGGCGCCACATTGCGAGGCGATGTCGCCTGTCACGCTGCTCCCCGCACTGAAATTGAGGAAACTGCCGACACTGATGCCTGCTTGCCCGGCATAACTGACATTCCAGCTGCTGTCGGACGTTGCGCTGCTTGAAAAAGTGGCACTGATCTTGGTCGTCTGCAAAGACGGATCTTGCGAAGGAACAGGACTGACAAGATAGCCCGGCAGTGTCGGATTGTTTGGCTGGTTGGACTGCGGATTGTAGACCGTCATTCCGCCATTTGCCGCCGTCGGCGTCAGCACATTTTTTTTCATCGCACCGATCTGCATGTTCGCCAGATTGCCTTGGTCGGTGAGCGCGGCGCCCAGGCCGAGCGCAACGAGATATTGCGATGCGAGCGGCAGCACCGTGCCCGCATTGGCAGGTGCGGCGGTGAGCAGCGTCGACAACGATGCGGTGTTCTGCATCTGTACATTCGAATACGGGCCCCCTTTGCCGGCCCACATTTTGCCCATCACGTAGTCGATGATGAAGTTGATTTCAGTCGATGGTCCATACGGGGGATATGCCGACATCGCCGCTGTTGCCGTTGCATAATCTGTTGCGGTCGGCGTTGCGAAGGTGGTGTTGAATGCGGCCACCAGGGCGGCGGATTGCGTCGATGCGGCATTCTGGCTTTTTTGCAGCGTGGTCTGGTCTGCGATACTGAACTGGAAGTAAATTCCCTGGATGAAGCTTTGGTAGGCGGTAACAAAAGAATCCGCCGGTCCCGCGCACACCATATTGTTGCCGTCTGCAACATCCAGTTCCGCCGACACCCAGTTATAGGTTGCCCCATTGATCTGCGTGGATTGCCCGTTCGAGTAGCTCCAGTTGAACGCGCCAAGGCCATTGCTGCGGATGCTGCTCAGTGTGCAACCGAGCGTGTCGCCCAGAGTCTGCTGCGTTTGATCCGTTACCATTTTCAGGTAGGCATTTGCCGCCGACATTTCAGCGGTGTCACCCTGGTTTGCTGCCGATGCGAAGATGGATGTTGAAAGCGCTTTATTCATTTCGTTGCCTCTTCAAGTGAAGTACAGATTGAAATGGACGTGCTGAATATCGGCGTTGGAACGCTGGCCCGGTCAGGACAAAGTGCGCGTGCAATGGAAAGGTTGGGCTGTATGCTCCACCGCCGACGGGGTGAAAAGCAGGCACTGCGGTAGGAAGAAGGCCATCTTAGAAGTCCGGGCCCGCGTTACACAAGTATCAATTGGTAGCGTGGTAGCGGCGAACCCGGCAATGACGTGACGTCACCTTTGGCAGTGCAAGCGCCCTGAAAGAATTACTGCGGCAAGCGGCCCTGCAGGCGATCGGCTGGTGCCACCGGGAACGGCGAACCGAGTACCGCGGCCACCACTGGCCACCGACCATTGCGACACGCCACCGCAATGCAAGACCCTGGCGATACCGCCGGTGCGCGTGACGATATTGTTGGTGCAGCTCCTGCACTTTCATCGTCACGCCAGGGCCGGTACGCGACGATATCGGCCGAGCTGCTCAGTTCGACGCTGATATTGCTGTTCAGGACCAGGCCGCGGTGATTCGCATCTTGCTGTCGAACACCGGGGTGGCCTTGCCGCCGGTGATGTCGACCTTGTTCGGCGCGCCGGTCATCGCGTAGTTCAGTACGCCAAACGTGGCCGCATCGACGTCGAACTGCACGTAGCGGCCTTGCACGCGAAACACCGAACCGACGCTGCCGGCGGCGACGATGGTGTTCTGCACGCCACTTTTTCCGAGTACCGTAAAACCACCGTTTTCGCAGCCGGCCGAGTCCGCCGCCATTGCTGCCTGCGCCGACCTCAACAAAGCCACGCCACACGCCATCGTCCAGTTTTCATTTTTTTTATTCGCTCTTTCAAGTTGATCGATGCGCCCGCACCCGGGACGCCTGACCTATGAATACCCACGATCAGGCTGAAGGTTCAATCTCATGAAAAATAAAATTGAACTTAAAAACTGCGGCTGGCGCTGACGCTCAACGCGCGTGCGCACGCTGCCCGGCAGGTAATCGTTGCCCTTGATTTGCCAGCCGGGCTGCAGGCTGACATCGCCGATGTCGTACTGCAGCGCGAGGCGCAGGTCGGGCAGGCGGCCGTCTCCGAAGCGGTGCAGCAGGCCGGCATGAGCGGCCAGGCTGAAGCTGTCGTCGAGGGGCCAGGCGGTGTTCACATCGAGATACAGACTGCGCTCGTCGCCATAACAGGCGGGCGAGTAAAACAGGCGCGCGCCGGCGCGGTCGACGGCCAGGCCGGCATAGAATTCGTGGTAGTTCAGCGTGCTGTCGCGCAGGTAGCTGGTGCTGGTAACACCGGCGTCCCACGGCAATGTGGAAGTAAAGCGTTGGGCGCGTCCGGCATAGGCGGTGAGCTGGCCCTGGCGCCTGTCGGCCAGCGCGACGGGTGAGGCAAACGCGCCGCCGTACCAGCCATCGATACAATCGTGCTCGACGCGCAGTTGCAGCACAGGATGCGTGTCGAGCGCGACGCCGCGCGCGGCAAATTCCGACAGCAACGTCACATCGGCACTGGTCTGGCCATGCGCGCTGCCGAGGAGGGATAACAGTATGGCTAAGGTGACAGAATATTTTTTGTGGCAGAAGTCGGGGAACATGGACAGACGCAGGCAGTGGCCACCCGCGCGCGCGCGGCGCATGCATCCATGTGAGCAGTTGTGGCTGTCCGGCCCGACACAGCATTGACGCTGTCGTGTTGTTGCCGCAACGCCTGCGCGGCGGCGCGCGGGCGCAACTCGAGCATCAATGCGGCCAGGCCGGCAACGTGCGCCGAGGCGAACGACGAACCGGTCACCATGCCCCAGCCTTTGCCCGGCACGCAGCTGGGAATGTCGGTGCCGGGCGCGTAGCCGATACGTGCCAGCGCCGGATGACGGTCACCGGTGCACGCAATGCCGATCACGCCCGGATGCGATGCCGGAAAGCCGCTATCGGCAATGGTGGGGTCGGCCGCACCGACGACGACAATGCCACGCGCTAGTGCTGCGTCAATGAGGCTTTGCAGCAGGCGATCGGGCCGGCCGGCCAGGCTCAGGTTGATGACGCGTGCACTGTTTTCCAGCGCAAAATTGATGGCCTTGGCCAGCGTCAGCGTATTGCAGCGGGCAGGGCGGCCAGCGGTTTCCCAGCACGCGCGCAGCGCCATGATTTTTGCGTTGGGGGCGACGCCGGCGATGCCCACGCCATTGCCCATGCGGGCGCCGATGATGCCGGCCACGGCGGTGCCGTGCGCCTCGAACGCATCGGGTAATTCGTCGACAAAGTTGCGCCGCAAGCTTATTTGTCCGGCCAGGTCGGGATGGTTGCCGTCGATGCCGCTGTCGATGACGGCCATAGCGACATTGCGGCCCGTGCTGACCCGGTGCAGTTCGGCGAGATGCCAGTCCTGCGTCACCGGCTGAAGCGACGCCAGCGGATCGGCGCCTTGCATGCCCTGGTATTCACCCAGCGGCTGAGCCCAGGCCCCGCGTGCGTCGCGCGATAAACCGGCCAGCACGCGCGCGAGCGGGGCCACTGGTCTCTCCCATGATGAAACAGTCGACACCGATGGCGGGCATCGGCCAGCTGTCGCGCAGGCGCAAGCCATGGGCTGCCGCGAGTTGGGCGGCAATGCGGCGGCGCGCAGCAGTGCCGGTATCGGTCGTGTAATTGCCACCATAGGAGCCGTCGGGCCGGTAATGCCTGGCCGGCAGGCGCAGCATGACCAGCACCTGGTGCTGGGCGACTGCCGCGACCGGGTCGGCCGTTGCATCGTCGTGCTGCGATGCGTGAGCATCACTGGTGACAAGCAGCGCCAGCGCCATGGCCATATTGGCGAACACGCGCATCATGGCCGGCCTTGGGTGCCGAGCGGTTCCGCCAGCGTGACAGCCGGTTCTGCGCGCAGGCGCGCGGCAACTGTGGCTGGCGCGCCATCGGTGTTGATCAGCCAGGCGCGGGTGGCAGTCGGTCCGCCGACCACGCGCGCGCCGCTGGCGTGCAGGATGCGGCGCAGTTCGCGTTCGGGTGTCTCGGGTCGGAAGGACACCACCATGCCGGTGCGCACGCCCGGCCCGGCTGCCAGCGCGCGAAAGTCGCCTTCCGGCGCAGCTGGCGCGCGCGCCAGCAGTAAGCCAAGGCCGACGATCACGCAACACTGCGCGGCCATGCCGGCCCGCAGCCAGACATTGTCATTCGCGGCCAGCCGGTCGCGCCAGATGAATGGCCCCGGAGCGGGAGTATCGAGCTGCGGCAGCAGGCGCGCCAGTGCGCCATCGACGTTGAAACGGGGCGTGGCAGCAGGGCCGGTGGCGCGCAGCGTGTGCAGCAGCGCCAGCTCGCCGCGGCAATCGGCGCACACTTCAAGATGGGCATGCATGCGGCTCAACATGGGCTCGCGCAACGTGCCGTTGGCCAGCCAGGGCAGTAATTGTTGCGCTTCCATGTGCATGTTCACGGGCGGCCCTCCAGTTGGCCGTCGAGCAGCACGGCCAGGCGTTTGCGCGCATGAAACAGGCGCGTTTTGATGGTATTGACGGGACAATCCATGATTTCTGCGATCTCTGTATAACTCATGTCGTGATAAAAAGTCAGCTGAAACGCTGTGCGCTGGGCCAGTGGCAGCAAGGTCAGCGCCACGTCGACCGCTTGCGCCATGCGCGCCTGGTCGAACTGCCATTTCGGCCGGTCGGCGTCCATGCCTTCGCGCTCATCGATGCCCGGGGCGACCGGCTCGTCGAGCGCCTGCAGCGATTTACAGGCGCGCCGGTAGGCAATCGCGAACACCCAGGTCGATACCTTGCTGCTGTTATTGAACGTTGTTGCCTTGCGCCAGACTGCCAGCAGCGTGTCGTTGACGATTTCCTCAATCAGCACGGCGTTGCGGGTCATGCGGTACAAAAAACACGTCAGGCGGGGGAAATAGGCGCGGTACAAGACCTCGAAAGCCCGCTTGTCGCCGGCAACAACCTGCGCGATCAGGCGCACCTCTCCCTCGGCAGTTCTGGCCAGCATTGTAAAATCGTCGGGTCGTCTGTCCACGCGTGCATCCTTGTTGTCACTGTAGATACCCGCATGGCGCCAAAAGGTTCAAATAAAGTTTGTCAATGTAGCGCACCGGAAACCAGGCATGTCGCAGGAACCGTCAATTTCGTCCGTACCACACCACACTAGTGCTGAGCGCCACGACTTCCGCACGCTGCTGATCCTTTGCCTGCTGATGGCATTTGCATCGATCTCCACCGACATCTACCTGCCCGCACTGCCCACCATGGCCGCGGCACTGCACGCCGGACCGGGCGGAGCAGAATTGACGATCTCCGGCTACCTGGTGGGCTTTTGCCTGGGCCAGTTGTTCTGGGGCCCGCTGAGCGACCGGATCGGCCGGCGCACGCCGATCGCCATGGGCATGGTGCTGTTCATCGTCGGCTCGGCCGGCTGCGCCCTGGCGCACAGCGTGGAAGCCATGGTGGGCTGGCGCGCGCTGCAGGCCGTGGGCGCGTGCGCCGGCGTCACGCTCGCGCGCGCCATCGTGCGCGACCTGTACGCCGGCAGCCGCGCCGCAAAAATGATGTCGACATTGATGATCGTGACGGCCATCGCGCCACTGGTCGGCCCCAGCGTCGGCGCCCTGATCCTGCAAGTGGCGCCATGGCGCGACATTTTCTGGCTGCTGTCCGGCATCGGCCTGGTGACATTGGCACTCTTGATTACCCTGCCCGAGACCTTGCCCGTCGAGCAGCGCACGCGCGCGCCATTGGTGCAGGTGTTCCGTACCTACGGCATGCTGCTGCGCCAGCCGCGCCTGCTGGGTTACGCCGGCGTCGGTGCCTGCCAGTACGGCGGCATCTTTGCGTATGTGGCCGGCACGCCGTTCGCCTACATCACGTATCACCACGTCCCGCCCCAGTACTACGGCGCGCTGTTTGCCCTCGGTTCGCTCGGCATCATGGCGGCCAACCTGTTCAATGTCCGTTTCGTCACGCGCTTCGGCAGCGACAAGCTGATGCGCGCCGGGGCAATTGGCGCCGGCGTGATGGGCGTCACCGCCGCCATCACGGCATCGACCGGGTGGGGCGGTTTGGCGGGGCTGGTGGTGCCGCTGTTCCTGTTCATCGCCTGCAACGGGCTGATTGTCGCCAATGCCATCACTGGCGCGTTGAACCTGCATCCGGAAGCGGCAGGCGCGGTGTCGGCCCTGGTTGGCGCCACCCAGTTCGGCACCGGTATTCTCGGCTCGGCGCTGGTGGGGCTGCTGGCCGATGGCACGCCACGGCCGCTGGGGCTGGCGATGGCGTTATTCGGGACCGGTTGCGCGGTGTGTGCGCTGGCGCTGCCACGCCACAATCAGCCATGCGTCCCGGCGTGATCCGATACGAGCACGGATTGAACGATCATGGCGACGCGACGGACACGTAATTCTGGCCGGATCCGGCCGTGCCGTTCAAGCTCGGCAGCACCGTGTAATGCTGCCCACAACACTTCCGTGGCGGTATCGACGTCCTGGCAAAATGGCGCCACGACGCTTGCCAGAGCATGGAAGGCATTACGCAATTCGCCTGGCGCCTCCGGTTGTGCGAACGGCAGTTCACGCGACAACACCAGCATCGCCTCGTAAAGTGCGGATTGGTCCAGCGCGAACGCAATATAGGCGGTAGCCACACTTTCCAGGGCCTGTCGTTCGTTACCGGAGGATTCTTTCGCAGCACGAAGTGTCGTCGCCATCTCGCCGAAACCCGCGATCGCTACCGCAGCGACGATCGCGTCACGACTGCGAAAGTGCGAGTAAATGACTGGCTGGCTGTATTCGATCTCTTCGGCCAACCGGCGGATCGTGACGGCTTCCCAGCCTTGCTCACTCGCAATCCGGCGCGCGGCACCGGTAATGCGCTGCTCCCGTTCGGCCCTCTCGCGCGCTTTTCTCTCTGCAATGCTCACATCCACCTCCACCGAAACAAGAAAATATTATATCGTTACTTTTAAATCTAGCAGTGCTAGTATATTTTTATTCTAAAAAGCGGAGGTGGTCATGTACTTGTTTTCAGTGAGCGTTGTGGTGCTGGTGTTCGTCGTCATCATGTCGATCGGACTGGTCTATCTTCTGAACCCGCGCGCAGCAGTGAAGGGATTCGGTCTGCCGCTTCCCGAAGCGGGCGCAAACGTGGACTGGTGGCTTCGTCTCAAAGGCGTGCGCGATGTCGTCTCCGGGCTGCTGATGCTTGCGCTGCTGGCGTGGAGCAGCCCGCACATTGTCGGCATCGGGCTACTGGTCCAGGCCATGACGCCGTTGGGAGACATGGCAACCATTCTGCGCGCGAAAGGGTCGAGCAAACATGCTTTCGGCATGCATGGGCTGACGGCCACGTTGATGATCGTGGCCGCCATTGCGCTGATGCTTGGGGACGCATGAGGATTTTTATCTGGTTTGCGATGGCGCTTTCTGACGCCGGGCCAGCAACTGATCGTAAACGAGGGCGCATCCGCTCAGCACGGCCAGAATTGCGCCGGTCGCGCAAACGCCGCGCCAGCCGTCGTGCCTCCAGGCAGCCGAGCCCAGCGCCGAACCGGCCGCAGCGCCGGCAAAGTAGCACGTCATATACACCGCATTGAGACGGGCCCGGGCCGTCGGCTCCAGCGCGTAAATCACGCCCTGGTTACTGATATGCAGGCCTGCCAGGGCAATATCGACCGCCAGTGTGCCGACCAGCAGCCAGACAATGGCGGATCCGCCCATCGACAGGCATGCCCAGCCAAGCAGCAGGATCAGCACGCCAAGCGCTGACGTTGCCTGGCCCCATCCACGGTCGGCAAGACGGCCGGTAACGCCTGCCACGACGGCGCCCGCCACACCGAGCATGCCGACCAGACCGATGCCGCTGTCGCTCATGTTGAAGCCCGGACCCGACAGCAATAACGTCGTGCTCGACAACAGGACGCTGACCGACGCGAATGTCAGCGCACCGAGCAGCGCGCGGCTGCGCAAGCGCGGATGGTGCGCAGTCAGCGTCAGCAGCGAGCGCAGAATGTCTCGGTAAGGCAACGGCGTTACATTGCGCGAAGGGGGTAGCGCACGCCAGAGCACGACGGCCAATGCGACCATGAGCAGCGCCGCGACGCGATAGACCGTATTCCAGCCGCCAATGTCGGACAGCAGGCCGGCGGCGCTGCGCGCAACCAGGATGCCGCTGAGCAAACCGCTCATGACAATGCCGACGGCGCGGCCGCTTCGGCGCGGCTCGGCAAGGGCGGCTGCCATCGGCACGAGTGTCTGCGCAGCGACGGAAAAAAGTCCGGTGATGAGGGTGCCGGCTGCCAGCATGGCAAAGCTGGTGGCAAAACCACTGATCAGCAGTCCGGAAGCGGCCAGCAACATCAGTCCCACCGCGAGCGAGCGACGCTCGAGTTTGTCTGCCAGAGGAACGAACAAGAGCAGGCCAGCCGCATACGCCAGTTGGGACAGCGTCACGGTCAGGGCGGCGCTGGCATCGCTTACGTGCAGACTTCGTGCAATCGAATGCAGCAGCGGCTGATTGAAGTAATTGCTGCCTGCGCACAGGCCGGTGGCAACTGCCATCAACACCAACGTCGACGTACCGAGCGCTGGCGGTGGCGCAATCTGCGTATCGGTGCGTGGCGCACAGGTCACGCTCATACCGGAATCGCCAGCAGTGAGCACGCGGCCGTGGCCTCGATCTCGAACAGCATGCCGTTCAGTGCCAGACGAGCGACCGGTATCAGGGTGCAGGCCGGTGGCAGATTGGCGCCCCAGGCGTCGCCAAGCAGGCGGCTGAAGACCGCGAGACGGTCGACATCGTGATCGACAATCAGCACCGTGATTTTGACAACGTCGCGCAAGGTGGCATCGGCGGCGGCGAGCGCAATGCCGAGGTTGGCCAGCGCCTGTCTTACCTGCGTCTCGAAACTGGCAGCCAACTGACCGGCGGCGTTCTCGCCACCCTGACCGGCAACATGAATAATTCGCGCCGGCATGGTGGCCACCACAACATGGGTGTAGCCGTTTGGACGCGGATCATACAGTTGCGCCGGATTGATGAATGCATGCGGTGCGTGCGGGGAATGAACTGGATGCATGGATGTCCTTTCGAAAGGCTGCCACGGCAGCGGTCGAGACACTATAAAATCTCAACTTAACTTGAGGTCAACAGTTTTCGGGAGCCATTTTGCCAAACACAAAAGCAGCGTCAGCGCCGATTGCGCCAGCAGATACGGTCAGCATTCCAACCGCCACATTCACGGTCGGAGAGATCGCCAAACGAAGCGGGCTGGCGGTGTCGGCGCTGCATTTTTATGAAGCGAAAGGATTGATCCACCCACTGCGCACAACCGGCAACCAGCGTCGCTATTCCCGCGCGGTGTTGCGCCGGCTTGCCGTCATTAAAGTGGCACAGCGTATCGGCATTCCCTTGAGCGCCATTGGCGACGCACTCAGCGCGCTGCCATCGCAACGCACCCCCGGGGCAGCGGACTGGCGCCGTCTGTCGCGACATTGGAAAAAGGAGTTGGACGAGCGCATCGACCTTGCTGCAACTGCGCGACCAACTGGAGGGTTGCATCGGTTGTGGCTGTCTCTCGCTGAAGATGTGTCCGCTGCGGAACTTTGACGATCAGCTGGCGCAACAGGGTTCGGGACCGCACTTCGCGCCAGCCGGAATAACAGCAAGTGCTGAAGGTGCTGAAGCAACAGATGGCGAGGCGGGACTCACCAGATAGCCCTTGGCAGTCTTGTCACGGACCGGGCAGCGAATGCTTTGGCTATACTGGTCAGCATCCAGACTTTGCAATAACGCAGGAGTCGATATGTCGCACCATGGTGAACCTGACAGCGCCCAGCAAGTCATTGGCGTAATTGGCGGCATGAGCTGGAAAAGCTCGGCTGAGTATTATCGTTTAATGAATGAAGAGGTACGGGCCCGGCTCGGTGGTCTGCATTCTGCGCGGTGCCTGATCTGGTCATTTGATTTTGCGGACATCGAAACGCTGCAACGCACCGACCGATGGGCCGAAGCGGCGCTTCTGATGGTCGATGCGGCGAAACGTCTGGAACGCGGTGGCGCAAATTTCCTCATCATTGCCACCAATACGATGCATATCGCCGCAGCCCAGGTGCAAGCGGCGACGAGCTTGCCACTACTGCACATCGCCGACCCCACGGCGGAGGCCATCAAAGCGGCCGGGCTGCGACGCATCGGCCTTCTGGGCACGGCGTTTACGATGGAACAGGACTTCTACAAGGGCAGGCTAACGCATGAACATGGGCTCGATGTGTTGGTGCCGGACGCGCCCGACCGCGCAACCGTCCACCGAATCATCTATGAAGAGCTGGTACAAGGCGACATCCGCGCCACCTCGAGACAGGCCTGTCGCGAGGTCATCGAACGCCTGGTGGCGCGGGGCGCCGAGGCGATTATTCTGGGCTGCACCGAGATCATGCTGCTGATCTCTCCAGAAGACTGTCCTGTGCCGCTATACGACACCACTCGCCTGCATGCGGAGGCGGCGGTTGCTCGCGCACTTAGTCCATCAGCCTTACCTAAGCCGCTTCAGGTCAGATAACCGCGCTGCAATAGTCTGCTGCAGGTGTTGAAGTCATACAACAGGTGTCGGCGGTGCTGGGTCGAATGCAATGTGACACGCATTCTTCTGGATGATCAAAGAAAAACAGTGTGCCCGGCACCATCAAAAAATACAGGGACGTGGGGGGTTGACTCATTACTTTCCAATCTCAATCGACATTCTCGCTTACCCGACTTTTTTGACAGTCGTTTCCTCTGGTGAAACGATCCGGCCACTCACGGTTGCCGGATGCATCAAAGCAAGTGGCTTCCCGGACGCTGTTTCGAGCAGCTGCGAGTGCACCTCGCCCGGTGCGAACAATTGCCCCTCACCCCACTGCCTGAGCGCGACGATCAACGGAAACAGCTGTTTTCCTTTCGGGGTCAGCACATATTCCTGATAAGACGTGCCGTCGGAAGCTGGCTGGACCTCGAAAACATCAGCCGCGACCAGCGTGCGCAGGCGCTCAGCGAGGATGCTGCGCGCGACGCCGAGGCCACGCTGGAAATCGCCAAACCTGCGCGTACCGTCAAACGCGTCGCGCACGATGAGCAGTGACCACCGGTCGGCAATGACATCGACTGCGCGCGCTACGGGGCAAGGTTCCGCTTTCACGTCTTGATTTCTGGGATTGAGCATGCGCTTTCCTGGTGTGACCCCGACCGGAGGGCCAAGTGGTCAGTTTCATTTTAAGACTAGTTGACCTATAATCAAACTGGTCTCAAATCGAAACTACTTTTCGGAAAACCTCACGATGCCTGCTCTGCCAGAAATATCCCCTGCCGCAACGCTCTACATGCGGCGTCCGCTGGTGGCTTTGTTTGCCTGCGCCAGCGGTCTGAGCGTGGCGAATATTTATTATGCGCAGCCACTGCTCGATGCTTTCGGCGCGGAATTCAGTATGGATCCTGCCGCCGTCGGCGGCATCATGACGGCCACGCAAGTCGGCTGCGCGCTGGCCCTGTTGTCGCTGGTGCCACTTGGAGACCGCATGGACCGGCGGCGCCTGATGCTGATGCAACTGGCCGGGTTGGTAGTGGCATTGGTCGGGGTCGGTATGGTGACGTCGGTCACGGCGCTACTGATCGGCATGCTGGCGCTCGGATTGTTGGCAACGGCAATGACACAAGGTCTGATTGCATATGCGGCCACGGCTGCCGCACCGGCCCAGCGGGGGCAGGTAGTCGGCTCCGCGCAAGGGGGCGTTGTCATGGGCTTGCTGCTGGGCCGGGTGCTGGCCGGAGGGATCGCCGATCTGGCAGGCTGGCGCATGGTGTATTTTTGCGCGGCGGCGGTCATGCTGGTGGCAGGTGCGACCCTGTGGCGGCTGCTTCCGCGCCAAGCGCCTCCCGCCGGGCGGCTGAGCTACGCGCAGTTGCTCCTGTCGATGTGCACGCTGCTGCGCCACGAACGGGTACTGCAAATCCGGGGCGTGCTTGCCATGCTGTTGTTTGCGGCGTTCAACGTCTTGTGGACCGTACTGGTTTTGCTGCTGAGTGCACCGCCTTACGCGCTTTCACATGCGCAAATCGGGGCATTCGGCCTGGTGGGTGCGGCCGGCGCATTAGGGGCGGCGCGCGCCGGCGCGTGGGCCGATCGCGGCCTGGGACAGTGGACCAGCGGCCTGGCGCTGATTCTTTTGCTGGCGTCCTGGCTGCCGCTATCGCTGGCGCCGCATTCACTGTGGTGGCTGGTCATTGGTATCGTCGCACTCGATCTGGGCGGACAGGCCATCCACGTGACCAATCAGGGCATGATCTTCAGTACGCAGCCTCAGGCACATAGCCGTCTGGTGGGGTGTTATATGTTGTTTTACGCTGTGGGCAGTGGCCTGGGCGCGATTGGTGCAACCGCAGCCTGGTCGGCATGGGGCTGGCCCGGCGTGTGTTTGTTGGGCGCCGGAATCAGCGCACTGGCGCTCACTTTCTGGGCGCTGACATTGAAGTACATGCCGCAGACAGGCGGGGCGCGCCACCCGGCGTTGATCCAGGCCGAGAACGGCAGCGCCTGAAAATCGCTGACAATTTTTGCGCCGGGGTCAAGACGACATCCGACAAGGCCTGCGCAGCCACGTCGCGCTTCATTTGCCAGTGGAAGGAAAACCATGATGCTTTGCCGACCACACCGCTACAAGCGTCGCGAGCAGCAGCACCAGGAGCGTGGGAGCGAACGCTCCGACACCAAAGTGTTCCAGCAACACGCCGCCGACGATGCCGCCGCCTGCATTCGCCATGTTCCAGGCCGTGACCAGCATCGACTGCGCGACATCTGCCGCGTCCCCGGCTGTTTGGGCAAGTGCCGTCTGGAACAGGGTCGCGGCGCCACCGAAAGCAAGTCCCCACGCGCCTGCCGCCGCATAAATGGCGACAGGTATATTGCTCATTACGCCCAATACCACTGCGGTCAGTCCGAGCAGGGCCGTGCTGGCAAGGGTCAGCGCACGCAGATGACCGTCGATCAGCACGCCAATGATCCAGATGCCCAGCAGCGGCGTGAGCCCGAACACCAGCAGTATCAGAGGATGTGCCGCTGCCTTCGCTGTGCGCTTGCGCCAGCGTTTCGGCGTTGAGCGGCGTGTAGCGGTAGCCGGTCACGTTGCCGGCAGCGTCGATGCGCTTGACCAGGCGCTGGCGCTCGTCGTATTTCCAATGGCTGCCGTGCCCGGAACAGTCGATGTAGCTGGCCAGTTTTCCGTCGGCGCTGTAGGCGAGCTTCTTGACGCCGCCCTTCGCGTCGGCGATGGCGACGGGCCGGCCCTGTCGTAGGCGTATTCAGTCTTGTTGCCGTGCGGGTCGGTCTCTTCGGCGAGCTGGCCCTGGGCGTTGTAGTCACGCTTCCAGGTGCCACCTTCGGCGTCGCGGATGCCGGTGACGCGGTGCGCTCTGTCGTACTCGAAATGGACCTGGCTGCCGTCAGCGCGCGTGTGGGTAATCAGGTTGCCGTGCGCGTCGTAACGGTGATGCTCGCTGCTGCCGTCGGCGTGGATGTGGCGCACGACGTTCTTGGCGGCGTCGCGGAACAGCCACTCCTCGCCCCCGTCCGGATACACGATGCGGTAGGTGTAGCCGGCGATGTCGTAGTAGTAGCGCGTCTCGTGGCCGAGCGCGTCGGTCACGTAGGTCAGGCGGATGTTCTTGTCCCATTCGAGCCGGGTGTCGTCGCTGCCGTCGTCGGCCCACTCGCGGATCGCCTTGGCGGGAAGAGCGCTGTCGATGCCGATATCCCAAGCGAGGTTCATGCCGCGCCCGGTGCGATCGAGGTAGCGGGTGACGAGGTGGCGGTCGTACTGGTAGTGCCAGGCGGCGGCGTTGTCGTCCTGGGCGCGCACCAGGTCGCCGTGCTCGTCGTAGTCGTAGGCGGCGAGCTGGCGCACCAGCACGCCATCCTTGATTTCCCACAGCGCGCGAATGCGGCCGCTGTCGGCGTCGAGCTGGGTGCCGGCATGGGCAACGACGGTCTCCCCCTGTTTGCTGACGATGTCGCTGAGCACCGCCTCCCGGGGCACGGGTCTTCATGCGGGTGCTGTACGGGGTCAGCCAGCGCGCGCCGAGAGGGCCGCGTCGACGCTGTCGTTGTCGAAGAAGCGATACGCCGCCACGGTCTCGCTTCAGCCCAGGCGGGCCTTCGGAATGTTTGCCATCGGATCGGCCGCAAATCGTTTCATCAATATTCTAGCTCACTTGTTCAGACGCGCATCGCCCAAATCCAGTTGGTCAAACTCGGTTGCGGCCCAGTGTGTCGATACGGTCGGCAGTTGGATCCAAAAAGCGAAAGTAAACGCCAAATCCGCTAAGTTTACAGGGGGCTGGCGCAAGTCGTTGAATGTAAAAGTTTTTCAGGGGTAAGTCTCCAACGTGTGGGAATTGTGTATAACGAGGTGGGCTAAATGCTGACTCGCCACTGGTTGTTTATACCCGCCATATAGCATTGCTCCAGCATTCAACTGATACTGTGAATTAACCCAGTGTTGCGCTTGATTCTTGAGACCCACCCGGGTTAAATACAATGCTAGGCAGATTATTTAAAAATACACTCTTGGAAAGACAAATATTGCGTCCCTGAAGTGAATCCCAAATCGCAAACGGCCTTGAATTTGGCACCAGCCTGAAAACTCTTCAGTTTATTTTCATTAGTATCATCGGCGGCAGCCAGCCTGGCTAATTCCTGCGAGTTAGCGTGAGCGCTAACTTTCAAAATTGAATTGCCAGTAATTGATTGGCCAACGTCGAGTGCGATACCTGAAATTAATACATGACTGTTTTCCTTGGTAAGCTCTAGGGACGAATATCCAGACTTTTCATAAATTCCATAGAGCTTTCTCAAATCAACTGTCTTTTGTTTCGATTCAGCTACTGCAATAGATGACACTAGTATCAAGCTTGCCACGACACTGGTTTTTTTGAAATTCATGATAATCTCCTAAAGACGTCAAGGGGGAAATGCTTCGATAAATTTTTAAGTCAGTTTGAACAAGCAAAGCAATATGGAATTAATCATTATTAGAAAAATAACGCATGATAAAATATTTGTAGCATGTCTACGCTCCAATCAATTGATGCTGTACGCCACTGCAGCGCACTAATTAAACGTAAATTCAGGCATTGTTTCAGTACGGTTTCCCGATTTTATTCCGGTCTTCTTCGCTCAGAATAGATTGCCTTTTTACAATTCGCGGCAGCGGATGATAGGACTCCTCTTTCAGATGAATAACTGATATAGCACAGATTTTCGGATGCAGTATATATTTTAAAAAAGCAAAAATAATTAAAATATAAATGGCAGAATCAAAAAATCTGAAGCTGTATTATATTTTCATTAAAGAAAATAAGTTTTGGCATAGCTAAAAATTCCGAATGCAAGAGGCAGGGAAAAAATTTTAACTCAATATCCTCAAACAATAAAATCGAAGATAACTAGGGACGTTTCTGGTATTCTGAGCTTTCACAATGCTGAGTGGAACCAGGTTGACGAGCGCTATAGGGTCCGTACAGGTACTTTTAGCTGTAGTAATTTTTAATTTTTATGATTATTTTCCCCATTAAAAAATTCAATGCCAGGGTTTATACGGATCATCGTACGAACAGCCTAGCCAATAAACGTCTTTTTCATCAGACCACGTAATGTGAGTCCGACGCGGCGAAGTACCTGTTAAATAATCAGTATCAGGGCTGCTAGATTGGGCGGGTATATTCATATTTTGCGCTACGCTACGCATTACAGCACGGACGTCGCTTTTGGCTTGGACCCGAAGATATAAGCTGGTGCGTGTTGGTAGCACGATCACGCCGGACGTTATATCACCGAAGCTGATAGGTGGATTGACATTCCAGGCTTTTCCACCCCAGACACTGACGGTCTTGGACTCGGGAAACGAAATTTTTTTCTGATCGATTAGTACATTTAATTCCTGTATATCGTTGCTTGTGGCCTTGCATTGAATTATTTTTTCAAGAAGCTGATGATGCGAGTTTGTTGGCGCCGCGATCAAAATTCCTGTATTAATAAGCAGGAATGCTCCAAAGACCATTGAAATATTTTTTTTCATTTTAACTCCTTAAGTGGTTTGTCCGCGGTTCAAACGTAAATTTATGATGCAGGTACTTATACAGCCCCATAGGACGCCACGCTGGCCGGTGCTGCTGTGGGTCATTTCTGTGATGTTTGCCTTCCATCCTGCCACTACTGGTTGCAAAGCAGATGCTGACCTACCTGTGGAGCAACCTTACTGTGGCTCCATAAAAACGGCAACATCAAAGGAACGTATTTCATAACTAACATTAAGCTGTCCCCACTTGAGCCGCCACCCACGCGTCCCGGTTTTTTTACTATCAGGTGTAGTTCCAACATGTTTTTTTACGAAATTCGATATTAAACGATATTCATCTGTCATTGCCTTTTCACTTGCATTATCCCACCCTGTTATAGGGCGATCTAACCAGCGTAATAGTATCCATTCAATCCGCTTCGCGCGCAGTCTGATGAAAACCCCGAACCTCATACTGTCCTCCACAGCTTCGGCGTAAAAATAAGGTCTACCTCCTGACATTTCTCGTTTCTCGATTAATCCTTCTGCCGCCAGGATATTCAAGTCTTCATAGTCAGATGCGACGGAAATATTTTTTTCGCCGAGATAGATTTTTCCTTCAGTGAAATTAATCATGGACTTGTCAACTCCGTAAGTGAACCTTTTTTCATATTTTTGCGATCTTCTGCAACGATGTAATACTGCGTTCCGCCACCCGGTCCGTATTGGTCATTGGCTAATGCGTAAGCTTTCGCTACACAAATATCTTCTTTCAATGTGAATGCCCTTACCTTTTCCCTTGGACCAAACAGGAAAAGATCAGAATCTTTTCCTGAGTGCCCTACTTGCGTCGCCTCATGATATGCACTAACTGAATTCTTTGACGCAGCAAGAGTAGACTCGTCAGCAAAGAAACCACCTGGCTTCTTGCCGTAAGGATACAGAGTATAGACAGTGGTTCCTTTGGCCAGCATTACATTCGACCATCGGTCTTTATTTGGGTAAGCTTTGCCGCTTTGGAATCTTGCTGCAGCCCGCGACGGATTTTGCGTGCCTTTACATGGCGCTCCACTGCATATGGGGCAAGCTGCTTTCTTCTTCTCCGGGCGCAAACCCAGAGGATCGATCCAACCCGTCGGATTAGGCGCATACTGATAGGCATTCATCCCGCCAAGTAGACCAATAGGGTCAGCGGTTATGTACCGTCCGCCATTCGGATCATAATACCGGTATCGGTTGTAATGTAGCCCCGTCTCATCATCAAAATACTGCCCCTGAAACCGGATCGGATTGCGCATCCCCGCCCTGCGCGCCGCCTCGCTGATCGCCTCCGTCGCTTCTCCCCACGCCTTGTACTGCGCCGACCATGCGACCTTGCCTTCATGGTCAGTCAACTCCTGCGGCGTGCCCAGATGGTCGCATTGATAGAACGCGATCTCTTCCTTCCCGAACGGCTTGGCTTCCTGCTCGGATTCACCATTCCATAGCGGATCGAGCGCAATGTCATATTTGCCGTCGTTGCCCGCCATCAGCGCCTTGACATCCGTGGTGGACGGAAGTCGAAACGCCCGATGTCGGGTGGCTTGCGCCAGCGGCACGAAGCTGTCGCGCTCGTACACGTAGTGCACAGTCCGTTCGCCCCCCGCATAGCCGTGGTGCACGCTGCTTTCCAAGACCATTGTGTCGCCGTCCCAGCCGTACAGGGTCCGGGATGGCTCCAGCAATCTACTGCTTCCCGCTGCCCGGCTGTGCTTGGCGATGCGCCGCCCCAGCGGATCGTAGGCGAAGGTGGTGACGCCGTACGAGGTCGTGGCGCATGTCATCCGGTTGAACGCATCCCATTCATACGCCGACCGCTCGCCGTTTTGGGTACGTTGCACCAGGTTGCCGCGTTCGTCATAACGGTAGCTGACGCCGGCATAGTCCTTGAGCAGGTTGTCGAGCAGCTTTGGCAGCGGCGCGCGGCCGGTGAGCGGCGCCTGTTGCGCGGGATCGGGTACCTGGATGTTCCCGGCCGGATCAAAAGCGAAGGTTTCCTGGGCCAGTGCGCTGCTTGCCGACAGCAGCCGTCCGACCGGGTCGTAGCGATACTCGATGCGCCCGCGCCGGTCGTCTTCGATGCTGGTCAGCTGGCCGGATGGGTCGTAGCCGTAGCGCCGGTCAATTGCGGCTTGCATGCCGGCCTGGACGTCGGGCCGGTACGGGGCGGGGTAAACTTGCCGGTCCCGCCGGCCGGCCTGGTCGATGGCGCCGAGCTGCTGTTCGATCAGGCGGCCGGCCGGGTCGTATTTCATCGTTTGCTGCAGGCCGTTGGCCTGGGTGCGGCCGGTTTCCTGGTACAGCGCGTCGCGCGCGAAGGAGACAAGATCCTGTCCATCGAGCAGCAGGCCGTGCACGTGGCCGGCGCCGTAGGTCAGCCAGTCGATGCGATGGCCGTCGGGACGGGTGGTGCCGGTGCGATCGTTGAGTTCGTCGTGCTGGTGGTGCCAGACCGCGCTGCGCCTGTCGGCATAAAACGGGCCCTGGTAGTGCTGGTGCTCGCGCACCAGGTTGCCGGCGGCATCGTAAAACCACTGCAGCCTGGCGTGTTCGTTGTTCGCTTCGGCCAGCTGGCCGTTGGCGTTGTAGGCAAAATTTTCGATCTGCTCGGGCTGGCCGGTGGCCGTGGCGCGGCGTTGCAGGAGCCGGCCCATGGGGTCGAAGTCGAGCCGAGTGGTCACGCCCGCTTCGATTGTCTCGGCCAGTACGCCGCTGGCGGCGTCGTAGCGGTACTCGGTCGCTTTTCCATCGAACCCCTGTTCCTGCAGCAAGCGGCCGACCGGGTCGTACTGAAAACGGTAGACGCTGCCGTTTTCGTTTTCCAGCGCGGACAGGCGGCCGAGCGCGTCCCACCGGTAGTGCAGGCTGTGGCCCAGCGCGTCGGTGCGCAGGGCGATCAATCCGGCCGCGGTGTAGCGGTAGGCGGTGGTGCGTTGCAGCGCGTCGGTGTACGCCAGCAGCCGGCCTTCGGCGTCGTGGCGCAGCCGCTCCTGCTTGCCGTCGGGGTGGATGACCGCTTCGAGTTGGCCGGGATGGTTTCCGCTGCCTTCGCTGTGCGCCAGCGTTTCGGCGTTCAGCGGCGTGTAGCGGTAACCCGTCACGTTGCCGGCAGCGTCGATGCGCTTGACCAGGCGCTGGCGCTCGTCGTATTCCCACTGGCTGCCGTGCCCGGAGCAGTCGGTGTAGCTGGCGAGTTTTCCGTCGGGGCTGTAGGCGAGCTTCTTGACGCCGCCTTTCGCGTCGGTGATGGCGACGGGCCGGCCGCCCCTGTCGTAGGCGCATTCAGTCTTGTTGCCGCGCGGGTCGGTCTCTTCGGCCAGCTGGCCCTGGGCGTTGTAGTCGCGCTTCCAGGTGCCACCTTCGGCGTCGCGGATGCCGGTGACGCGGTGCGCGCTGTCGTACTCGAAATGGACCTGGCTGCCGTCAGCGCGCGTGTGGGTAATCAGGTTGCCGTTCGCGTCGTAACGGTGATGCTCGCTGCTGCCGTCGGCGTGGATGTGGCGCACGACGTTCTTGGCGGCGTCGCGGAACAGCCATTCCTCGCCCCCGTCCGGATACACAATGCGATAGGTGTAGCCGGCGATGTCGTAGTAGTAGCGCGTCTCGTGGCCGAGCGCGTCGGTCACGTAGGTCAGGCGGATGTTCTTGTCCCATTCGAGCCGGGTATCGTCGCTGCCGTCGTCGGCCCATTCGCGGATCGCTTTGGCGTGCAGAGCGCTGTCGATGCCGCTGTCGATGCCGATGTCCCAGGCGAGGTTCATGCCGCGCCCAGTGCGATCGAGGTAGCGGGTGACGAGGTGGCGGTCGTACTGGTAGTGCCAGGCGGCGGCGTTGTCGTCTTGGGCGCGTACCAAGTCGCCGTGCTGGTCGTAGTCGTAGGCGGCGAGCTGGCGCACCAGCTTGCCATCCTTGATTTCCCACAGCGCGCGGATGCGGCCGCTGTCGGCGTCGAGCTGGGTGCCGGCATGGGCGACGACGGTCTCGCCCTGCTTGCTGACGATGTCGCTGAGCACCGCCTCGCCGGCGACGATGTGGTCGTAGCGCAGGCCAAGAGCCGCGCCGTCTTTGGCGTGCAGCGCGATCAGCCGGAAATGCTCCTTGCCCAGCGCGGCCGCCTTGGCACGCATGGTGTCGACCAGTTCATAGGTTTCGCGCCAGGGGCTGGGTTCGCCCTCTGGCAGCGGCTTGCCGAAGTCGAGCGTGAGCAGGGTGGCGCTGATGCGGGTGAGGGTGATGAGCTCGACCGGGTCGTGGTGCTTCGCGCCGATGCCCAGCCACGGATAGCGGTGGCTGCGGCCGTCGGCGGCGTGATAGAGCAGGGCGCTCGGCTTGCCCTGGCCGACGACGTCGATGCGGGTACTGTACGGGGTCAGCCAGCGCGCGCCGAGAGGGCCGCGGTCGAAGGCCACGAGATCGCTGCGGTAGGTGCGGCTCCATTCGATCGGCAGCGGCGCATCGAGCACGAAGTCGGTATGGGTAAACGTTTCGGCGCCGGTGGCGAAGCTGATCGAGTGCTTGGTGCCGCCAGGTGCGGGGCACAGCTTGCAGGCGTTGGCATCGCCGGTGGCCGGACTTTGCCGGCTGGTGGCGCCCAGCTCGTGGCCCGGGTTGTTCTTCTTGTGGTCCGCCCCCTTGGCCGAAGGGACCATGGCCGGATAACGCTTCTTGTGCTTGAGGACCGCGTCGCGCAGCCGCATCAATATCCAGCGGATGCTCATCTGCGCCCGTTCGTCGGCCAGGGCGACGAGCTTGCCGCGAAACGCCGGCTTGAAGTCGGTCAGGTGGCCGATCAAACCTTTCACGCCCGCTACCGCGTTGTCAGGCAGCTGGCTCGCTGCCACGGCAACAACGTAGTTCGCGCTCTTCTTGTACTGTTCGCTGAGGGCGCCAAGCATGCGGCGCCAGCTGCTTTCCACCTTGGGGTCGTGCAGCTTGTCCGCCACTTCTGCGCGCGATGCCACGTTAAAAAGCGGTTCCGTGCCGATGCAGCGCTTGAGGATACTGATCAGGTCGTCGGCAATACCATCGGCAAGATTGGCGCAATCTTGCAGCATCCCTGCCAGCTTGGCCATTGCGCTGTCGATGAAGGTCTCGAGCTCTCCGGCCAGCCTGGCGTTGAGGTGCATGACCAGCACCTCGACCACTGTGGCGCCGAGATCCTTGACGCCCGGCACCAGCTTTTGCCGGACCAGGTGCAGGGCCGGCCGCAAACTCATGCGCGCCGCGCTCATCGCCGGCGGCACCGGGATCACGCCGATCAGATTGATGCCCAGGCTGACCCATTCCAGGAACTCGATGTCTTTTTTATTGATGTATTTCTGGACGATTCCCACCACTTCCATGATGGTGTCGATCAGCGCCATGATGTTACCGATCACCGGCAGGCTGCCGGCCACTGTGCTCAGGCGCTCCAGCGTGACGTAGTCGTGGCTGATCTTGCGCAGCCATTTGTCGAAGGCGGCGGCGCCGGCGCCGATGTCGCGCTGGTCGATGGTGTCGAGCGGGGCGACTGCCACTTCCGGCGCGCGTTCGGCCGGTTTCATCGGGATTGGCGGGGACGCGGTCATGGCGGCCTTTTACAGGATGGATGTTTGAAGGGGCGCGGGCGCAACCTGGCCCAGGGCCGTCTGTGCGAGCGGCGCCAGCAATGCTTGCGCGCCGCCTTTTGGCAGCGCCTGCACCGCGCTTGCCGCTTGCTGTGTGGCTTGCGCGATGGCTCCGAGCTTGCCGGCTGCGCCGTTGAGTCCGGGGTTCTGCCCCATTGGCGTCGGCGGGTCAGCCGCGGCAGCGACGCCAGCCTCGGGCGGCGCCACGTCCGGCCATTCGCTTGCCTGGCCGAAGTAGCTGCCTTCATCCCACGGGTCGCGCGGGTCCTTGCCGTAGCTGACCGTCGCCATTCCCATCGGCAGGCCGGCCACGCTGGCGAAGCCATCGCCATCGAGCGTCCCCTGGTGGACGCCACCTTCGGCGTCGACGACGGTGTAGTCGCCTTGCCCGATGCCTTGCTTCCTACTGCCTGTCAGGTCTACGTACTGGTGATACAGGTCGAGCTGCCCCGGCGCCAGCTGCACAGTCTGCGGCAAGGCCGGCGTGCCTTCGCTGCTGGCGGGGACGAGGCTGTGTTGCGCCGCGTGTTGGCGCCAGGTGCCGTTGGTGCCATGGACGATCCCCGCTGCGTTCCAGCGGCTGAAGCTGGTGCCGCCGTTGATCACCACCTCTTCCTTTGCCGTGATCGTGATCCGGTTGGCGGTATGGGTGATGTTGAGCTTGGCCAGGATGTTGACGCTGTCTTTCAAAGCGCTGATGTCGATGTCGGCGCTGGCCGCCACCAGCTTCATGCCAGCCTTGTAGGCAAACATGCGCACCGCTTCCTTTACGCTCACGAGCAGGCTCTTGCCCGCGGAGAGGCTGGCATGGCCGCCGCTGGTCAGGGCGGTGTGCTCCACGCTCATCAGATGGGTCGAACCCTGGGTGCTCGCCTCAAAGCCGGCGGCACTGGCCAGCGTCAGGTGGGGCGCCTGAAATTCCGGGAATTCGCCTTGCGCAGGTCGGCCCCCCTGGCCTTTGATGTCGTCGACCTGCGCCTGCAGCGCGGCGGCAACCTGATCCTGGTCGCCCGGCTGGTGCGCCTGTGCCTGTTGGGCAATCTGCGACAGGCTCTCGTGCAAGGCCTGACCCTGGGCCATGCGTGCCAGCGCCGGTGCCATGTCGGTGATATGGGCGCCGGCGTTCGGCCGTCCTTCAGTGCTCAGCAGCAGGCCGTGCTGCGCCCGCACGGCGCCGTGGCCGTCGGTGCGCAGCTCGAAGCCCTGGCCGCGCGCGTCCTTGCGTCCGGCATGGTCGTCGATGCGGTGGATATGGCCGAGGCTGAGTTGGCTGGCGAGATGGTCGCTCCTGAGCTGCGCCTGAATTTTACCGGCCGTATCGTCGAGCACCAGATGATTGCTGCGCCCGCCGCCGTCAAGCTCGCGGCTGCGCAAGCCCGACAGGACGGCCTGGCCTGGCAGCTGCCAGGGCGGCATCGTTTCGCTGTTGTAGACGATCCCGGTGATAAGCGGATGATCGACGTTGCCATCCAAAAACTGCACCACCACTTCCTGGCCAACCCGGGGCACGCCGATCTGGCCAAACTGGCCGCCGGCCACCGGCATGGCCACGCGCACCCACTGCGAACTGGCCTCGTCATACTGGCCGGCGCGGTCCCAGTGAAACTGCACTTTTACGCGGCCCAGGCTGTCCGTGTGAATCTGCTGGCCGGCGGGACCGACCACCAGCGCCGTCTGCACGCCGGGGTCAAGGCAGCGCTCGCTGTTGTAGCCGCGGCCGGGGCGCCAGCGCACGCTCTGGCGGATGCAAGTCATGTCGTTGCTGTAGTGCGAGGGCGCGCCCGGCCCGGCCTGATAATTATTACTGGCGTGGTGGTCGATGGCGACGATGACGTAGTCGCGCATGGCCATGTCCATGTGCGGCGGCTCGCTGCTGAAGTGGCCCAGCAGCCGGAAACTGCGCCCCGCCTGGGCGTTGCGGTCGTTGCCCTGCGCATGAAAAAACTGCGTCATGGCGTCGAGTTCTTGCATGCTGCGCGTGGCCAGCGCTTCGCCACCGGCGTGATCCGGAAAGCCATAGGCGCCGGTGTTCCTGAAGCGCTCGTAGGCCGTCACACTGTCCTGGCGGTTGGCGGAGAGGCCCTGCGCGCGCTGGGGGCGCGGCTTTTTATAGTCAAAACTGGTCAACGTCAGCGCACCGCTGCCGATCCGCCGCGCCGGTTGCCACGTTTTGATGCCGTCGCCCTCGGTGGCGCCCGATTCGCTGCGAAACACCATTTCACCGACGCCGTCCTGATTGCCCATGTCGATCCAGGGCGCGAACGCCGTGTTGTCGGCCAGGCACAAGGTATGCCCGTCGGCGCGGTGTTCGTATAGATAGTGCAGGCCGAGCGCTTCCCAGCGGCGGTGCAGGTGGTTGTAGTCGGTCTCGTTGTACTGGTTGGCGCAACTGAGTGCGGGGTCATCGTCGGTGAGGGCGATGCGAAAGTCGCGCTCCAGGTAATGGTCGAAGGTCGTTTCGGTCAGCTGGACCACGGTTCTGCGCTGGAATGAGACGCAGTCTTCGCGCAACCGGGCAAACGTCAGCCAGGGGCCGAGCACCATGCGGTAGAAAGCGAAACCGCCGTCGGTCTTGATCAACTCGAACTGGCTTACGTAGCCATTGAAGTAGCGCAGCGAGCCGTCGGCGCGCACCAGCGACACCGTCACCATTTTCGCCATCATTGCGTTGAGCGGGATGAAGGCGTTGTCGGAAAGCAGTTCCAGATCGATGCAAAAGTCGCGCGACAGTTCTTCGCGTGCGTGCATGGTGTTGACCAGCAGCGTGCCTTGCTCGGGGCCGTCGTCGAACGGAAAGTCCAGGCGCAGCAGCCGGTTCAACTGCGAGGCCTTGCCGAATACGGACAGGGTGGCGATGTCGGCCGCTGCTTCGTGCAGGTATTGGTGGGTCATTGCACCTCCATCGCCAGATGAATTCAATTGGCAGAGGGCAAGTATTGCGCTGTTTAATTTTGGAAATTTGCGCAGGATCAATGGCGCCACGCATCCATGCGGCCAGGGCAAAAGCGTGGCGCCGCAGCAACGCACTGATCACGCGCACTGAAATCAGCGGCAATTCAAACGCGAATGGTCGTGCAGGAATTCGGAGGGTTTGCTTGATGACGGCACCCCGGCACCGTCCTGGTATAGGTCCATGGCGACGCTGAGTGGCGCCGCTATCAAGGTTTTTTTTTGTGTCGAATTAAACGTAGATTGTGGGATGGACGCAGGCGTGCCTGATGGCAGTGTCCGCGCTGTCCACCATACAGGTCCTTGACATCGCTGCGTGTGGCGTTGCAGCGTTCAATATGCTCCCGTTCAGCTGATTCTGGGAGGATCGCGATCGTCAGCTATTTGGCCAGGCAGAATAATTCAACTTTTAACCCGGGAAGCCCGCTGGCTGCTTCCAATGTCAATGCCTGGTTGTGCAGCATTGCTTCGTACAAATCCCCTTTGCTTTCCAAACTAAAATAATGCGTGTTGGGCCGTACAGGTACAGCGGCCGGCACCTGCGCCATATGAATGAGCTTCACACCCGACAGCGCGTACTGGATAATGTTGTCGATGTTGGACGGTGCACTGATTTTGAAAAGGCCAGGTACCGCTGTGACCAGTTCGAGTGCTGGCATCTCCGCGCTGACGGCAATGCCCAGCATGGTCGTTTCGTCCACCAAATCTGCCCTGAGTGTGGCCATGTGGCGGGCGGGCCGCGCCGGGTCCCTGACAAGCTTGATGACTTGATAGCGACTGGACAAGGTCACCTCGATCAAGTCGCGGATGATGGCGTCGAGTTGGAGAAAGCCCGCCGCCGCATCTTCATGGTCATAGGCGGGAAAGGTGTCGATGCTGTAGCGGCGAGAGAACGCCAGCAGGCCGCCGGCGAGTGCACTGAGTTTGTCGAACAGGAACTCGGGGTGGTGGGCCCGGTAGCGCAGACAGTGCGACAGCGAGGCGCTGGCGCTGGAAATGGTGTTGAGCAGAAGGTAGGAGGAGATGTCGGAGTTTTGAATGTCGAAGACATCGTCGCTCACCTGCCGGTGGCGCCCGTACAGCGCCTCGATTTTCACGTACAGCTGCGCGAGCAGGTCCTCCAGCATGGCCTGCAGTGGAGCCGACGCTCCCGTCGACAAGGACGGTGCGAAGTAGGCCGGGTCGAGTTCGAAGCCGCCACTCGCCTTGCGCCGGATCCGCACGATCGGGAAAGCGACGTAGGCATCACGCGACTGGAATTGCGAGAGCAGTCGTACATTCTTTTGAAGAAATAAAACGGGCGTTTCGATGGCCTCCGAATACAGGTCGTTGGTGTCGCGGTCCCGCGTCGCATAGCGCGCATCGCGCTCGTCGGACGTACGCGACACGTTGTCGCCGTACGGATTGAGTCGGGGCAAGGCGACATAATAGGTGCAGTGCTGGACGCTGGCCGGTAGTGCGCGCAGATCGATCGGCGTCGGCAGCTTTTCGATCGCCGATGCTTCATAAACTTCACCATCCTGAAAAATGAGGGACACAGCCGTTGCTTGCAACGAGTTGTTGACCAAGGCAGCGCCATTCCACTCGATCGACCGCACGCCCCACAGGTGTGCATTGAGCGCGGCGGCGACATGCTGCAGGCGTGCCTCGTGATACAGATCCTGCTGCTGGAACTGTTGCGGCGACAGCGCCAGTCCTTCGAACCAACATACTTTTGGCGGCAGACTCATCGCATTTCCCCTGGTCTTGTTTGATCCAATGCAAGCACTATGAAAGCGTAGCGGCCGTCTCAACTGGCCGATTGATTTTAGTCAAGTTGCCCAGATTGATTTTTCGAAAATTGCTGCTTTGGGGCGGCCCTGCAACGGTCGCTTCAGCAGTTGATATGGCGCAAATTCGCTGTTTTCAGCGCGGCAATAATTCTCTTCGGTCCAGGGGGATCGTCCTGCCAGGGAGGGATCGATGCAATCGCAACGCTACGCGCCTGGACTATTCGACCGGCTCATTGACGACCAGGGCGGCACGCCGGCCAACTGGACGCTTGACCATCTCAAGGATGCGGTCGCGCGCGACCTCGAGTCACTCCTCAATACCCGTGCGGCGATGCCGGAGCAGCTGTTTGCCACCTATCCGGAGGCCAGCCGATCGGTGCTCACTTACGGACTGACCGACTTTGCCGACATGTGCATGACCAGCGACACCGACCGCAAGAAGATCTGCGCCGCCGTCATGCTGACCATCAAGCGCCATGAAACGCGGCTGCAAGACGTCACGGCCACGCTGGCCCATCGCAGCCGCCAGATCAACCGTTTCGATTTTGTTATTTCGGGAAAGCTCAAAGCCCAAGCCGCCTCCGACATGCTGCAGTTCGACGCGGTACTCGAGCCAGCCACGCAGCGCTATTCGATTCGTAAAACCTGAACCATTCCCGTATCGGCCCACGACCATGGACGACATATTGAAGCAATACGAGCTGGAAATGGTCCAGCTCAGGCTGCTAAGCAGCGAGTTTGCCCGGCGCTATCCGAAGGTCGCCGGCAAGCTGCAAATCGCCGGCGACGCGTGCGAGGACCCCCATGTCGAGCGCTTGATCCAGTCAGTAGCGCTGATCGCCGCGCGGATTTCAAAGCGACTCGACGACGATTACCCGCAATTTACCCAACGCTTGCTCGACGTACTCCATCCCCACTACATGCGGCCATTTCCTTCGTGTGCGATCGTGCGCTTCGACAAGGGCGTGACGGGCGAAGACGCGGCACCTTCGATCAACCGGATTGCGCGCGGCAGCATCCTCGATTCGGCCCCGGTGCAGGGCGTGCCTTGCCGCTTCCGCACGACGCACGAGGTGGTCGAGTCGGCGCTTGGCATCGCATCGGCAAAGTTCGACGCGCTGATCAAGGCGCCGCCCGGCGTGCGTTTGCCGATCGCCGCGTCCTGCTCGATCGACATCGAGATCGACAACGGGGCGAACCTGCCCCCGAATGCGCAGTCGCACCTGCGGTTGTTCATCGACGGCGAGGCGTCGTTTTGCGCGACGCTGCTCGACACGATGTTCATGCGCGTGGTGTGCGCCCACCTTGAACTCGACGATGGCAACTGGATTGCTTTGCCTGCCATTCCGCTGCGGCGGGTTGGCTTGCGTGACGACGAGGCGCTGATCCCGTTCGGGGCGCGATCCCATCGCGCCTACCGCGTGCTCACCGAATACTTCGCCTTTCCCGAAAAATTCAATTTTTTCGACATCGATCTGGGCATGCTGGTTGAACACGCCGGGCCGAACTTCAAGCGGCTTACCTTGCACCTGGGCTGCGCCGGCGTGCGCGCCGACTCGAATGTGGCGCGCATGTTGCGCGGTCTGTCGGCTGCCAACCTTGTTCCCGGCTGCACCCCGGTGGTCAACCTGTTTACGCAGCCCGGGGTTCCCATTGCCTTCACCGGTCTGACGGCGGACTACCCTGTGCTCGCCCACGCGCAGCATCCGCATGGCTACGAGGTTTATTCGATCGACAGCGTCTACATGGTGCGCCAGAGCGCTGGAACGTCCTCCCCAACCGAATTTCGTCCTTTCTATTCGCTGCGCCATGGCGAAGATGCCGCTGACGCCGGCCATTACTGGGTCATGCGCCACGACGAGACGGTCGCCGCCATCAGCCCCGGATTCGAGAAGAGCATTACCGTCGTCGACGCTGACCTGGCCATGCTGTCGAAGGATAAAAGCTGCCTCTCTCTCATGCTCAGCTGCACCAACCGGGATTTGCCGTCGAGGCTGAAATATGGTCAGCGTGATGGCGACCTGAAGCTGCTCAAAGGCAGCATGCATGCGCCGATCCGCTTCCTGCGGCGCCCTTCGCCGTCGTACCGCTTCCCTTCCGGAAACGGCCAGAATTGGCGCCTTATTTCGCACCTCACCCTGAACCACCATTCGCTGGTACAGGAGGGACTGGAGGCGCTGCGCGAAATGCTGACCCTGTACGACTTGCCGCAGTCCGCCACTTCCCAGCGGCTGGTCAAAGGCATCGTCGAGCTGGACTACGCCGACAGCGCCACCTGGATGCGCCGCAAGCTGGGGCCGTGCCTGGTGCACGGCATCGAAGTGCGCCTCACGATCGACGAGGAGGCCTTCGTGGGCAGTGGCGTGCACATATTCATTGAAGTCATCGACCAATTTCTCGGGCTGTATGTGCAGCACAACAGCTTCGTCCAGCTGCTCGTCATGTCGCAACAAACCGGTGAGGAGATCAAGCGATGCAAGCCAAGGAACGGCTACCAGCAGCTGGTGTGATTCACCACCTGTTTGATGAACCCGCGCAGTATCAGTTCCGCCAGGCGCTGCGGCTCCTGCTGGTGTGGCTGCGCGCGCAGGGCGTGACGTACGACGACGCCTTCAAGCACGTGTTGCGGTTTCAAAACAGCGTCTCGCTCGGCTTTCCCGCCAGCGAGATCGAGGCGCTAAAAGCCGAGCTGACCGGTGCGGCCGATCCGGCCGCTTCAACCGGGCACGGCGATCAGGTCGAGCCGGGCCTGCTCCAACGGATTGCACTCACGCCCGCGTTCATCGGCCTGCTCGGCGCCAGCGGCAGCCTTCCTTTTCATTATTCCGAGCGCATCGCAGCCCAGCAGATGCACACCAAGGACGGCAGCGCGCGCGCTTTCCTCGACCTCCTGTCAAACCGCATGGTGGGCCTGTTCTTCGAAGCTTGGGGCAAGTACCGGCTGGAAACGGGTGTCGACACGCACGGCATCGACCCGCTGCGCGCGATGCTTGGCCAACTGGGCGGCTTCAAAAAAGCGGGCGCCTGGCGCCCCGCGAGCGGCGAGGAGGACATGGAAGCCTACTTTGCCGCCGCCTTTCGTACGCGGCCCGTGTCCGCCTTTGCCGTCGCCGATGCGCTCAGCGATCACTTCGGCGTGCCGGTCGAACTCGAGCAATTCGTTGGCTGCTGGGACAACATTGGCACAGACCAGCAAACCATCCTTGGCTGTGCCGAGCCTGGCTTGGGCCATGGCGCCGCATTGGGCCGGCGGATCTGGCGCTGTGACTTGCGCATCCGGCTCAATATCGGCCCACTCGATGCGGCGCAGCGCGATCGCTGTCTGCCAAATGGTGCCATCGCCAGGGGCATGAAGCGCATGCTGCAGCGCTTCGGCATGTCCAATCTGGACTGCGAGGTGCGATTACTGCTCAAACCCGAATGCGTCCGCCCCGCGGTGCTGACCACAAACAAGTCCGCGCCGGACCGGCTCGCGTGGGGATGTTTCCTTGCCACCGCTCCCGGCTCGCCGACCAACGCCGACGTGCGCTACCTGTTCAAGATGCACGTCACCCGGCCCCCTGTTGACGCCGACCGAAAACTGACCCACTTGCAGGCGGTCAGTGGAGCCAAGACTGCGGCTGGAGTCATTGACTTCCGGCTTCGGTAAGACCGCGAGCGTAATCGCAGGGACCTTACCGACTTCTTCACATCTTCGTGGAGGCCGTTAAGCTCTCCAAGCAATTTGACTAACAATCTACAATTTGACTAACCTGATCCAGGTTTGACAAACATCATCTTGATTTGTCAGCAAGCTGTACCCCCAACACCTCTTACTCCACCGTCACCGATTTGGCCAGATTGCGTGGCTTGTCCACATCCGTGCCACGCGCCAGTGCCGTGTGATACGCCAGCAATTGCAGTGCCGCCACGTGCAGGATCGGTGACAGCAAACCATAGTGTTCCGGCAAGCGGATCACGTGAACGCCGTCGCCGGAGGTGATGCGCGAATCGACGTCGGCAAATACATACAGCTGGCCGCCACGGGCGCGCACTTCCTGCATATTCGACTTCAGTTTTTCCAGCAGCGCATCGTTTGGTGCAATTGTGACCACCGGCATTTCTTCGGTGACCAGCGCCAGCGGGCCGTGCTTCAGTTCGCCAGCGGGATACGCTTCAGCGTGGATGTATGAAATTTCTTTCAGCTTCAGTGCGCCTTCGAGGGCGATCGGATAGTGAATACCGCGACCCAGGAAGAGGGCGTTTTCCTTGCGGGCAAAATCGTCGGCCCAGGCAATGATTTGCGGCTCCAGCGCCAGCACCGCCGACAGCGCCACCGGCAAGTGGCGCATCTGCTTCAGGTACATCGTTTCGTCCTGCTCGGACAGGCGACCGTTCACTTGCGCCAGGGTCAGGGTCAGCAGGAACAGGCCACACAGCTGCGTGGTGAACGCCTTGGTGGACGCCACGCCCACTTCGACGCCAGCGCGGGTGATGTACGCCAGTTTGCATTCGCGCACCATCGCGCTGGTGGATACATTGCAGATCGTCAGCGTGTGCTCCATGCCCAGGCTGCGCGCGTGTTTCAGTGCGGCCAGCGTGTCGGCGGTTTCGCCGCTCTGGGAAATGGTCACGACCAGCGTGTCCGGATGCGGCACGCTGTCGCGATAACGGTATTCGCTGGCGATTTCCACCGATACCGGCACCTTGGCCACGGATTCGATCCAGTATTTTGCGGTCAGGCCAGAGTAATAGCTGGTGCCGCAGGCCAGGATCAGGACACGGTCGATTTTCTTGAACACGTCATAGGCGCCGTCGCCGAACAGTTCCGGCGTAATGCCTTCGACGCCCTCGAGGGTGTCGCCAATCACGCGCGGCTGCTCGAAAATTTCTTTTTGCATGTAGTGGCGGTACGGACCCAATTCTGCCGCGCCAGTGTGGGCATGCACGGTTTTTACGTCGCGCGTGACCGGGCGACCATCGCTGTCGACGATCCACAGACGCGCCAGTTGCAGGTCGACGACATCGCCTTCTTCCAGATAGATGATCTGGTCGGTGGTGCCGGCGATCGCCATTGCGTCGGACGCGACAAAATTCTCACCTTTGCCAACGCCGACGATCAATGGCGAACCCTGGCGGGCAGCCACGACGCGGTGCGGTTCTTCGCGGCTGAACACGGCAATGGCGTAGGCGCCGTGCAGGCGTTTTACCGCAAATTGCACCGTCTCGAACAAGTCGCCGCTGTACATGTGATCGATCAGGTGGGCGATAACTTCGGTATCGGTCTGGCTCTGGAAAACATAGCCCAGGGCAGTCAGTTCGGCGCGCAATTCATCGTGGTTTTCGATAATGCCGTTATGGACCAGCGCAATACGGGCATTTTCTTCGGACGGCGAAAAGTGCGGGTGGGCATTGTGCGATACCGGCGCGCCGTGCGTGGCCCAGCGCGTGTGGGCGATGCCGGTAAAACCTTCCAGGTGCGCAGTGTTGACTTGCTCTTCCAGGTCGGTCACACGCGACGTGCTGCGCGAACGCGTCAGCTTGCCGTTCACGTGCAGGGCGACACCGCAGGAATCGTAGCCGCGGTATTCAAGACGCTTCAGGCCCTCGATCAGGACAGGGGTGATGTTGCGCTGCGCTACTGCTCCGACGATACCGCACATGTAAAACCTCGTTGTATGAAAATTGATAGTGGACGCATCCTAGAACAAACTGGATGAAATAAGCTGTCTGATTAGGGCTGATTTTGATAGATAATTTCACCGATGATTAACGATGAAATAAAATTTCATTTATTCTTAATTTCTATTTCAGGATTTCAATAATGCTTGATGCTGTTCCACCGCTGGATGAACTTGATCGTCGCATCCTCAATACGCTTCAGGTTGACGCTTCGCATACCAATGCACAATTGGCGGCTTTAGTGCACGTGTCGCCGCCAACTTGCCTGCGCCGGGTCAAGTACCTCACCGAAAACGGCGTAATCGCGCGCCAGGTCGTCATTGTCGCGCCGGAAAAAATCGGTCCGCAACTGACCGCCATCGTGGAGATTTCACTCGATGTACAGGCGGCAGACCGCATGGACCAGTTCGAGCAACTGGTCGCTGCGGAAGCCACCGTACTGCAGTGCTATCGCGTGGCGCCGGGGCCGGACTTCGTGCTGATCGTGCAAGTGGCCGATATGCCGTCATACAACGCACTGGCGCATCGCCTGTTCACCACGCACGCGAACGTGCGCAATGTCAAAGCGTATTTCTCAACGTTCAGGAGTAAATTCGAGACGTATATTGCGGTGTAATCGCCGACATTACCTAAAGGCAACTTCAGCGATTCTACGCAAATGCATTGAAGTGTGGCAACACTTTCTGCTGCCACGTGGTGACGCGTTGTTATTTAATCTTATTTCTTGTTCTTCACCGGACGCGTCCAGTGTTCAACGGTCGTCTGCCTGGTCCGCGAAATGGTCAGCTTGCCGGCCGGTGCATTTTTCGACAGCGTCGTACCTGCACCAAGCGTTGCGCCCTTGCCAACGGTCACTGGAGCAATCAACTGGCTGTCGCTACCGATAAACGCGTCGTCTTCGATGGTGGTCCGGAATTTATTGGCGCCATCGTAATTGCAGGTAATGGTGCCGGCACCGATGTTGACGCGCGAACCTACCGTGGCGTCGCCGACATACGCCAGGTGATTGGCTTTGCTGTGCGCTGCCACCTGGCTGTTCTTGATTTCGACGAAATTGCCGATGTGAACATCTTCTGCCAGCGTCGTGCCTGGCCGTAACCGCGCATATGGGCCGATCTGCGATTGCGCGCCGACGGTCGCCTCTTCAATATGGCAGTACGGCTTGATGTGCGCGCTTTCTCCGATGCTGGCGTTGATCAGCACGCTGTGCGGGCCGAGGGTCACGCCATCGGCCAGTGTCACGCGGCCTTCGAACACGCAGCCGACGTCGATCGTGACATCGCGTCCGCAAATAAGTTCACCGCGCACATCGATGCGCGCCGGATCCATCAAGGTCACGCCTTGTTCCAATAAACGCTGAGCAATATTGAGCTGGTGGCGGCGTTCCAGTTCGGCCAGTTGCACCTTGCTGTTGACGCCCGCCACTTCCCATTCGGCCGACGGATGCGCGGAGACCACTTGCACGCCATCGGCCACGGCCATGGCGACAATATCGGTGAGGTAATACTCGCCCTGCGCATTCTTGTTGGACAGCGAACCCAGCCACTTTTTCAGGTGCATGGTTGGCACCATCAGGATGCCGCTATTGATTTCGCGAATGGCTTTTTCTTCAGCATTCGCGTCCTTTTCTTCAACGATCCGCACAATACGACCGTTTTCGCGGACGATGCGGCCCAGACCGAAAGGGTTGGCCTGTTCCACAGTCAAAATCCCGAGCTTGTCACTTCCGGCAACAAAGGCCAGCGCCTGCAGCGACGCCACTGTCGTCAAGGGAACGTCGCCATACAGCACCAGCGTCGGCTGGCTTTCGTCCAGTTGCGGCAGCGCCTGCATGACAGCGTGGCCAGTGCCCAGTTGCGGCTCCTGCAGCGCGGTGACAATTGGCGCGTGTCCTTCAGCGGCCAGCCCTGCCACCATGGCTGGCACCGCTGCGCCGCCGTGGCCATAAATAACGCATAATTTAGAAGGTGCAAGGCTGCGCGCAGCGTCAATTACATGTTGCAACAAGGGTTTGCCTGCCAGCGGGTGCAGGACTTTCGGTAACGCCGATTGCATCCTTTTTCCCATGCCTGCTGCGAGGATTACTACATTCATATGCCGTATTGAAAGAATTTAAGATGAAAAAGTCTAACACGCCCCACTCCTTCTTCCAGCGTTTCTCCATGCTCTGCCTGATGGCAATGATGGTCGTCGTGGCCGGCTGCAGCAGTATCAAACTGACCTATAACCATGGCGACACCTTGCTGTACTGGTGGCTCGATACCTACGTCGATCTCGATGGCGACCAGGCTGACTGGGTCAAGAAAGATATCGACAAACTGTTTCAATGGCATCGCCAGACCCAGCTGAAACAGTACAGCGCAATCCTGACCCGTGCGCAGCGCCAGATGGCCGGCGACATGACGCAAGCCGATCTGCTGGCCGACTACAAGGACATCAAAACGTACACTGAGCAGCTTGCCATGCACGCGGTGCCGGACCTGGCTGATTTGTCGCGTTCCGTGAAACCGGAACAAATCGCGCAAATGGAAAAAAAATTCGCCAAGAACAATGACGATTACCGCAAAAAGTTTTTGAAAGGCGACCTGGAAAAACGTCAGAGTGTGCGTTTCGACAAGTCGATGGAACAGCTCGAGCTGTGGTTCGGCCGTTTCAGCAGCGAGCAGAAAGCGATGTTGCGCAAGGCCTCCGATGCGCGCCCGATGGATAGCGAAATCTTCCTGGCAGAACGCATGCGGCGCCAGCAGAAAATCGTGGCCATGTTGCGCAAGGTGCAGCAGGAAAAGCTGAGCAAGGAAGCTACCCAGAAGGAAGTGACCTTGCTGGTACGCGATACGCTCGACCGGTTCGATGCCCCCGAACGCAAGACGTTTTATGACAGTTACGTGGACTCCACCTCGAAATACATTTTGACGGCCATCAAAATTGCCACGCCGGACCAGAAAGCCCATGCCCAGAAACGCATGCAGGGCTGGATCGACGATTTCAATAACCTGGCCGCAACCGCAAAATAAGCGCCAGGTAAAACCACCCGGGCGGTATCGAGCGTGATCAAAACGATCACAAAGCCCATGCTATGATGCCGCCCATGAAATCCAAGCCTGCCAAAAACCCCAAAGTCCCGGTCCACCGCCCGCCACCGCCGCAACATGTGCGCATCATCGGCGGCGCCTGGAAGCGCACCCAGCTGCCCGTGCTGGATGCATTGGGCCTGCGTCCAACGCCAGACCGCGTGCGCGAAACCGTTTTTAACTGGATTGACCACCAATTCGACCGCAACTGGGATCAAGTCGATTGTCTCGACCTGTTTGCCGGCAGCGGCGCACTCGGTTTTGAAGCCGCCAGCCGCGGCGCGCGCCTGGTGACAATGGTCGACAGCCACACCCCGATCGCGCGCCAGCTCGACGCCGTGCGCGAAAAACTACATGCCGTCAACGTCACCGTGCTGCGCGCCGATGCACTGGCAACTGCGCAAAACATGGTGCTGCGCGGCCAGAAGCAGGATCTGATTTTTCTTGATCCGCCTTACCAGAACAATTTATTGAGCCAGTCGCTGCCGCTGTGCGCGAAGTTACTTAATGAAGATGGCCTGGTGTACGCCGAATCGGGTACGCCGCTGCCGTTTGCACCCGGCGAAGCAGAAGAAACGCCCGACTGGCTGGCGCCGTGGGAAGCGATTCGGGCAGACAAAGCCGGCACAGTGTCTTATTATTTACTCAAGTTACGCGCCACCGGCGCGTGAGCGGCAAGTTAGCGGCAAGTTAGCGGAAAGTTAGCCGCCAAGGCTGCCCAATCATGGGGCATCACCGCCCCGCACCGGGGAGACAACGCGAATTGAGGCATAATGCGCGTTCTATTCAGGTGCATCATCACGAGGAGTCGCAATGGTCGTAGCCGTATATCCAGGAACGTTTGATCCGCTCACGCGTGGTCACGAGGATCTGGTGCGCCGCGCATCCGGCCTGTTCGAGACGCTGGTCGTGGGTGTGGCCGACAGCAAGAACAAAAAACCGTTCTTCTCGCTGGAAGAGCGCCTTGAAATTGCCAATGAAGTGCTGGGCCATTATCCCAACGTGCGGGTCGAGAGTTTTTCCGGCCTGTTGAAGGATTTTGTGCGCAAGCACGATGCCCGCGTGATCGTGCGTGGTCTGCGTGCCGTGTCCGATTTTGAATATGAATTTCAAATGGCCGGCATGAACCGCTATCTGCTGCCGGATGTTGAAACCCTGTTCCTGACCCCGTCCGACCAGTATCAATTTATTTCGGGCACCATCGTGCGCGAAATCGCCATGCTGGGCGGCGATGTCTCGAAATTCGTGTTTCCGTCGGTCGACCGCTGGCTGCAAGGCAAAATCGCCACGCTGGCGCCGCCTTCGGCCGATTAACTGGCGACGCACCATGGCTCTGCTGATTACCGACGACTGCATCAATTGCGATGTCTGCGAACCCGAATGTCCCAACGAAGCAATTTCGATGGGACTCGAGTATTACCAGATCGATCCAAATAAATGCACCGAGTGCGTCGGTCACTTTGACGAACCGCAATGCCAGCAAGTGTGCCCGGTCGCCTGCATTCCGTTCGATCCGGCATGGCGTGAAACCCCGGAACAATTGCTCGCCAAATATACCGTCCTGACGTCCGCTAAAATCTAGGCGCGCACGCCAGCGCCAGCCTCCCGTGCGCGCACCGCTGCGTGCTACTCTTGACAGCATGTCAACGGCCCCCACAGATCAAAACAAGCTGCCGCCTTCCGTCAGCGAAAACATCGATACCATTACCGCGTTTTATGCGCGCCACGAAGAACATATGTCGTGGCCGCAGCGCGTGATCGAAAAGATGAGCGTCATGCTCGGCAGCCCCGCGTATGTCGCGGCCAGCGTCGTGTTCATGCTTGGCTGGATCATCGCCAATCTGGCCGGCTACGAGCTGGGCTACAAGCAAATCGACGAGCCGCCATTCTTCTGGCTGCAGGGCATCATCGCCATCAATGCCTTCATCATTTCCACCACCGTGCTGATTCGCCAGAACCGGATGTCGATCCTGGCCCAGCACCATGCGCGCCTCGATTTGCAGGTCAATCTGCTGACCGAAGAAAAAACCAGCAAGATCATCGCCATGCTCGATGCCTTGCGCCGCGATATTCCGGGGGTAGAGCACAACGGCGACCGTGAAGCTGCTGAAATGTCTGAGCCGGCCGATGCACAGGCTGTCCTGCAGGTCATCGAAGAGGAAGCCAAGAGCCGTGATGGAGAAGCGTGCAACTGATTTGTGCGCCAGCAAATTGTTGTGCTGGACACAGCAAATACCGCGATAATCAGGTTTTCCACAAGGGAGACAACATGAATATCTACAATAAAAACAAGCTGCGCAACCTGATCGCCGGCATGGTTCTCACGTGCGTCGCCACTTTTCCAGCGGCAGCTGCCGTTGACGTCAATGGCTATAAATTCGATGACACCGCCAAAGTCGCCGGCAAGGAACTGGTGCTGAACGGCGCCGGCATGCGGACCAAGATCATCATCAAAGTCTATGCCGCAGGTTTGTACCTGACCGACAAAAAGTCCACGATGGCCGAGATTGCCGCCATGGACGGTCCGCGCCGCATGAAACTGATGATGGCGCGCGACCTCAGCATCGACAGCTTTGGCAACGCCTTTATGGATGGCTTGCGGGAAAACACCAGCGTGGCCGAGCGCAACGCGATGGTGCAGCAGATCACCAAATTCGGTGAAATGTTTGCCGGCGTGCCGAGTCTGAAAAAAGGGGATGTGATGACGATCGACTGGCTGCCGGGGGTTGGCACCGTGTGCGAGCTGAATGGCAAAAAAGTCGGGGAAGTCGTGCCGGATATCGCGTTTTACAATGCCTTGCTGCGTATCTGGATGGGTGAGCACCCGGCCGACCGTTCGCTCAAGCCGGCACTGCTGGGCAGCAAATAACGCCGATGACGTCCGCTTAACGGCCCGCCGCGCGCTGTTCGCGCGTGCGGCGTGGGCGTACCGTCAATACCAGTGCACGGCCGATGCCGGTCAGCAGGGGACGGAAAAACACAACCAGGCCACCGACTGCCACCACATTGAATACGCCGCGTGCCACGTCTGCGACAGGAACAGTGGTGACGAAAGTGCTGGCGGCATGAAACAGGTTGGCGGTGAGCGACACGGTATTTCCAGAAATTGATGTTAGCGACGCAAACTATAATGCAGCGCAACATATAAATCTAATTCCGTTTTCTGATGTACGTTATCATCGTTGTGAATGAATTGCGGTACACTTGAATCACTGTCGACTCCCTCAGCATTGACTATTAATTCATGAGCTTCCTGACGCTTGACCTGAATCTGCTGCGTGTCTTCGACGCTGTCATGACCGAGCAAAACCTGACCCGCGCCGCCGGTCACCTGGCGATGACACAGCCAGCTGTATCGAACGCCATCAAACGCCTGCGCGAAAGCCTGGGCGACGAGTTGCTCATCCGCACTGCGTATGGCGTCAAACCGACTCCGCGGGCCGAAGCTTTATGGCCGGCAGTGCGCCAATCGCTGGCCGCGCTGGAAGCGGCAGTCATGCCGGAAACGTTCGATGTTTCCAAAACGCAGGCAACGTTTCGCATGGCTATGGCCGATGCAATGGCCGCGTACTGGCTGCCGTCACTGATGCGCGCGATCGAAAGCGAAGCGCCCGGTGTGAATATCCGCATGGTGCCACTGACGACGCGCGAGCCGCGCCCCATGCTGCTGCGCGGCGATATCGACCTGGCAGTCGGCTTTTTCCCGGGCGTTGCGGCGCAGCTGGGCAGCGACACCAGTTCGCCGATCCGCCACGAACGCCTGTATTCCGGGCAATACGTGTGCGTGATGCGCAAGGAACACCCGCTGGCCAAGGTCAAACTCGAACTCGACAATTACTGCAATGCCAACCATCTATTGGTGAGTTTTTCGGGTCGCGCGCATGGCCTCGTCGATGAAGCGCTGGCGCAAATTGGCCGTGAACGCCGCATCTCGCTGACCGTGAATCAGTTTTTTACCGCCGGGCGCGTAGTGGCCAATTCCGATTTGATTACCGTGTTGCCGAAACATTTGATTGTCTCGACCGGCATGGCAGATTTACTGGTGTGGCGCGAATTGCCGATCACGCTGCCTGCCGTCCACCTGGACATGCTGTGGCACGAACGCGATGGCCGCAGTCCGGCCCATCGCTGGCTGCGCGGCAACCTTGAGCAAACTTCCTCGAAAACAATGCAGGGCGTGACACGTCAGGCGTCCGAGGCAACGTCCCTGTACGACATTCCCGGACCGATTCCACGTTAATTTTCAAAATGTGGACCCCGTTTTTCAACGGGGTGACATCAGGTTCGCACTTTCTGTGCGCGCCTGATGTCATTTGATCGGCAACTTCGTCGTATTTTTGACTTCTTCCATCACGGCATAGGTGTGTGTCTCACGCACGCCTTTTTGCAGCAATGTTTTGCCTAAAAATTCGCGGTACGCCGCCATATCTTTGACGCGCGCCTTCACCAGGTAATCGAAACCGCCCGCCACCATGTGGCATTCGAGTACTTCGGGGATGGTTTGCACACTTTGTTTAAAAGCGTCGAACACTTCCGGCGTGGTGCGGTCCAATACCACTTCAATGAACACCAGCAGCGACACGTCCAGCAGTTGTGGATTGAGTTGTGCCGTGTAGCCCATGATGTAACCGGACTCGTGCAATTTGCGTACGCGTTCCAGGCAAGCCGCTGGCGACAGATTCACGCGGGCAGCCAGTTCGACGTTGCTGATCCGACCATCACTCTGCAACTCGGCAAGTATTTTCTTGCTTATCTTGTCCAGCATCCTGTTCGCTCCCTTTGATTAATTATATTTGGTGAAATTGTCTCACCAAAAACTATGTATGGCTAGGCTTCTCCATTACCAGAATAAATCCAGAAGATTTCCTACTACAATCAAATCATATTTCCACGCGTCCTGAGTGCTTGACGTCTCCCTTTTTCTTCTATTTCTGCCAAGAGTTCCCATGCAAATTGCCGCCCATCCGGCCCCTGTTTTTGTTCCTTTCGACGCCTTGCTGGCGGAAGTCAACGCCACTCCCACGCCGCTGCGCGCTGCCATTACAGCAGCCTACCGGCGCAATGAAACCGAGGCGGTAGCGTGGCTATTGGCACAAGGCAACGCATCGACGCCGGATGCCCAGACACTGGCCCACACGTTGGTGGCGGCAGTGCGCGAAAAACGCACACGGTCATCCGGGGTCGATGCGCTGATGCATGAATTTTCGCTGTCGTCGGACGAAGGCGTCGCACTGATGTGCCTGGCCGAAGCATTGTTGCGAATACCCGACAGTGCCACTGCCGATCGCCTGATTGCCGACAAAATCAGCAAGGGAGACTGGCGCAAGCACATTGGCGAATCGCCATCGCTGTTTGTCAACGCTGCCACCTGGGGCCTGCTCATTACCGGAAAACTGGTGGGAACCAGCAGCGAAAACGGTCTCGGCGCGGCGATGACACGCTTGATCGGCAAAGGCGGCGAACCTCTGATCCGCAAGGGCGTCGACCTGGCCATGCGCATGCTGGGCAACCAGTTTGTCACTGGCCAGACCATTGATGAAGCACTAAAAAACAGCCGCGACAATGAAACGCGCGGCTACCGCTATTCTTACGACATGCTGGGTGAAGCTGCCCTGACCGAAAACGATGCTCAAAGTTATTACGCTTCCTACGAGCAAGCCATCCATGCGATCGGCAAAGCGTCGAACGGCCGTGGCATCAAGGATGGTCCTGGTATCTCCATCAAGTTGTCGGCACTGCACCCGCGCTACAGCCGCGCCCAGCAAGCGCGCGTGATGACCGAATTGCTGCCGCGCGTACGCAACCTGGTGTTGCTGGCCAAGCAGTACAACATCGGCATCAATATCGATGCAGAAGAAGCCGACCGCCTGGAAATTTCGCTCGACCTGCTCGAAGCGCTGGCGTTCGACGAGAGCCTGGCCGGTTTCGAAGGCATCGGCCTGGTGGTGCAGGCTTACCAGAAGCGCTGTCCATTTGTCATCGACTACGTGGTCGACCTGGCGCAACGCAGCAACCGCAAATTCATGGTGCGCCTGGTCAAAGGCGCGTATTGGGATGCGGAAATCAAGCGCGCCCAGGTGGACGGCATGCCGGGCTTTCCGGTCTACACCCGCAAGGTTTATACGGATGTGTCGTACCTGACGTGCGCACGCAAATTGCTGAATGCCGCCGACGCCATTTATCCGCAGTTTGCCACGCACAATGCCCATACGCTGGCCGTGATTTATAGCTGGGCCAAGCAGGATGGCATCGACAACTACGAATTCCAGTGCCTGCACGGCATGGGTGAAACGCTGTACAACCAGGTCGTGGGCAGCGACAAACTGGGCAAGCCTTGTCGCATTTATGCACCGGTCGGTTCGCATGAAACTTTGCTGGCCTATCTGGTGCGCCGCTTGCTGGAAAACGGCGCCAATTCGTCGTTCGTGAACCAGATTGTCGACGCAGATGTCCCGATTGCACAACTTGTTGCCGATCCATTCAGCGCTGCGCGCGACCAAGGTGGTCAGCCGCATGCCGGCATTCCATTGCCACTCGACATGTTCGGCCAGGAACGCAAAAATTCTGCCGGCGTCGACCTGACCAATGAAGATGTGCTGCGCGCTACCAGCGCAATCCTGGCGGCGCCGCGCCAATACGACGCGGCGCCGTTGATCGAGGGCGCGCTGATGGCCATCGAAACCATTCAGATCCGCAACCCGGCCATGCATGCGGACGTCGTCGGCCAGGTGGCCGAAGCGGTGGCTGCCGATGTGCAGACAGCGCTCGATGCCGCAGAGCAGGGGTTTATGGACTGGCAGGCAACGCCTGCGGCCGCCCGTGCCGCCATGCTGAACCGCGTTGCCGATCTTTACGAGGAAAACCGTCCCGAGTTGATGGCGCTGGCCGTGCGTGAAGCTGGCAAATCGTTACCGAACGCCATCGCCGAGATCCGCGAAGCAGTCGACTTCCTGCGCTATTACGCGGCGCAAGTGCAGGGCAGCAGTGCCATCGACGCACTGGGCCCGGTCGCCTGCATCAGCCCATGGAATTTTCCGCTGGCGATTTTTACCGGCCAGGTTGCCGCCGCTTTGGCTGCGGGCAATGTGGTGTTGGCAAAACCAGCCGAGCAAACGCCGTTGATTGCACACCGCGCCGTCGAGATGTTTTACGCTGCCGGCATTCCACGCACCGCCTTGCAGTTGCTGCCAGGCCGCGGAGAAATTGTCGGCGCAGCACTGACAGCCGACAGGCGCGTAAAAGGGGTGATTTTTACCGGCTCGACAGAAGTGGCCCAATTGATCAACCGTACGTTGGCGACACGTGCGCTGCGCGAAGGTGTCGACATTCCGCTCATTGCCGAAACCGGTGGCCAGAATGCGCTGATCGTCGACTCGTCGGCCTTGCCCGAGCAGGTCGTGCAAGATGTTCTCAGTTCGGCGTTCGATTCGGCCGGCCAGCGCTGCTCGGCGCTACGTGTGCTGTTCTTGCAGCAGGATATTGCCGAAAAAACCATCCGCATGCTGAAAGGCGCGCTGCAGGAATTGCGCGTCGGCAGCCCGGACCGCCTGGCGATCGATATCGGCCCCGTCATCGATGCCGAGGCGCAGCGCAATTTGCAAGCGCACATCGATCGCATGAAGCCGCTGGCGAAGCAGCATTTTTCGCTGGAACTGTCGCCAGAGCTCGTGCAGCAGGGAACCTTTGTTGCACCGACGGTGCTGGAAATCGGTTCCCTCGATGAATTGACGCATGAAGTATTCGGTCCGGTACTGCACGTCATCCGTTACGCCCGCAGTGAACTGGGCGGCCTGGTGAATGCCATCAATGCCAGCGGTTATGGTTTAACGCTGGGAATTCATTCGCGCATCGATGAAACCATCGATTTCATTACGTCACGCGCGCATGTGGGCAATATCTATGTGAACCGGAATATTGTTGGTGCCGTGGTCGGTGTGCAACCGTTTGGCGGCGAAGGAAAATCGGGTACCGGACCGAAAGCAGGTGGTCCGCTGTACGTCAAACGTCTTCAGAAAGCCGCCCCGGCGCTGGTTGAACATACCCGTAAAGCGTTACCTGCGCTGGATGCCTTGCTCGTGTGGGCCCGCCATCATGGTCACACGCAACTTGTAGCGCTGGGGCAAGGGTATATGTGCAACACGCTGACCGGCGTCACCATGGACCTGCCAGGCCCTACTGGTGAGCGCAACACGCTGGCGTTTGCGCCGCGCGGCGCCATTTTGTGTGCTGCCACCAGCATTGCCGCCTTGTTGAATCAACTGGCAGCTGCTTTGGCGACTGGAAACACTGCTTTGCTGCCGACATCGTCGCTGAGTTTGCTGCCAGCCGACTTGCCGGCCGGCGTGCGCGACCAGATCCAGCCAGTGGCTGACGACATGGCGGCCTGCCAGTTCCAGCTGGCCCTGGTCGACCGTGGCGCTGCGGCTTTGCTGCAAACCAACCTGGCAGCGCGTCCGGGGGCCATTGTCGGGATGCTCGATACCGACGCCACCACCGCCATTCCGCTGTGGCGCCTGGTAACCGAGCGCGCCTTGTGCGTCAACACCACGGCGGCAGGCGGCAATGCCAGCCTGATGACGCTGGGTTTGTAACAAACTTAAGGCCACCTCTAATAACCGCACTTTCTCGTAATTTCCAATAAGGCGCGGCTCCGGCCGAATTTGCGTTCGATTTTGTTGCTGGTTTCGGTGAGTGAACAGGCCGTCTCGAACGAATTGGGAAGC
>JALYUM010000188.1 GCA_030853745.1 Pseudomonadota bacterium | reverse complement strand
CCACCTACGTTACTTCATTGCTGTTGCTGAAGAGCTGCACTTCACCCACGCCGCCTCCCGCGCCAGCTTCACAAATGCATCGATCAACGCTGCCCGTTCTCCCGCCCGCTGCACCAGCATCAACTTGGTCGTCGCGCCGGCATCGCTGAGCGGACGGTAGGCCACCCCGTTCATCCGGATCCGGTCGAACGACGACGGCAGCAGCGAAATGCCGCATCCGGCCGCCACCAGCCCGATGATCGTCGACGCTTCGCCCGCTTCCTGGGCGATATGCGGCACGAATCCTGCCTCCCGGCACAGTCGGAAAATCAAACCGTAAATCCCGACACCGGCATTCGCCGGATACATCACGAACGGCAGTTTTTCCAGCGCTTTCAAAGGCACGATCGCGCGTGTCGCGAGTGGGTGTGTCTCTGGCAATACCAATAGCAACGGGTCTTCGCGCAATATTGTCGTCTCGAGCCCGTCGGGCAGCGCGCCATCGGGTGGGCGGATGAAACACAGGTCGAGTGTGCGCTGGGCGAGCGCGTCGAGCTGATGCAGCGTGGCCATTTCGTGCAGCGTCAGCGTTACCTCGGGGAACTGGCTGCGATAGCCATTGATCAGCTTGGCAAAAAGCGGCGTGTACGGCGTCGAATACGTAAAACCGATCCGCAATTCACCGACTTCGCCGCGGGCGGCGCGGCGGGCGGTGTCGCCAGCCTGGTCGGCCATTGCCAAAATGCGCCGCGCATCGACCAGGAACAATTGACCGGCGGCTGTCAGGCGTACCCAGCGCTTGCTGCGCTCCAGTAATTGCGCGCCAATGTCCGCTTCCAGCGCCTGAATTGCCTGGCTCAGTGGCGGCTGGCCAATGTGCAGGCGCGCGGCGGCGTGGGTGAAGTGCAGCTCTTCAGCAACAGCAATGAAGTAACGTAGGTGGCGCAGTTCCACTGTTATCGATTTTTTCAATGAATAGGGCTGTTAATATATATTGGACAGTATGACTACGCAATCCTACGATGGCAGCATTGACCAAGGATTGCCATGCCTCCCGCCTCTGCCGCACCCATTTCCGCTGCTGTTCTTCCTGCCAATATTGATGCCGCCCGCGTAAAACGCATCAACCGCGCGATGATGTTCGGCGGCTTCTCGACGTTTGCGCTGCTGTACTGCATCCAGCCACTGATGCCGATGCTGTCGAAAGAGTTTGCACTCACTGCGGCCCAAAGCAGCCTGGCGCTGTCGTTGTCGACCGGGATGCTGGCCATTTCGCTGATTGTCTCGAGCCTGCTGTCGGAACGGTTCGGCCGGAAACCCATGATGGCGGCATCGATGATCTGCGGCGGCGTGCTGACGGTGCTGTGCGCATTCACCCACAGTTTTCCGCAGTTGCTGGTGTTGCGCGGTCTACTCGGATTCATGCTCGGCGGCATGCCCGCGATCGCGATGGCCTACCTCAGCGAAGAGATCGATCCGCGGAAGCTCGGCCTGTCGATGGGCCTTTATATTAGTGGGAGTGCGTTTGGTGGGATGCTGGGACGGTTGCTGACGTCGCTCGTCAGCGATTTTTACAGCTGGCGCGTGGCGCTTGGCCTGATGGGTGCGGCGGGCGTGTACGCCGCATGGGAATTCTGGCGCAACTTGCCGGCGTCGACCAATTTCCGGCCCGGTTCACCGGGCATCGCCGGCCTGCTGCGCGGTGCGCGCGGCCACATCAGCGATGCCGGCTTGCCGTGGTTGTTCGCGCTGGCATTCCTGCTGATGGGCGCGTTTGTCAGCGTGTACAACACCATCGGCTACCGCCTGCTCGCCGCCCCGTTTGCGCTGCGGCCGAGCGTGGCGGGCTTGTTGTCGCTGCTGTATTTGCTGGGCATCTTCAGCTCGGTCTGGGCAGGGCGCCTGGCTGACCGCCTGGGCCGGCGCAATGTTCTGTGGCTGGTGATGGCTGCGATGCTGGCCGGTCTGCTGATTACGCTGATCGATTTCCTGCCAGCCATTGTGCTGGGCATGGGCTTGTTTACCTTCGGCTTTTTTGCCTCGCACTCGGTTGCCAGCAGCTGGGTTGGGCGGCGCGCGCGGGCCCCGCAGGCGCTGGCCTCGGCGCTGTATCTGTTTTTTTACTATCTTGGATCGAGCGCGGTGGGCTGGCTGGCTGGTGTGGCCTGGGAACATGGCCAGTGGCCGGGCGTGGTGACGTTACTTGGCGCCATTCTGGGAGGGGCCTTGCTGATCGCACTCAAGTTACGCACGCTGGCCCCGCGCGATCCCGGCGCCATTGTGCCGGCTGAATGGTGAATCGTCGGAACTTCAGCCGATGCCAGATGTCCAACCGTCGTGACAGGTTTATACGACGCTACCTGCGCGCAACGCGGCTATCTGGTCTGCGCTTTTGCCCAGCAGATCATGCAGTACCTCATCCGTATGCTGGCCCAGCGTGGGCGGCGCTACATGGCTGCCGGCTGGAGTGGCCGACAACCGCATCGGGCTGCGCACCAGCTTGACGGTGCCGGCGCTCGGGTGCGGCAGTTCGATGGCAAGTGCGCGCGCCTGCACTTGCGGGTTGGCGAACACGTCGGCGATGTCGTTGATCGGTCCACACGGCACGCCGACGGCTTCCAGCAGGTCGATCCAGTCGGCGCGGCTGCGCTCCAGCACCATCGCGGCCAGCAGTGGCACGAGTGTGTCGCGGTGTTTCACACGCAAGGGATTGGTGGCAAACAATGGATCGTGGGCGAGGTCGGGACGGCCGCCGGCGGTGACGAATTTCTGGTACTGGCTGTCGTTGCCAGCCGCGACGATGATGTGGCCGTCGCTGCAGGCAAAGGTCTGGTACGGCACGATGTTGGCGTGGGCATTGCCCCAGCGCTGGGGCGCCACGCCGGTGTTCAGGTAATTGCTGCCCATATTGGCCAGCATGGCGACCTGCGTGTCGAGCAGCGCCATGTCGATGTACTGGCCCTGGCCGGTACGGTCGCGGTGGGTGAGGGCTGCCATGACCGCGATGGTGGCGTACATGCCGGTCATGATGTCGGTCAGGGCCACGCCGGCTTTTTGCGGACCGCCGCCGGGCAGAGCGTCGCGCTCGCCGGTGACCGACATCAGGCCGCCCATGCCCTGGATCAGGAAGTCGTAACCGGCGCGGTGCGCGTACGGGCCATCCTGGCCGAAGCCAGTAATGGAGCAGTACACCAGGTCGGGTTTTATCAAGCGCAGGCTGTCGTAATCGAGGCCGTAGCGGTGCAGGTGGCCCACCTTGAAATTTTCCAGCACAACATCGCAGTGCTGGACCAGTTCGCGGATCAATGCCTGGCCTTGCACGCTGGCGATGTCGACGGTCACCGAACGCTTGCCGCGGTTGGCCGCGAGGTAGTACGCCGCTTCGCTCGTGTTGTTGCCGTCAGCGTCGCGCGCGTAGGGCGGGCCCCAGGCGCGGGTGTCGTCGCCAACGCCGGGACGCTCGATCTTGATGACGTCGGCACCAAGGTCGGCCAGGTTTTGTGCGCACCAAGGGCCGGCCAGCACGCGCGACAGGTCGAGTACGCGGATGTGGCCCAGCGCCGTTGGCAATACAGGGCTGGCGCGGCGGTGGCCGTTCGCATCAGAGGGCGCCGTCTTTTGCGCGTCAGAGTCAGTCATCTTGCATTCCGATCATTGTTGCCAGATGGCCGGAATTATAGCGGCTGGGCTGTGGCGGGCGTAGCATGCCGGACGTGCAAGTCATTGTTGCCAGATGGCTGGCGTTATAGCGGCTGGGCTTGGCGGGCGCAGCACGCCGGCGTGCAAGTCATTGTTGCCAGATGGCCGGAATTATAGCGGCTGGGCTGGGGCGGGCGTAGCACGCCGGGCGTGCAAGTCATTGTTGCCAGATGGCCGGCGTTATAGCGGCTGGGGTTTCGCGGGCGTGGCATGCCGGGTGGACAAATGTGCGCCGGCAGTCTGCGCCAGCGTCGCGCCAAAGACGTCGCGTTCGGCATCGACAATCTCGTCTACCCGGCGGGGGTCGAGTCCCATTGCTTCCAGCACAAAGGCAGACAGTTGCAGGCTCGCTTCCAGCGTTTCCGGCACCACGATACTGGCGCCGGCGCGCATCAGGATGCGGGCCTGGTGCTCGTCGCGCGCGCGCACGAACAGCGGTACGGCGGGGAATTCGCGCCGGATGCCGCGCACCGCCAGCAGCGCCGAGGCCGGATGATCCATGGTCAGCACGATGGCCGGTGCGTTGCCGGCATCCACGCGGCGCAGCAGTTCCGGCTGTGCAGCATTGCCGAAATACACTGGCACGCCGGCCGCATGGTGTTGCGCCACCAGTTTTGCATCTTGCTCGAATGCGACAAATGCGATCTGCTGGCTGGTCAGCAATTTGGCCAGTTGCTGACCCACGCGCCCGAAGCCGGCGATGATGATGCGTCCGCGCACTTCCTCCAGCGCTGCGCCCTCCAGCTGCGGTGCGTCGCCGTCATGCCTGCGGTCGGACCGGTCCCCGAGACTGCTGCCCAGCCGCGCCAGCATCGGCGTCAGGAACAGCGACAGCCCCACCGCCAGCAAAATGCGCGCGCCAAGGTCGGGCGCCACCAGTTTCACGGCCACCGCGTAGCCAATCACGATGAAGGCAAACTCGCCGCCTTGTCCCAGCAACAGGCCGCCTTGTACCGCGCGGCCCCAGTGCAGACCCTTGAAACGGAACAGCAGGGCGATGATGGTCCCCTTCAACAGCAGCAAGCCGAGCACGGCCCCAGCCAGCCACAGCGGCGCCGCCAGCATCTGGCGCGTGTCCATCTGCATGCCGACCGTCATGAAAAACAGCCCCATCAGCAAGCCCTTGAACGGTTCCACCATCAGCTCGACTTCGTGACGAAATTCGGTTTCCGACAGCAGCAAGCCGGCAATCAGGGCACCCAGCGCCATCGACAGCCCGGCCGCTGCCGACAGCGCCGCGATGCCAAACGTGGCCAGCAGGATCAGCGCCATGAAGACGTCCGGCTGGCGATGGCGCGCAAAGGTGCGAAACACCGGATGCACGACGCGCCGGCCCACCAGATAGATCACGGCAATTGCCGCGCTGGCCTTGACCATCGTGCCCAGCACCATCAGGGCGACGTGATCACCGCCACCGCCGCCGCCGTGGCTGCTCTTGCCCAGCGCGCCAATCAGGATCAGCAGAGGCACCACTGCCAGGTCCTGCAGCATCAGGACGGCAAATGTCGCCTGGCCCAGCTTGCTGTGGGTGGCGTGCTGCTGGTCAAGCAGGTGCATGACGACGGCAGTTGACGACAGCGACAGCACCAGCCCGAGGATGCCGGCGCTGCCAGCGCTTTGCCCGGTGCCATACAGGGCCGCGCCAATGGCTGCAGCACTCAGCAGCACCTGGGCGCCACCGACACCGAACACCCAGCCGCGCATCGACCATAGCCGTGCCAGCGACAGTTCCAGCCCGATCATGAACATCAGGAACAGCACGCCGAGTTCGCCCAGCGCGCTGACGCCTTCGCCTGCCGGAAAGGTCAGCCAGGCCAGCCACGGAAACTGCGCCGTGAACAAGCCCAGTCCGAACGGGCCGGCCACCGCACCGGCCGCCAGAAAGCCCAGCACCTGGTTGATGCGCAGGCGCTGCAGCAACGGAATCAGGATGCCGGCCAAGGCCAGGAATAGCAGAATTTCACGAATGAAGGGAAATGCATGTTGCTCTTGCACGGTGCGGTATCCTTGACGTGGTTGGCGGCGCATGGCGGTCGGTGGTCGATGTTGCGTACCGCTGGCAGCAGTTGACTTTATAACAGTTAGCTGTCACCCTGCGCCCATGAATTTTTCCTTCTCACATGTTCGTAACTGGTGGCGCTGCTGACAGCAAGCGGCTCGACGACATGATGCAATCCGTCAATGAATGCCGCCCCCATCGAGGCGGCGTTTTTTTTGGCGCGGCGGCATCGAGGCACAACTATCCGGAGTTTCCATGAGCTTGAATACAGCATCCACACCCGCAGCCGCCCCCGTCATTCTCACCGGCGACCGTCCCACCGGTCCGCTGCACCTTGGCCACTATGTTGGCAGCCTGAAAAATCGCGTGGCGTATCAGGACCAGTACCAGCAATTCGTCATGCTGGCCGACGCCCAGGCGCTGACCGACAATATGGAAGACACCGGCAAGGTGCACCGGAATGTCGTTGAAGTGGCGCTCGACTATCTGGCAGTGGGCATCGACCCGACCAAGACCACGATCTTTATCCAGTCACAGGTGCCGGAACTGGCCGAACTGACGTTTTATTACCTGAATCTGGTGACCGTGGCGCGCCTGGAGCGCAATCCGACTGTGAAAGAAGAAATTCGCCTGCGCGGCTTCGAGCGCGATATTCCTGCCGGCTTCCTGACCTATCCAGCCAGTCAGGCTGCCGACATCAGCGCCTTCAAGGCAACGCTGGTGCCGGTGGGTGAAGACCAGATCCCGATGATCGAGCAAACCAATGAAATCGTGCGCCGTTTCAATCGACTGGTGAACCGCGACATCCTGGTGGAAGCCAAGGCTTTGGTACCGGAAATCGGTCGACTGCCCGGCATCGACGGCAAGGCCAAGATGAGCAAGTCGCTTGGCAACACGATCAACCTGGGCGACAGCGCCGACCAGATTCGTGCCGCCGTCAAGCAGGTGTACACCGATCCGCTGCACCTGCTGGTTGCCGACCCTGGCCACCTCGAAGGCAATGTCGCGTTTTTGTACCTTGACGCGTTCGACACCGACAAGGCGGCGCTTGAGGAAATGAAAGCGCATTACGTCCGTGGCGGCCTGGGCGACAGCATCGTCAAGAAACGGCTCGATGCCGTGCTGCAGGAAATGCTCGCCCCGATCCGCGCGCGCCGCGAGGAGTACGCGCAGGACAAGGGGCAAGTGCTGCAGATGCTCAAGGAAGGCACGATGAAAGCCCGCGCCGTTGCCGCCGGCACCGTCGACGAAGTGCGCCGCGCGCTGGGGCTGTCTTACTTCTGACGACTTGCCCATCAGCGCAATCCATGCGACGCTCCACTGTGCGACATCAACCGATAGTCGCCTCGTGGTGGTGACCTGGAGATTGCGCGATGAGCAGAGGACTACGCCTCACTGAAAAATGGCTGCAGCGTGCACTGTGGCTGGTGGCCCTGGCATTTGCTGCTTTCCTGAACGGTCTTGGCGGTGTCATTGTCGGCAATTTGGGGGGCATCGAAACACCGCTGACGGTCGAGCAATTCATCGACCCGACTGCGCTGAAGGCCGTGCAGGCTCAGCGCGATCAGGCGCTGGCCCAGCGCGACGCCGCCAAAGCCCGGCTCGACCAGGCTGAGGGAAAGCATGCGGTAGCGCGCGCCAATACCTTGTCCGCACGCGAAACGTTCGACAACTGGGTGGCCACGCGCCAGGCCACTGCGCTACCCGATCAGGACGTCGAACTCATCAAACGGACCGCAGCGCTCGATGCGCTGGCGGCCCAGGAACGTCGTGCGCTGGGCGCAGTTGAAGTCCAGCGTCAGACCATGCTCGACGCCAGTCAGCAATTCGACAGCGCTTTTGCCCGGCTGAACACGCTCGAGCGGCCGGCCCATCTCGCGTATGCCGCCGCCATGCAGCGCCTGGAACTGCGCGTCTTCGCCTACCGGCTGGCGCTGACCTTGCCGCTGCTGCTGATTGCCGGCTGGCTGTTTGCAAAAAAACGCAAGGGCAAGTACTGGCCGTTTGCGTGGGGCTTCATTATTTTTGCAGTGTCGGCGTTTTTCGTCGAAATGGTGCCGTACCTGCCAAGTTATGGCGGCTATGTGCGCTATGTGGTGGGGATTATCGTAACGATTATTGCGGGGCGCTATGCCATCGTGTCACTGCATCGCTACCTGGCCCGGCAGAAGGAAAACGAGGCGATGCCGAACAGCCTGCGGCGCCAGGCCCTCGGCTACGACTTGGCCCAGGCGCGGCTGGCGAAAAGCGTGTGTCCGAGCTGCGAGCGACGCATCGATCTGAAGGACGCATCGCTCGATTTTTGCCCGCATTGCGGCATCGGCCTGGCCGATCGCTGCACCGCCTGCACGGCGCGCAAAAATGCATTTGCGCGCTACTGCTTCTCGTGCGGCACGCCGGCCAGTGCCAGCCTGCCGGCTTAGTCTTTCAGATCGGCCGGTACTTTGCCGCCATTTGCCGCCAGCTTGTTCATCACCTGGCGATGCAGCCAGATATTCATCGAGGCTGAATCGTCGGTGTCACCGGTGTAGTGCAGTTCTGCTGCCAGTTCCTTGCGCGACTGCAGGCTGCTGTCGAGGCCCAGCAGTTTCAACAGGTCGACGATCGACGAGCGCCAGTTCAGCGTCTGCCCAGCGGATGCCTGCATGCCGCTGAGGACTGCTTCGACGTCCACTTCTTCCATTGGCGCTGCGGCCGGTGCTGGTGCAGCGGTTGGGGCCACAGGTGCAGCGGTGGTGGCTGCCGGCGCGGTTGGGGCAGGGCCCTGTGCCGCTGGATGCGAACCCGGGAAGATTTTGTGGAAAATATTGCTGAGGATACCCATGGTGTTGTCCTTGTTGTGGTGTGAAATGTGATGTAAAGCGTGGTGTAAAGCGTGGTGTACAGCTGGTGTAAAGCGTGAAAGAAAAAATCAGTTACGCTGGATGCCCTGCGCCATGTGGCCCAGAGCAATTGCCAGCGCGGCACCGCCCAGTCCTTTGACCAGGCCGGGATGCTGTGCATAAAAATCGCTCATGCGGTCGATGACGCTGGGGTTGTGCTGTTCTGCCTGCTCGGCAATCTGGCGCACCTGTTCCGGTGTCATCTGCGACGCCTGCTCAGGCGTAATTTGCGGCACCTGACCGGTGCTCTGGCTGCCACCAAACAAGTGACCCAGACCACCGCCGGCCAGCGAGGCCAGCACGCCAGGACCAACGCTCGACAAGATTTGATTCAGCATGCCGGCACGCTGATTCGGATCGCTGTTGCCAAACAATTGCGCTGCCATTTGCGAGAAAGGTGGCGTCTGATCGGAGCGGAAGGCCTGGCCCAGGCCTTGCGACAACTGTGCCTGTGGCGCCGCCTGGGCGATCTGGTCGAATTGTTGCTCCGCATGGGCAGGGCTGGCATTCGCTCCCGTAAACTGCTGCAGCAAGCTGCCTAAATCGAAAGACATGGTGCGTCTCCTGGTGAGTAATGTGATAAGACATGCAGCATAAGCCGCGCGATACGACGCCTCTGTTCGATACCGTACCTCCGGCAGGGAACTGGATTTCCGGGTGGACAATCGCGCGGCGTCCGCCTACTCTGGCGGCATGCATCCTTTCATCGACTCTACCTACGCCGCCCACGCCACCCTGATGGACATCCTGCCCGCCGTTGTGGCCGTGTACGGGTTCTTCAGCGTCATCGCTTTTTTCAACTACGCGCGCGACAAGTCGGCCGCCCGCTCGGGCCAGCGCCGCATCTCCGAGAAACGCTTGCTGCTGATGGGTCTGTTCGGCGGCTGGCCGGGCGCGTTGCTGGCCCAGCAAACGCTGCGTCACAAGACCGCCAAACGCAGCTTTCAATTGCAGTTCTGGATCAGCGTTGTGCTCAACCTGCTGGCGCTGGGCTGGGTGCTCGTGGCGACGCTGGCATGACCTGGCCGTACGCCCGCGTCGTGGCCCATCGCGGTGGTGGCACGCTGGCGCCGGAAAATACGCTGGCCGCCGTCGAAGAGGGCTACCGGCGCGGCTTTCGCGCTGTCGAATTCGACGTCATGCTGGCGCGCGACGGCGTGCCGGTGGTCATCCACGATCCGTATCTTGGCCGCACCGTCGCCGGCAGCGGCAACGTTTCAGATTACGACGGTGCCGAACTGCGCGCCATGGACGCCGGGAGCTGGTTCAGTGCGGCTTATGCGGGCGAGCCGGTGCCGGCGTTTGTCGACTACGCGCACTATTGCAAAGCCCATGGCATCTGGATGAACATCGAGATCAAGCCGGTGCCTGGTGTCGAAGCAGAAACCGGTGCCGTGGTCGCGCGCATCGCCGCCGTGCTGTTTGCCGGCGATCTCGGCACTCCTGCAGCGCCCCTGCTGTCGTCATTCAGCATGGCAGCGCTGGCTGCGGCAAAAACTGCCGCGCCCGCATTGCAACGCGCCTGCCTGTTCGACAGGCTCCCGACCGACTGGCAGGCGCACGCCGTGGCACTGGATGCCGTGGCCATCCACACCAACCATCAACATCTGACGGCGCAAGCCACCCACGCCATAAAATCTGCCGGCTTCGGCCTGCTGTGCTACACCGTCAACAGCCTGGCGCGGGCGCGCACGCTGCGTGCGTGGGGCGTCGATTGCCTCTGCACAGACCGCCTCGACCTCATCGGGCCGACGCTCGCGTAGTGTGTTGACGCCCAGGGCTGGGCTATAATCGTCTCCTTTATCAGCATGCTGCCATCCTTCGCCCCCACGCCATGAAATCATCCGACATCCGCGACAAATTCCTGAAATTCTTCGAATCCAAAGGCCATGCGATTGTCCGCTCCAGCTCGCTGGTTCCCGGTAACGATCCCACCATGTTGTTTACCAACAGCGGGATGGTGCAATTCAAGGACGTGTTCCTTGGCGTCGACTCGCGCCCGTACACGCGCGCGACCTCCGTGCAGCGCTGCGTGCGCGCCGGCGGCAAGCACAACGACCTGGAAAACGTCGGCTACACCGCGCGTCACCACACCTTTTTCGAGATGCTGGGCAACTTCAGCTTCGGCGATTATTTCAAGCGCGACGCCATCAATTATTGCTGGGAACTGCTGACGAAAGTCTACGGATTGCCGGCTGAAAAACTCACCGTCACCGTGTATTTCGAAGATGACGAAGCCTACGCTATCTGGGCCAACGAAATTGGCGTACCAGTTGAACGCATTATCCGCATCGGCGACAACAAGGGCGCGCGTTACGCGTCGGATAATTTCTGGCAGATGGGCGATACCGGCCCGTGCGGCCCCTGCACCGAAGTGTTCTACGATCACGGCGCCGACATTCCAGGCGGCCCACCAGGCTCGCCCGATGAAGACGGCGACCGCTTCATCGAAATCTGGAATCTGGTGTTCATGCAGTTCGTGCGCGATGACGCCGGCAATATGTCGCCGCTGCCGAAGCCGTCAATCGACACCGGCATGGGCCTCGAACGCCTTGCCGCCATTTTGCAGCACGTTCACAGCAACTACGAAATCGACCTGTTCCAGGCACTCATCAAGGCAGCTGCGCGCGAAACCGCCTGCGCCGACTTGCACGACAACTCGCTGAAAGTGATTGCCGACCATATCCGCTCGGCCAGTTTCCTGATCGTCGATGGCGTCATCCCGGCCAGCGAAGGCCCTGGATACGTGCTGCGCCGTATCGTGCGCCGCGCTTTGCGTCAAGGGCACAAGCTGGGTCAGACCAAGCCGTTCTTCTACAAGCTGGTGGAAGACCTGAGCATCGAAATGGGCGCTGCGTATCCGGAACTGGCGGACGCCAAAGAACGCGTCGCACAGGTGCTGAAGGCGGAAGAGGAGCGTTTCGGCGAAACGCTGGAAAACGGCATGAAAATCCTCGAGGCGCAGTTGGCCAAGGACAGCAAGAATCTGGATGGCGCCACGGCCTTTACGTTGTACGACACCTACGGCTTCCCGCTGGATCTTACGGCGGACATTTGCCGCGAACGTGGCATTACGCTCGATGAAGCCGGCTTTACCGCTGCGATGGCGCAGCAAAAGAAAACCGCACGTGCTGCCGGCAAATTCAAGATGGCCGCCGGCGTCGAGTACACCGGTGAAAAAACCAAGTTTGTCGGCTACGAGAAACTGGTGCACAACACCCATGTTATCGCGTTGTACAGCGAAGGCGTGTCGGTCCAGGAACTGAAGGAAGGCCAGGCCGGTATCGTGGTTCTGGATACCACCCCTTTCTATGCTGAGTCTGGCGGGCAAGTAGGCGACCACGGCATCATCGGCAATGGCGCGAACGCGTTTGACGTCGAAGACACGCTGAAAATTCAGGCTGACGTGTTCGGTCATCATGGCGTGCTGCAAACTGGCGCGCTGAAAGTAGGCGACACGGTCGATGCGCAGGTGGATGAAGCCAAGCGGGCGCGCACCATCCGCAATCACTCGGCCACGCACCTGATGCACAAGGCGCTACGTGAAGTGCTGGGCGGCCATGTCGCGCAAAAAGGTTCACTGGTCGATCCGGACAAAACCCGTTTCGACTTCAGCCACAATGCGCCGATGACGGCGGACGAAATTGCGCGCGTCGAAGTGATCGTCAACCGCGAAATTCTGGAAAACCACGCAACGCAGGCGCAGAACATGTCGTTTGATGCTGCCGTCAAGCATGGCGCGATGGCGCTGTTCGGTGAAAAGTACGGCGACGAAGTGCGCGTGCTCGACATCGGCTCGTCGAAAGAGCTGTGCGGTGGCGTCCACGTTACGCGCACCGGTGACATCGGCCTGTTTAAAATCATTGCCGAGAGCGGCGTGGCAGCCGGTATCCGCCGCGTGGAAGCGGTGACGGGTGAAGGCGCGCTGGCGCTGGTGCAAGGCATGACGCGCCGCCTGCAGGAAGCGTCCAGCGCCCTGAAAACCAATCCAGAAGAGCTGACATCGCGTATTGGCCAGGTGCAGGATCAGGTCAGGTCGCTGGAAAAGGAACTGGCGGCGCTGAAGTCAAAAATGGCGTCGGGGCAGGGCGATGAACTGGTCGCGAAGGCTGTTGACGTAAATGGCATCAAGGTGCTGGCAGCAACACTGGACGGCGCTGACGTGACCGCGCTGCGCGAAACCATGGACAAGCTCAAGGACAAGCTGAAAACTGCCGCCATCGTGCTGGCCAGCGTCATCGACGGCAAGGTCAGCCTGATTGCCGGCGTCACGGCGGACGCCACCGGCAAAGTCAAGGCGGGCGAACTGGTCAATTTTGTTGCCAAGCAAGTTGGTGGCAAGGGCGGCGGCCGGGCCGATATGGCGCAAGCTGGCGGCACCGAACCAGCTGGACTGGAGCAGGCCTTGGCAGGCGTGGCGGCGTGGATCAGCGAGCGCGCCTGACCTGCTGAATCGATCGCCCCAGGTTGGGACCGGGGCGGTCGTAATGTTGGTGTTTTGTGCACATGTGCTTCAATTAACGCAACAAAAAAATTGCAAGTTGCGATCACGCAACGAATAGTCTATAAATTTGGTGCAGCGCGTCATGTTCCGGGAATCGGAGTACTATGCGTAAAATGAGTACTACCATCCCCAGCAGGCAAGCAATGATCGATACCACCGTTGACAGCGACATCATGGAATTCCACAAGGATCTGGATGCCCGTGGCCTGAACTGTCCACTGCCAATTCTCAAAGCCAAGAAAGCATTGGCTGACATGGAAACCGGGCAAGTGTTGCGCATCGTTGCCACCGATACCGGTTCCGTGCGCGACTTTCAGGCGTTTGCCAAGCAAACCGGCAACGCGCTGCTCGCCCACACCCACATCAACGGTGAATTTACTTTCCTGATGCGCCGCAAGTAATCGTGGCGCTGCGTCGGAATTAGACGCTTCCTTCTACCTAAAAATCGCACGATCGTGCTTTAATTTCGCGTGGAAGACGTTTTTCTCTTATAATTCAGGTCACTTTAGGCAGTCACCAACCTTATTTCTCAAAGGCACCCCATGAAAGTTCTGGTACCCGTCAAGCGCGTTGTCGATTACAACGTCAAAGTCCGCGTCAAGTCCGACGGCAGTGGCGTCGATATCGCCAACGTCAAGATGTCGATGAACCCGTTCGACGAAATCGCCCTCGAAGAAGCGATGCGCCTGAAGGAAGCCGGCAAGGTTACCGAGGTAGTGGCTGTCTCGATCGGCGTGACGCAGTGCCAGGAAACGCTGCGCACCGGCATGGCCATCGGCGCCGACCGCGCCATTCTCGTGGAAACTGCCGGCGACACCGAGCCGCTCGGCGTGGCCAAGTTGTTGAAAGCGTTGGCGGACAAAGAGCAGCCACAACTGATCATCCTCGGCAAGCAAGCCATTGACGACGACTCCAACCAGACCGGCCAGATGCTGGCGGCACTGCTGGGTTGGCCACAGGCGACGTTTGCGTCGAAAGTCGTGCTGGAAGACGGCAAAGTGACGGTTACCCGTGAAGTCGATGGCGGCCTGGAAACGCTGGCTTTGAGCCTGCCGGCCATCATCACTACCGACCTGCGCCTGAACGAGCCGCGCTATGTGACGTTGCCGAACATCATGAAGGCCAAGAAGAAGCCGCTGGAAGTTGTCAAGCCGGAAGACCTCGGTGTTGACGTGACTCCGCGCCTGAAAACGCTGAAAGTGGTTGAGCCGGCCAAACGTTCGGCCGGTATCAAGGTGCCGGATGTGGCGACGCTGGTTGCCAAGCTGCGCAACGAAGCCAAAGTCATTTGAGTTTTCAGCGCCTCCCACCGCGCTTCCAAATATAAAAGAAGGAACATCATGGTCGCTTTAGTCATTGCCGAACACGACAACGCCAGCCTGAAGGGCAGCACCCACCACACCGTGACCGCGGCGCTTGCCTGCGGTGGCGACGTCCACGTGCTGGTTGCCGGCAGTAATTGCGGCGCTGCCGCAGAACAAGCTGCGCAGATCGCCGGCGTCACCAAAGTGCTGGTCGCCGATGCGCCGCATTTTGCCGATGGCCTGGCAGAGAACGTTGCCGAGCAGGCCCTGGCCCTCGCCAGCGCCTATTCGCACATCCTGGCCCCGGCCACCGCGTACGGCAAAAACATCCTGCCGCGCGTTGCTGCCAAGCTGGACGTGGCGCAAATTTCCGAAATCACCAAGGTCGATTCGCCCGATACGTTCGAGCGCCCGATCTACGCCGGTAACGCCATTGCCACCGTGCAGTCGAGCGATGCGGTGAAAGTCATCACCGTGCGCGGCACCGGCTTCGATGCGGCGCCTGCCATCGGCGGTTCAGCTGCGGTGGAAACCGTTACAGCAGTAGCCGACTCGGGTAAATCGACGTTCGTCGGCCGCGAGCTGGCCAAGTCCGACCGTCCTGAACTGACCGCTGCCAAAATCATCGTGTCGGGTGGGCGCGGCATGGGTTCCGGCGACAATTTTAAATTGCTCGAGCCTTTGGCCGACAAGCTGGGCGCGGCGATGGGTGCCTCGCGCGCTGCGGTCGACGCCGGCTACGTGCCAAACGACTGGCAAGTGGGCCAGACTGGCAAGATCGTGGCGCCAACGCTGTACATCGCAGTCGGTATTTCCGGCGCGATCCAGCATCTGGCCGGCATGAAGGATTCGAAGACCATCGTCGCCATCAATAAAGATCCGGAAGCGCCGATTTTCTCGGTGGCAGATTACGGCATCGTCGGCGACCTGTTCGAGATCGTGCCGGAGCTGGTCAAAGCGCTGGGCTAACAGAGCGCGCATCAACGGGAGGGAGATTTCCATCGCTGCCCTCCAAACCGTCATCCCCGCGAAGGCGGGGACCTATACCACTTACGATCAATGTTGCAATGAATCGAAGATGTTATGGGTCCCCGCCTGCGCGGGGGTGACGTTTTAACGTCAGGTGAATGAAATTTTGTACGCAACTAACAGGATAACGAGGAGACGATTTTGAGCTACAAAGCCCCCCTGAAAGACATGTTGTTTGTCATGAACGAACTGGCCGGCCTGGCCGATATCAACCAGTTGCCTGGCTGTGAAGACGCCACGCTGGACACCGTCGAAGCGGTCCTCGAAGAAAACGCCAAGTTCTGCGGCAACGTGATTGCCCCGCTGAATCACTCCAGCGACAAGGAACCGAGCTACTGGCACGACGGCCAGGTCACCACCTCCAAAGGTTTCAAGGAAGCGCACGCAGCGTTTGCCGAAGCTGGCTGGCAGGGCGTGCAGCACCCGGTCGATTTTGGCGGCCAGGGCTTGCCGAAACTGCTGGCCACGCCGTGCATCGAAATGCTGAACGCCGCATCGATCTCGTTCGCGCTGGTGGCCCTGTTGTCGGATGGCGCGATCGAAGCGCTGCTGACGGCGGGTTCCGAGGCCGATAAAAAAACGTACCTGGAAAACCTGGTGTCGGGTAAATGGACCGGCACCATGAACCTGACCGAGCCGCAAGCCGGGTCGGACCTGGCAGCCGTGCGCACGCGCGCCGTGCCGCAGGGCGATGGCACGTATAAAGTGTTCGGCACTAAGATCTATATCACGTACGGCGAGCACGATCTCACTGAAAACATCGTCCACCTGGTGCTGGCGCGCACGCCCGATGCGCCACCGGGCGTCAAAGGTATTTCGCTATTCATCGTGCCGAAGTTCTTGATCAATGCCGATGGCACGCTGGGTGCGCGCAACGATGCGCACTGCGTGTCCATCGAGCACAAGCTCGGCATCAAGGCCAGCCCGACTGCGGTGCTGCAATTCGGCGACAACGGCGGCGCCATCGGCACGCTGGTCGGTGAAGAAAACCGCGGCCTCGAGTACATGTTCATCATGATGAATGCGGCGCGTTTCGGCGTGGGTCTGCAGGGCATCGGCCTGGCCGACCGCGCCTATCAACAGGCAGTGGCGTTCGCCAAGGACCGTGTGCAGTCGCGCGACCTGGCCGGTTCTTCCGGTCCTGTTTCCATCATCCATCACCCGGATGTGCGCCGCATGCTGATGTCGATGCGGTCCCAGACCGAGGCCGCGCGCGCGCTCGCGTACGTGGGTGCGGGACTGTCCGACCTGGCCCATCATCATCCCGATGCCGAGACGCGCAAGCTGAACCTGGCCATCTATGAATACCTGGTGCCGATCATCAAGGGCTGGTCGACGGAGCTGTCGGAAAACGTCGCGCGCGATGGCGTGCAGGTGCACGGCGGCATGGGTTTTATTGAAGAAACCGGCGCTGCCCAGCACTACCGTGACGCCAAGATCCTGACCATTTATGAGGGCACCACGGCCATCCAGGCCAACGACCTGGTGGGCCGCAAAACCGTGCGCGATGGCGGCGCCACAGCAAAAACCATCCTCGCGCGTGTGCGCGACACGCAAGAGCAACTGGCCGTGCGTGACGGCACCGACATGGCGGCGATCCTGCGCCAGTTGAGTGCCGCCAGCGATGCGCTCGAGGAAGTGGTCGACTTCGTGGTGAACAATACCAAGTCGGACATCAAAGCTGTATTTGCGGGCAGTGTGACGTACCTGAAACTGGCCGGCATCGTGCTCGGTGGCTGGCAGATGGCGCGCGCGGCCATCGTGGCGCAGTGCAAACTCGATGCGGGCGAGGGCGATGCATCGTTCATGCGCGCAAAAATTGCCACCGCGCGCTTTTTTGCCGACCATTTCCTGACCCAGGCAGCAGGGTTGCGCACATCCATCATCGACGGCAGCGCCGGTGTACTGGCGCTCGACGAGGCTCAGTTCTAAGCACGGTTGTACGTCGCCAGAGAGCAGCCTTCGGGCTGCTTTTTTTGTGGTGCGCCCGGCAGGGCGCACTCTTGTGGGGAAAGTCTCGCCACGATCTGGCGACAGATTTCTTGACGACGCCCGCCATATCGATCATCCGGCAGCCTTTTCAGACGTTCGCAAATTGCCTTTGAGGAGCTCGTCACTATTACGCTGATGGGTATGCGTATGAGCGTGCAGGCCGAACTGGATACCTTATTCGCGCGTCTTCAACATCAAGCTCAGTTGGTCCACAAGGTATGCGGGCAGGCTCTCAACCAGGCACGCGCAAAGCCGTCCTCAACGATCGCGCCATCAAAATCTGCATGCGGTAGACAACGCCAGTGGCTTCACCTGCGCTGCGCTGCTCCATAAATTTTCTTGACTGATCGCCGGCCGCCCATATCGACACCGAAAAAATTTCTTGTAGTCACGAAATTCGGGCCAAAAACCGCCGAAGAACGTGCGCAGAAACGCTGCTGACTGACTTGACTTTTGTGGATTGGTTCGTTGGCCGGTGAAGCCGTCCACGATCCCTTCGCAGGAAATTTCCGCGTAATGGCCCGCTTTAATTTTTGCAGCACTGCTGAAAACCTGCTCATTAACAATAGTTCTATCGTCACGGCTATTGTTAAATTGGCCGTCAATTTTGTATTCGCGGGAAAATGAATAATAACTAATTAAAATATAAAATCCACAGCGCAAAAACTTTTTATTGCAGGACAAAAATTAGAGTTTCGAACTATATCTTACTGTGTATTTACAGAACATATGTCGACAATTTTTATCTACATTAATTCCCAATGAAAAGTATAGTTTTAGTATATTTGTCGAAATAACTTACAGTTTATTTTTAATGATTTGATGAGCCACGCATAAGTAATTGATTACGAATGTTTTCCTTGTTCTGGCCTGGTTATTGCATACCAATAAAGCTCGATTAACCCATAGGGAATAATAATGAAAAACATTTTTGTGACATTGTCAGTGGTATTCGCCCTGGCAGCTAGTGGTATAGCCAACGCCGTGCCCACGCCATATTCGCCAATAGGCACGCAGAATGCCGCGGTCTATACTTTCACTGCTGCTACGACCAGTGACTTGATTGGATATTTTGCCGGTTCCACGGCCAGCTATACGAACGATTTGACCCTGCTGGTTAACGGTGTCGCGACGAATGTCCACGGGCTGAATAACCAGACGTCGATCTATGGACAGGCATTCAACTTCGGAGCTGTGACGCAAGGCGACATCCTGGTCTTTGTTCTGTCGAATATCTTGCCAGGCGGTATCGGCCCGTGGTATTCACAGGCCAGCCTGAACAGTGACTTTGTCAACCATGTGTATTCGGCGGCCTATCTGGGCGACCCTCTTTTGAGCGCTGGCACTTACGTTTCGTTCGAAGATCTGCAGGGCGGTGGCGATTTCAACTACGCTGACATCAGCTTTGTTTTTTCAAATGTCGCGGTCGAGGTGCCTGAGCCGACATCAATCGCCTTACTGGGCTTCGGCATTCTGGGTATTGCGCTGAGCCGCCGTAAAAAAGGGCAAGCCGGATAAGTAAAGTCGCATGTAATTATCAGGCGTGCGGCGTAAAAAGCCGTGCGCCTGATTACGATGAATCTATAGGGAATGTATTAAGGCCACCTCTAATAACCGCACTTTCTCGTAATTTCCAATAAGGCGCGGCTCCGGCCGAATTTGCGTTCGATTTTGTTGCTGGTTTCGGTGAGTGAACAGGCCGTCTCGAACGAATTGGGAAGC